>NZ_JBNYXZ010000016.1:0-166673 GCF_051380935.1 Janthinobacterium algoris | reverse complement strand
CCAGCTTTACTGCTTCTTCTCGAAGCTCTGGCGTGTATGTTGTTGAGCGTTTCATATGTTCTCCAGTTGGTGAAGTTTGCCAAACAAGAGTGTCCGAAAAAGTCAGGGTACCTCAATCGACGATGGAACCTTAATCACCGCAACTGAGCTTTGCCTTCGGACCGGCACCGCTGAAGCTCACTTACTCAAGTTGGTACGTGAACGAAAAATCTTCACGATGCCGCACTGGGTTGAGGGTGTCTTTGGCGAGGACTATTACCCTGCTTTTTTCGCTGAATCGCACTATGACTGGGCTTCTCTTACCACTGTCTCAGAAGCGTTGCTTGGCATTGATGGAATTCGTAAATTTCGCTTTTTTACGACCGGACACCCAGACTTGGACAACCAGACGCCGTTAAAAATTCTAGCGACTACAGCGCGACACGGTGGCGCCGTAACGCGCGAACAGGTGCTTGAACGTGTGCTACTGGCTGTAAAGGAATTCCGAAGGCGGACACCTAAACTGAGGTTAAAGCTATGACACTGCATGACGAAGCTCACTCTAATTACACGTTCGTTATGCGAGCCTGGCGGCATCTGCTGCTATTAGTTGCCACCCTCTTGCCGCCGGTCAGTCATGCTTACACCGCCATTGCGCAGGTTGACGGGACACCACACGGTACGCTTTACGCGGCGTGGGGTTACCAAACTCAAACAGAAGCGGACCTGGCCGCCGTAAAAGGATGTAGAGCCGCAGCAAAACAACGCGGCCTCACTAAAAAGGCGGCAGCGTGCGCCGTAATGCATAGGCAAAAAGGGTTCGGGGGCGGAGCGATAGTATGCGGCGCGGCGGGCTGTAATCTCAGCACAGGCCTCGATACGCAACAAGATGCCGTGGACCGGGCATTTCGCCAATGCGAGCAACAAAAAATGGGGAATTGTCAGACCACGGACATCATTAGTTGGTGGGACGAGGCTGGATATAGCCAGCGCAATGAGGCAAAACGGGAGCCGAAACCGCAGTGCGGTCCGCCACCAGGGCGAACAGTTCGGTCTACCTACCAGTGCAATAACGGCGACTGCGTTCGTACGTTTGAAAACGGCTGCACGCAGAGGTTTCAAGCGCCGTATTGTCACGACCCCAGCAGTGGCAGATGGGACTGGAAACCAGAGGGGTGCTAGCCCTGTGTGCACAGCAGTCACCCCATTTGAATCAGGCTTTCACCTGTGAATCCAGATACAACCTTTATACCTGCCCGCAAGGGGCTTCGCTCGTCCACACTTAGGGAAAGAATGAAAACTCTACAAAAAATTTCAGTAACAGCCGCTATGCTTATTATTGGCGGATGCGGCGGTGGAGGTTCCAATAGCAATGCGGGCCCGTCCACGCCACCGGCAACGGTGGCGCCGCCAGTAACGGCGACGCCTACGACCATAACCAATATTTTGACCGGCACCGCTGCACCGGGCGTGGCTACCCAGACTATTCTAGGCACCGCGTATGTAGGCGCTTCCGTGACCGCGTATAGCGTGCAGGCTGATGGCAGCTCTGGTGCGGCGTTAGGTGCCCCGGCCACTGCGGATGTCAACGGCCAGTTCGTTATCACAGCAACTGCCGCACCGCTGGGTCCGGTACGCCTCGTGGCAGTCGGCGGAACAGTAGCCCGCGCTGCAGACAACACTATTCAACCCGGTGGTTCGCTGGAGCTGATAACGCCGTTCGTGACAACTGAGTACAACAACTTCAAAATTAGCCCGCTAACCGATATCGCGGCTAACGCGATGACATCGAGCGCACGGGGCGGCGCGACATTGGCCAACGCATTCGTCGAGGGTATGCAGCGCCTGCTCGAACTAGATGTTGCAAACGTCGTTTTCCTGCAGGACAAGTCGGTATACCTGAATGTGTTGAAAGGGGCGGTCAAGAGCGACACGACATATTACGGTGCCCAATCATTGCAAGGCCAAGAACTGTTGAATGGGCTGGAGTACCTCGGCGTGATGCTGGACTTGCCTGCCCTGGCGGTGGTCAAGGCTGTCGGCGCCGCAGCTCAGAGTAGCTACGCGTTGGCCAATGTAGATGGTACGGGCATGCCCATCAGTGTCGGGACATGGGCGAACAGCACATTTAGCCCCGGCGCGACAGCGACCCTGAAGTCGCTACGGGACGCGAAAACGCCTGATGCGCAAAAAGTAGCGGGGCCTGCAGGCACTAGCGTCGCCCCTCGCCTTAACGAGTACGTGAGTCGCTACCTGGTTATGGACTTCACTATGGATACTGCGTGCCGTAGCAATGCATCGCTGTATTTCACTAGCCGCTATCCCTTCTACCAGGTTGATGCTCAAGGCAAAATGTTCGCGGCTGATTGCAGCGCGGCAGCGCAGCGCATTGCTGAACTCAAGGCGCGGGTCGCAACGAACAATAGCACTCGAATGAAGTAACAGGTCAGGCACGATGCGGCTGCCATCCCGGCGGAGCGATATTTAGAAGCGGCTCTGGCGCCGACGCACAGTAAAAACCGAATCAAAGGAGAGCTGTGAAGCCGCTGGTATTTCTCGATTTCGACGATGTCATTGCTATCCACCCTGACTACACGTCAGCAGTGGTCCTGGCAGCGCTCAGGTCCGGCAAACCGCATCTGGCCACAGAGCTTTGGGAAAACGTATTTCATCGAGAACTGAGGGCTAACCTAGCGCGGCTGCACCACGAGTTCGAACCTCGTTACGTAATCAGTTCATCGTGGTCGACCTATATGTCACGCGACGAAATTCAGGACGTACTCATTCGCGGGGGCCTAGGTTTCGTTGCTGCTTCTTTACATTCACGCTGGCGGAGCGCAACCGAAGTGGGCTCATTTCGTGTTACAGATATCGTGGCTTGGTTGAGGGCAAACGGCTCCCCGAGACCTTTCGCGTACGTCATCCTCGACGATTTTTCGAGTGGCCGCACTCTGGTCGGCTCGGTCCTGGAGCAGCACACCGTGCTCTGCGATGAATGGGTTGGGTTCGTAGGAGTTCAATTGGACCGCGCCAGAGCAATTCTCCTAGCACAACGGACGTCGTAACCGATAGAGGTTTAGGCTAGCTTTTGACTGCAAATCCTCCCTATATCTGCGAGCACCCCGGACGCCAGCGCGTCCTTACTGTGTCATCAATGCCCATATCTTTGGCAGTCATGAACCCTGTACTCTATCTCGATTTTGACGGCATTTTACATCCAGCAGATGTCCGCGTTACGCCTGAAGAACCTCTGCACCCGAGGGTGTATGTGCGTGGCAAGCCAACCGATGAACCTCTTTTTCGGTACGTTTCGCTGCTCGAGCTCCTTTTGTACCCACACCCTGATTTGCGGATTGTGCTAGCGACATCCTGGGTACGTGCATTCGGGTATGAGAACGCGTTAAAGCGGTTATCGCCCGCACTTCAAGAGCGCGTCATTGGTGCCGCTACATTTCCAGCGCCAACTCGATTTGGCACCATATCTTTCGATGCGGAGGAACGGGGACTCAATCGCTGGATAGCATTAGATGACGACCAGCGCGGATGGCCAGAAGACCGCCGGCACCAATTGGTTGCGCCAACCAACCCATACCTGGCGCTCGTTGAACCTGGTGTCACCGCAACGCTGGCGATAATGCTCGAGGCCCTGTGCGCCGGAGTTCCCCTTGATGCGGTAACAAACGTCGCGAGGTCAACTTCGACGGTAGCCCATCTTTTTGCTCTGCCCAATTTCACAGAGGCGGAGGTCCTCCGCGCACTTGAAGAAGATGCCAGAGTCGAGGAGATACTCCGACAGGCGCGAGTGAGGCGTGACAAGGTTATCTAGCCGTCCGGTAGCGCGGCCTTGTTCTCCTGCCACAGCAGTTCGAGCTGTTCGCCGGGCGGCAACAGCCGCAGCTCCAAGTGAATTCCGAAAAATGCAGGACGCGTTTATGAATTGAAAGCGAGAAATAAAATGACAACGTTGGAACAGAAGAGCAAGTTGCTATCCCGCTGGCTGCGGCACCGCCCAGACGCTATTGGCCTAGAAATTGATAAACGGGGATGGGTTGACGTTGCTGAGTTGCTCTTGAAATCAGCGGGTGCCGGCGTCGCGCTCACTCATGACGAGCTGATGCAAATAGTGGTCGAAAACGATAAGCAGCGATTTTCGTTGAGTGAGGACCGGACGCGTATCCGCGCGGCACAAGGGCACTCTGTCGATGTTGACCTGAAGCTTCCGGTGAAAACCCCGCCTCCGGTGCTATTTCACGGTACTGTGCAAAAGTTTATCGCATCGATTCGCCGGCAAGGTCTGCTGCCAGGAACGCGGCGAGACGTACATCTGTCTGCGACGAAACAAACCGCAGCGGAGGTGGGTGCGCGACGGGGTACCGCTGTTGTACTCACTGTCGAGACATACCCATTGCTCCACGATGGCTATCAATTCAGATGTGCTGAGAACGGCGTGTGGTTGATTCCGAACGTCCCTCCTAAGTACCTTAGGTTTCCAGATAAATGAATTCACGGGCGACTCTCAAAGCCTCCGTCGCGCCGTGATGCTCTTACACACCGACGGGCGAGTGGCTTTCGTCTCGTGACGCAATAGGGCCGCGAACGACGGACGTAGGTGGCGGGCTGGACCCAGCGGTGGAATAGCTTGCAAAGCTCGCACGGCACGTGCGATGCCTCCGCTAATCTGGCGGGAAAGCATCATATTAAAAAAGTAACTGGCGTCGAAGAGCGTTGCCGGTATGGGCTTATTCAATAAAGCAATATAAAATCAATCCGTTATAAGGCTGAAAACAATGTCGCCCGGCAATCGAACAACACCTTGAGACCAATATGCGACAAACCAACCGCAATTATCTTTTCCATGACGGCGACCTCAGTTCCACGCTTGACGACGCTCGGGCCGCAGCTACCGAGGCGGTATCGCTGCTCCCTCGCGACCAATTCCTGTCGACATCGATTGATACCCTGGTCGAACACCTAACTGCTCAGCACCACATCGAGCCATTGCAGCTCCTCGAAGAACACACGACAATGGACCAGCAGGAGGCGCGCGTTGACGTTACGGGTCGTTTCGACTACGCGACCAGGGACTCTGGGCGAACATTTGCAGCAGGTCATGAGCTCACGTTCTACATCCCGTACACGGGTGATGTGAGACTGTGGCACCTGAAAGCAAATATGTTTTTCAGCGTTGTATCCGTCGGCACCATTGACCCACGAAGCTCCTCGCTTATCATTCAGCTCGCGAACACGAGCAACACTGATGCGGCGCGGTATAAGCAAGCGTTCGACTCTGAGATAACTCGAATTCGGCAAATAATCCAAGCGCAAGGTGGCATGCTCTCGGCATACCACAACGAGCTTCCAACGCTAGTTCGTGGAGCTATCGACCGGCGCAGAGCCGAGTTGGAAAAACTTAACGTTCTCGCATCGGTTTTCAATATACCGATGGTGAAGAAATCGGGGATGCCTGAATTTCGCCCAATCGAGGTAGCTCGAAGGATTGCGCGCCCGCTGCCGCGGCCTGCCGCAACTGGTTTCAAACCGGAACCGGCCATTAATACCGAAATGTTCGAGGACGTTCTCAGCATCATCCGCCATGCCGGCGCATCGTTTGAGGGCGCGCCGCAGACGTACAAGTCCTTGGGCGAAGAGGGACTTCGAGACAATGTGCTCTCCCATCTAAATGCACTGTTTGAGGGGCGAGCGACTGGCGAAACATTCCGGAAGTACGGAAAAACCGATATCCGTATCGAGGAAGAGTCCAGAGCAGCGTTCGTCGGCGAGTGCAAGCTTTGGGGCGGAGAGAAGATTCTCCTGGAGGCCCTGAACCAGCTACTCGATTATGTTACTTGGCGGGATTGCAAGTCAGCTCTGGTAATTTTCAATAAAGATGTTGCAGGTTTCTCGGAAATTCAGGGCACGGTAGCGCGCGCTTTACCGACACACCCTAATTTCCTTCGAGCGAAGGAGACCGGCCGCATCGGCGAGTGGCGCTACGTATTCAAATCCGCGGAAGACCCGGTGCGCGAGGTTACCGTACATGTTTTCATGTTCAATCTCTACCTCAAACCAGAGCGGTCGGCAAAAAAGCGTTAAAAAATTTTCATCGTGTCTGGTACTTGAGGTAGTAGATAATTTCCCGTCGTGGCCCGCATGTGTATTGGCACGTGACAACGTGACAAAATTTTGATTGGAAATAAATGAATGCAATTGGTATTCGTGTGTCGCCGCGCGCGGTAACGTACGTAATCTATGACGGGGCGACACGCGAAATCGTCTCCGTCGACGCTATCGGAGTGCCGAAGGCGCTCACGGCTCCGGAAGCTCTGAAGTACATCCGCAACACAATCCTCGACGTTATTCGTGAATACGACGTCGAGAAGGCGGGCATCCGTATTACAGAGAGCAACGCGCAGCGGCCATCGCACGAGCGAATTCAGTTGGAAGGAGTAATTCAAGAGGCGTTCGCAAGTAGCACGGTATCCGACTACTACTGCGGGCAAATCGCGGCAATCTCCTCCCGTCTCGGCATCCCACGAACCGATTTCAAAAAGTACATAAGCAACGAGATGGAGTTCAAAGCGGTGGCCAACTGGGCGACCCACGGACCAGAAGAGAAAGAGGCGATATTGACTGCAATTGGAGCGTTGAATGCTTAAGCCATACAACAGAGCAGAACTTGCATTCGAGACCATCCGAGAGATTGGCGCGGAGGGGAAGAACTCTACGGTGTTTCTTGCAAAAGACCACCAACTCAACGCCGAATTGGTCATCAAGCGAATCGCCAAGTTAACAATGCCTGACCAAGCGTTGTACTTCCAGGAGGCGAGCATCCTTTACCAAAGTGAACACGCCAACGTCGTGCCTGTCCACTACGCTTGCGAGGACAAAGACTACATCTATATCGCAATGCCGTATTTCGAGAAAGGCTCCCTCAAGGCTCTATTGAACAATCGCTTCCTCACGGTTCGAGAAATTGTGCGCCTTTCGGTTCAGTTCCTGAGCGGACTGCACAACATCCACACCAAAGGGCTGATTCACTTTGATATCAAGCCGGATAACATACTTCTGTCAAAACGTGGCGAGGCGTTGGTATCTGACTTCGGTCTGGCGCAACAAATGACGCCAGAGGGCGTCGCAAGACAAGACATCTCGTACCAGAAAATTACGCCGCCGGAGCGACTCGCACGCAAGGCCGATTTCACCGTCGCTCATGACATCTACCAAGTGGGTGCTACACTCTATCGAATGTGTGTCGGAGAAAAGGCTTTCCATGAGCAATGGGACGCGTTCTTCCCAGGCGGCGTGCCTCGGGGTGACTTGTTCGTCGCAGCCGTTACAAACGGTACTTTCCCCGACCGAAAAAGGTTTCCAGAACAGATTCCGCAACGTCTACGGACTATCGTCGTAAAGTGCCTGGCGCCGGCCGAGGACGACCGGTACGGCTCAGTGCTTGAGATTACCAACGCTCTTTCGGAAATCGACGGCCCCGAACTAGACTGGAGATATGACGTTCAGCCTGATGGAACCAGAACCTGGCTCAAGGTGTCTGACGGCCTGGAATGCATACTGACTGTTGACCCCAAGGGTGATTCGATTGCAGAAAAACAAAACAAAAATGGCGTGTACAATAATATTAGGGCTAATTGTGTGAAAAACGCCACTTCCAAGTCAATTTGAGACTTCATAAAAAGCAATTAAATGGACGCAATCAAAAATTCCCGCGGCGAATACCGCACTCGCGAGACGCTAGCAGCTGCCCCGAAGCAGAAGCCGGTGGCCCCTAGTGCTGCCCGCAGCGTTGAGGATGCTGTTCAGTGCTTCAACTTTGGCACGTCCAACGGTTACACCAACTGGAATTGGCCGCATCCTGCTAACGGACCGGTCAAACCCTAGACTCTTATGTTGTCGAAATTCCTAAACGGCCCCGCTTCTTGTGGGGCCGTTTGCATCCTAGAGTCATTGGCGTCGTTGCTCGGCAGTGGCTCCCCAACGGCATATCGGAGCGACGACGGAGGCACTGCGGACCGAAGGGAATCAAGCTTTCGGCGAAGCTTTGGCCCTGACTAAAGCGCACTGATGTCACAAACCCGAAAACATGACGATGTCGAACGAACCGTACCGTAGAGAGAGAACCTTGCACACTGCGATTCATGATGAGGTCGCAGCAACGGCAGCGGCCGACGGAAAAGTCGACGAGATACTACGGGCCGCGCGCCAGGAGACCTGTCCTCTCTATCGCAACAGAGCAGTCTATCTACGACGGTGATGATTTCATGGAGCAAATGCGACGAGCCGCAGTGATGACCATTGCGGAGCACCGTCGTGGTAACCTGAACAAGTATACTAGGGGGTGACAGCAATTCTGACCAAATATTCTGAAGGTTCGGGCGCACCCAGGAACGCACCGCAAGCCAGAGCGCGTAAAACGGCGTGCTATGCGAAAGCGAGAAGCTTTGGGAGCTAGCACATCTGGCCGTGCACACTGAATAAGTACATTTGACGTAGAAACACCAACCGGCTTACCCACTTACATGTTTAGACTGAAAATGTACACCGCCAAGAACGGCGATGCCTTCCTTGTTGACGCCGGCGGTACATACCTCCTCATTGATGCTGGCTTCGCGAGTACTTACCAAAACTTCATTGCTACGGACTTGGCGCAGCTTGCAAAGGGTGGAGGTCGGCTTGCCCTTGTCGTCTGCACGCACATCGACGCCGACCACATCGGCGGCCTTCTGGAGTTCTTCTCGCACAACGGCACTCCCGCCAAACGAGGCATTGAGGTCGACGCCGTCTGGCACAACAGCCTACGGTCGTTGCCTGCCCCGGCCGCAGAGCCTGACGGCTTTCATGACCGCATGGTTCTCGAAGCCATTCGGCGCCGTGGCTTTCAGAGGGCCCCGACATCTTCGCCCAACCCCATAAGCGCTCGACAAGGTAGTTCACTCGCCAAGCTCCTTCGAGAGCATGGCTACACCTGGAACTCGGGGAACGGCTCGACCTGCATCAGTGAAGGTGACGTACTTTCTTTGCCAAATGATGTGACTATCTGCGTTATCGGGCCCACGACCGCCCGTCTCGAAGAACTGCGCAACCTGTGGCTGAAAGAGCTCCGAAAACTTGATTACAAGGGTTCATCTCAGCCCAGCGACCTCACTGACGATGCCTATGAGATGTGGTGCGCCAGCGTGCCGCCCCCTTCCTTTCCTCAGGCCACGCCCATAGCAACCAACGCAAGTCGACGACTCGCAGAAGTCTACACGCCAGACACCTCCGCCTCTAACGGCAGCTCCATCACGTGCATCATCTCCACGAAAAACAAGCAAGTTCTCTTCCTTGGAGATGCTTGGGCTGAAGACGTCGTAGCAAAGCTGCGGTCGCTTCACGCGCCGACCAAGCCCATCATCTTCGACGCCATTAAGGTCTCACACCATGGGAGCTTCCACAACACAAGCGTGGACCTTCTATCGGTTGCAGACTCGCCCTGCTTCCTTATCTCATCCGATGGGACCCGCCATGGCCATCCAGACTTTGAGGTACTAGCCGAAATCGTGGACCGACCAGCGCCATTCAAGAGGCACCTTTTTTTCAATTACGAAACTGCTGCGTCGAGGCAGCTTAAATCACATACATCGAAGACCGGCGCAGCCTTCAGCGTCCATGTAGCTGAGAACGACTGGATTCAACTGGGGGAGAGCAACTATGACTGAAGAGGAAATCAAGCAGGCCACGTGCCAAGTGGTTGGCAAGGACTCGGGAACCGGGTGGCTTATCACGGCGGACCTCATCCTCACGGCATACCACTGCGTCGAAACCGCAATACATGCTGGCGAACCCGTCATTGTTCGGTTTGGAATTGGCTCTTCCGCATTTGAGCATACGGTAGCCGTTGGGCCACATGACAAAGACCTCGATATTTGCCTGCTGCAACTATCTACCCCGCTCAGTGTCGAACCCATACCCATTGACACCGATGGCCTACGTCCCGGCGAGAAGTGGTTCGCATTCGGCTACCCGGCAGCAAAACTTCAGCTGGGCCACGTCGTCGGAGGTGTGATTCAGCAAGTGTTGCCCGAGCGGGTGCATGGAGTAGACCTGGACCTGTCTGTAGAGCCAGGAATGCATCTTTCGGACTACCACGGGCTCTCCGGCTCCGCGTTCATGGTCGGTGCCGCCTGCAAAGGTCTGCTGCGACTCAACATAGACAGTGCCATCGGAGCCTTGAGCTTCTCGAAGCTGAAGCCATTCTTGCAGGCGAATGGCGTGTTACCCGAGGAGCTAACTGACAACGAAGACCTGGGACCAATCGGAACGCGGCCAGCCTTTGATGCACTCTTCGAATCTATCATCGTCAACAAGCGCGGTGGATATGTCTTTATCGATGGCTCGCACGGTGTCGGCAAGTCTATGTATTGCCAACAGTTCAAGCCCGAGTTACCAGAGCTGGATAGGCTCGGCGTGTACCATTTTACTGAGCGCGCCCGTGGCTCAACTCCAGCGCACCAGGCCCAACCAGAGGTTTTCTTCGATTGGGCAAACTCACTGCTCTCCATTAGGGCAACGGGTAAGCCAGCCAGACTGATGGAGCTTTCGTACAGCGAGCTCATTGGGAAAACCGACGAGGTATTCCAATCTTTGGCGAAGCGCAGTGTGAAGGCGGGAAAGGTGGGCGTGCTCTTTATCGACGGCATAAATGAGGCAGCAGCTGCAAGCGAAGAGACCCTAAAACGATTCGTTAATCTGCTGCCGCAAAAGGTGCCTGACGGCCTGGTGGTGGTCATCACCGGCGTCGGGATAGATTCGATTGCCAGCAGCCTAGGGACAATTCTCCAAGGTGCGGAGCGCTTGACCCTCCCCAACCTGGACCGCGACACTCAATACGGGATTTGTGTCGAGTTTCTTGACAAGGACAAGGCCACTACGGAAATCGTGGGAGCCCTTTGCGACCGAGCGTTGGGACACCCGCTCTACCTTATGTACCTGGCTGATTTAGTTAACAGCGGAGCCACCCAGGGTGACATTGCTGAGCTACCTGTGTTCAGCGGCTCCATTCAGGACTATTACGAGACCATCTGGGTCAAGTTACTGCCCAACGCAGAAGTCATTAATTTACTTGGCATTATTGCGCGTCTGCGTTGGGGCATCCCGGCCAATAATTTGACAGGCATACTGACCTCTGCCGAATCGGGAGTGTTCCCTTCCACGCTCGTGCGCGTTCGGCATTTGCTTGCCAATCCCGAGAACACTGCGATTTATCATCCGTCATTCTCAGAGTTCATCGTTCACAAGACGGCAACCATCAGCGAATGGGTGCACGCGCGTCTCGAAGGCTTCTGCGGCGTAAGAGAAAGCGGCGACTATGGAACTCTAAACAAGGTCTACCACGGGCTGAGGGGCGGCCGAGAGTCTCTTTTGCGGGCCATCCAAGGCTGTCAGCAGGCGTGGGTTGACGACTCTGTGTTACTCGGCGCAGAGCCAGAGGTCCTGCTCGCGGATATTGAAGAGACCCTTGCTGCGACTGCCAGTGTAGGGACAGCAACCGACATCATTCGCCTGCTTCTTCTCTCCCAGCGGCTCACCTTTCGGTACAACACACTCTTCGTGCAGTCAGCCGAGCTCGTGGCTCTGGCGCTCATCTCACTCGGAAAAACTGATAGCGCCCTTCGGCACGTCGTCCGCAACGGTCGCCTCGTCGTCTCGGCGGATGAAGCTTTCGCCGTGGCAAATGCCTTGACGCAGCAGGGCAGCCCTGAGCATGCTATAGAAGTGTTGGGCCTCGTCCAACGTGAGCTAAATACAGTTTTTGAGAAGATTTTCTCGGATGGTAGCAGTATCCAAGAATTCCTCGGGACAGTTAACTCTCGACTGCACGCTTACTCGCTTGAGCATGCCGCAGGTGGCAGTCCACCGTTTAGCAGATTTGTTCGAACTATCGTTGAAGGCTTCTTGCGCCGCGAGGATGGTAATTTCTCGCCTGACGAGGGCGACGATGTACTTCGCGCGCTGAACGGCGAGATGATGGGAGCGATGCTTTGTCTTAAAGGCACATACCGACCTTTCCTAGATTTCGATTTGCCGGCCGACGTAGATTTACGCCACCAACTGCTTATCTTTCTGCAGACCCTTGGACACGCCGTAATGCATTCAGAGCAGTATGGAATCCCGCTCAAGCGCACAATGGTTGACCTCGTACTCTCGGACGTTGAACGAGCTATCGGAGCGCCGCTGCTCCAGGAGGACCGACGGTTCGTATTCATAGATGCCCTGATTGAAGCGGGCGCGGCTCCAGGCCTCGTCGAGACGTACTCCCTAGGTGTAGATATAGGCGACGGAACACTGCACTTCTACGAGAAGAATCGAGCCGAGCCTGACGGAGACCTCTTCGAACGTGCGATGCTAAGCCTTCGAGCATCCTGGTTCCTTGAGAACGGATATACCGCGCCTTCCGTGCAAATTCCGACTACCGGTGATTGGGCAGCGTCGCTTGAGGTCATCGCACGAGCCGTAGCATGGTGCGACGGAAAGGGCAGGAGGGCCAATGCGGCAAAAGACCCAGCTGGTTTGCAAGCCGTATGGTCATTCTTGGCCGATGCACTTCTGCCTTGTTTCGCGTTCAAGCTTGAATCGCGTATCCACTGGGAGTCAAGTTACCTCATTCCCGAAACCCTGGTTCCTCAGCTGTACCGACGTCTCACCAAGCTGGTGCTTGACTGTTTCCCGACGAAAGCAGTGGTCTTGCTCGACGCAATGGAGAGCGGATTCGGCGTACAGCTTGGTCTGTACAACGAAGGATTTCGGAAGGCGCTCCAGGAAGTGCTGCGTCTCTTCATCGAACACGACTCCGAAGGACCGAACGCAAATCAGGTCTTCTCGCTAGTATTGCTCTGGCGGGACTACGTCGCGGCGAACGTGGAGAACAGGTTTGAGCTCGTCCCAGAGCTTCTGCAGATTGTCCCATTGTTGGCCAGGCTGAAAGCGCCAGAGGAAGCGCTTAGAACCTATAAATCAGTGCTATCGTTCTCGATGGGGCCAAGCTGGTACAAAGAAGACCAGTTGTCCATGATGACCGGCACATTGGAGACGCTACCCGCAACGTCGCCCGTTCAAGCTTCATCGCTTGCCCAAATCGCGGGCCTATTGGAACGTGCCACGGGCGAGATGACGTTTCAACGATTTATCCGTGCCGACAAGGGCAATTTCATAGGACAACTCTGCCGTCGCTCGCTTTTCTTGGATGCGGTTAGATACTTCCAACATCAGAGTTGTGGCACCCTCGATGAGTTGTTCGCGCAGGCGACGAGTGGGAACCTCGACCGGGTTTCAACCCTTGTTGGTATGCGGTTTCCGGGAGCAGCGCTCGAGGAGCAGGGCGCTCTACTCTCGCTACTACACCACACTCGTGAACAGGCGAACTGGCAGTTGCGTTGGGCACTACTCGAAGTGTACCAACATGGCGACGAACGACACCTGACCGACTGGGGACGGGAGTACGCAGCCATCATCTCAGAGCTGGTCAATAATCCTGGCGACCTGGTGCAGGTAAAGGCTCGGGTCCATTCAATTGCCAACTCGCTGAACACTGAACGAGCTTGGTTGCTGTTAAGGACCCTCGTCTCAAGCTTGCCGCCCGACCTTCGCCCTGACTTCGCTCGTCTCTTGGGTGAGGTGAGGTCCAAACTCGATGAGAACCAAATTAAACAGTTGACATCGAGTTTCGGTCTCCGCTATGAGCAAGATGACGGCGACAAGACGCAAAGACTTGGCGCTGACAACAAGAAGCCGACCGATGGCATGACCGAGGAGGATGCCGAGGATGACCGCTTCTTCCTCCCTGGGACGTTTGGCAAAAGGTCAGCAGTAAGTGACGCCCAGAATAAAATTGAGAGCGCGCGCCAACAGCTGAGCCGACGTAACTTCTCGGCGGCAACTCAAAAGTGCATCGAGGCACTACAGACGCTGCAAGCGGCAGGATGGCCGGTTTGGTCAGACAATCATTCCGGCAGCGACGCCGACCGGCTCATCAACGCCCAAGTCGAGGACGCCGATGAACTCGCCAGGCTGTATGGCCCACTGGCTCTCGAGGAGCGCCATACGCAACGCTGGGCGATTGCATCTCACCTTATATCTCTGGTTGGAAAAAAGGTTTCTGCGGCCAAGCAGGCGGAACTGCTAGCGGTAGCCATTGACCACGTCAGGCAAATAGTTGGTGACGCCTCACCGGCGCCGTTCGCATACATCGGTAATTCTGCGGCTAGTGATGCGTCTGAGGCCCTACTTGAACTCTTGCTTTGGACACTAGACCATCCGGCTTGGGAACGCCGTGACGGCGGCGCGGCTATGGTCTTGTGGGTTGCCCGTACGAACGGAGATTCGCTATCAAAGCTCGCCCGTCTTGCTGTCTCGATGGACAGGCGTAACAGGGCAGATATCGCTTCTGCAACGCTGGACATTCTCTCCCGTGAAGACCCGGTGCAGTTATGGCAATCCATTGAGCCGCACCTTGAGAGTGCTCAAGTTCTCGAGCGGTGTCGGCATGTAGGCCGGTTTGCGACGTTCATGCGAATCGCTGAGCGCGCGAGCAAGCGTGGTGTCGATTCGGCAGTGATTGCCTTCAAGACGCTACAAGAACGCTTCCCAGAGGACTGTCCCATCTCCACTCCTGCTGCTGACAAAGAGCCGCCAAGTTTTGTACCGCCGTCGCTGCGCAACCTTTGGCGAGATTTATCCCAACTAAATGTTTTTACAGACGACTGCCTTCAAGCGTTCGCCGCTCAGATGGCCGACTCCTGTTTGCCGCTGACAGTTGAGATGGCCTGCTCGTTGGAATCGCTTGTCGCAAAGGGTGGGCGAGAAGACCCGAATCTTCCAACCGGCCGTTGGGCATCAACCGTTCGCCATGCGCTCAACACCGCGCTATTTCAGCCCATGCCTGGCAGCAAACTCAGAAGGGCCGAAGCCGCGCTCAGGGCCTACAACCCAGAGAGTCTTCTGGAACCCGAGAACGGAAGGAACCTGCTGACAAGCCTCGTGGCGTGCATTGAAAGCGGCAAAGAACGAAACTACCTCCCGTCATATGAAGGCTTGGTCTTCCTGGATTTTCAATGCCTCCTTGAAATTGAACAACGTACCGTTCGCGTAGAACTCACATCGCACCTCGCGCCTCCTGGGCAGCCACAACCAGTACGCCCCACTCCACCTACCTTCAAGGCTACCGCGCTACCCCATCCAGGACCCGATGAGCCCATCGCTGTCTGTGGCAGAGTTCTGCCAACCATTGCCTACTTCGGTTCCCTAAGTCCGGCTATTCCAACGCCGCGATTTCTTCAGCTCGTGGGGGCCCAGGCGTCGAACACCGTGCGGTATCATTGGAGGGATGGGAGTACGCTTACCGGTTCAGCTTCAAGTCGCCGACATGAGAGTACTTTACTCGCGATTGAGCGGGAGGCACTTGCACTGCCCGAAGGCTGGCAAATGCGATGGATTCTGCGGGTCAATGGTGAACCCCGAGCAATACTTCACAATTTTTAGAGAACACCTACATGATATTTACACGTATGGATACACCCTCTACTAGGGCCGAGTTTGAGGAGCGCCTGAACTATGCGCGCGAGCACCTGAACAACGGAATTATGCAATTTGCCAAGGGCCTGCGAGGCCCAGATAGTCTGCTCAAGGTGCGATACCTTCCAAACGGTCGAATTGACTTTCTCAGTGTCGACGAGATGGCACGGCTGACCGCAAACCAGACCTATCAGATGCGCAATATGGACTTCGGCGAAATGCTCTTGGACGACAAGGGGCGATAAGCAGCTGACGTTACCATCTGCTTGCTATGCCGCAGCACACAAACGGCAGCTACGGCTAAACAGCTATGCGGTAAATGCCTGGAAATGTTGCTCAGAGAGTGGTTGCCCATTTGCCCTCATCCACCTCTCGTTAACTTCAACTTCGTAAGGTCGGTCCGCTCCCGGTCCACCTTCGGCATCGGCGTGTCCAGAAACTCCTTGGTAAGGTTCCTGGAATTGGCGTTGTAGGCCCATCGTGCAAACTGCTCAAGCAAGCGGTGTTGCTCAGCCTTCAGGCGCTGGTTCTCGCCCGTCAACCGTTCGACCTGTTCCAACGCCATCTTCAGCTCAGGGGCCATGTTGACATCAGCATTTTCGGCAGGGCCGCCGCCAACCGCCCTTTTTCGAGTAACGAATGCGAGGTGGATACGCTCGTAGCGGTGCAGGGCCTGGCGGGTGTATCGCCGGCGAGTACGCTTCTCAATGGCGTCAATGAACATCTCCCAAGTCAGCTTGCCACTCCAGCCATCTAGTACGCCCACTATGGCTTCTATAGCTTCCTCATCGATGTTCTTCTCTCGGGTTCGTGTCATCGGCTAACCTCCTGTATGCCAAGAATTGTATGCTTGGGCTGTTCTTCATAACCGAGACGAGCCGCCACCGCATGGTCAAGCCGGGAAGGGACGTTTGCAGGACTCAGCCGGATGACAGCGCCGCTTGGCACTGATGGATTCTCGAGAATCTCCATGAGCGAGGACAGTCGTTCCATCTGTGCGCGATGGTGTTCGACCCACTCCGACGCCCCGAAATCGCCTTCCTCTTCAGCCTTTTCTGCCATTTGAAGAAGTCGAGTGGCCTCTGCGAACGCCAAGCGAGTCCTTCCTTCTTTCTCAACCTCTCCTTTGATGCAAACTTGTTCGCCGCAATTGATGCAATCGCGATGCATCTGGCACGGCGCCATGACATAGTCGTGGATGCAGTAGCCGAACTCAGTAGTGTGGGCGGTCGGTACCTTGAGGCGTGCGAATTGGTCCCGCGGAATCAAGTTCTTGCGTGACGCTGCCGCTAAGGGACCGAACATGCGCGTATCGTCACCAACGGCTTCCCGGACTCGTGCAAGCAAGGAATCATTTGATTCATGGTCGTAGACCTCGTTCTGCCGAATGTCCTTACGTCCGGACCATTTTGCGATGTCGAGCTGGCTTAGTCCGCCAGCTTGCGCCAAAGTGTTCAGGTAGTGCCTGAATTGGTGAGTAGTGACGTGAATAGAGCTGCCGTCATCTTCGGTGAACCCGGCTCGGTCAAAAATAGACTTTTGGTCGTCCCGAGCACCCAATCGATTCCAGATTAGGCCTTGCCCGACCGGCTCGATGATGCACCTGAACGACGACTTCTGAACCTCAATGCCATTTCGAAGAATTACAAAGAGAGCCTCGCTATATCGAAGGCCAATTCCGTCGACCATCACAGGAAATCCCCTTGGAAGCCATTTCAGAACAGCAGCTTCAAGGTCTGCGAATCGCACAGCCACGTTTTTTCGGAAAGGGCCAGCCACGGCAATGTTTTTCTTACACCATTCGCGAGCTACCTTAATGTCGACTGCCTCACCGTAAAGAATATCGGCTACTTCACGTAAAGTGAGCCACTCCTTAGCTCGCAGGTGATGCAGTTCGGCAGAAAGATAGATTCTTGTAGGATTTTGCTCGTACCACCGCGCCACCGTGCGGGCCTCATCGGTCAAGCGTCGAATGCGTTCTATTGCTTCCTGAACAATTCCCGACATCGAAGAAACGACCCATTTCACCATCGGGTCAGCCCCCTTGGCAGGCCACCAGCGAAGTCCAAAGTGCTCTCCATTTTCTCCGTTCGGCTGCCGAACCTCACATTTTTCCGGCAGCAGAAGAAGCTCATTGATACGGTCAGGTGCCGAACACAGGATGGCACAGGCAGACGAAACCAAGATATCGCCAGGTTCCGTGGCGAGGCGATAGACTTTAGGTAAAGCACCCAAAGCGGCCTCGCTGGGGAGTTTCGCTGTCCGCCGGTCGTCAAACACCTTCCCGACCCGAACACCTTCAACTGGCCGTGGAATGGGGTTGTGCCAGATTGTGCGAATACTTGTCAAATGGTTCACACAAAGAAACTCCGAAACAAGTTCCAGCTGTCCGCCAGCCCGATATGCCGTTGCAGGAGCAAGTCGGTCCTTAAGCATCTGTGCCGCTCGGTTAAGTATGTGAGAGTCAACTCTAACAGGGTCCGCCGTACCGGCTTCAAGCAAGGCAGCTTCCAGTACTCGTAATGCGACCAGGCGCCCTGAGACATTGTCAGTCGGTCGAAAAGCATGCTGGTTCCGCATGTAGCCTTTGGCGAATGATAGGTACGGTTCCTGCATTGGCACAAAGTTCTTCTTTGTCGAAGTTTCGAGATTGCTGAACACCATTCGAATCGCGTGGTACTTGGCTTTAAGCTCGATGGTCTCGCTAACGTCCCACTTGTTTGCATCGAAATCCAAGTCTTTGCCGAACACCGTAAGACGGCACCGGCAAAACTCGATGAACCCCTCCAGATTTGCCTGCGCATTGAGCTCGGCCCTAGGGACAAATACGACAATCTCACTCATAGGGATGGCCCTTGTTCGGCTCGCACTTCGTTACAAAGCTGAACTACCTGTGCCACAGCATAGATAGTGCGGTCGTTGACCTTTGCTATTCGGGCGTCCGTTGTCGAAAGAAGGCGCTCACGGTCTACGAGCAAATACTCCAAAACTTGCTCATGCGGACCGTCCAGCCACGGCTCAAAACTGCTGCAGGTATAGCAGGCAACTGGTTTCATAAACCCGCAAAAACCATGTTTCCCACAGCTGGACATGCCGTCAAATGACTTAATGATGGATGGCGCGCGAATGATGCTGGACGGGTCCTCGGCCCGGGTTGCCTCGGAAATGCCGGCAATGAGCTTCCCCGCAAAAGCTTGTGCAAGAGGCGCCAAGGACATCGCGAGGGTCTTGTTGATGCGCTCGACGATGGCCGGAGTCGAACTGACATAGACGCCGACGTTCTGGGTGTCCGAGTGGTCAAGGAGTTCGGCAATCACTAGCTCACCGTGGCCTTCCTCGGCTGCACGTGTCCCGATAGTCTGCCTGAAGCGCTTAGGGGTAATATTCATGAAGTCACCCGTCCGTTCGGATACGACGTGAAGGCGATTCAAGGTCTTGCCAAGAATGTAGCCAATGTGCTGAGCAGTGGGGTGGTAGGCATACCCTTCAACATTTTTTTCGGCTTGTTCCTTGGGGAACAGTGGCGCTTTCTCGACGTCTGGGAGCACCCCGCGGAATCGCTCGCGCACAGTGGCGGCGTATTCGATAATCAGCCGGCCGATTTCCGGCACGAGCACCCGCTCTTTGAACGCCCCTCGGGCGTCACTATCTCTAGTCTTTGCGCGCGGCATCCGGACAACAAAAGACTCCAAGCCCTCGGAATCTATCATTTTACTAACATCGGAAACTTTCAAGGCGGCATATTGGGTGGCCCGTTGGCCTAATGTCATAACCAGCCAAGCCAACACATACTCTGAAAGTTCTACCTCTTTACGAGCGAAGGCCTCATTTAGCGCGTGCTGAAGCGCTTCAAGTTCAATATCGGTGAACGGCCCGGTGTACGGGTCCCTGGTAGCAGTTGCCACACCCTTGCGATTTCCCTTCAATGTAAGCTGCTTCAAAAGGATGACCGCATCGGCCGAGACTCCTCCGTAGCCTAATGCGCCCCATTTTCGGACAAGACCCGACAGTACACCGACATACCATTCCTTCTCTTTTCCGAGGGACGCCTTGTAGTTCAGTATATCTGCAGCTGTAACCTCGAAAACAAGCACACCCGTCTGGTCAAATTTGAAATGAAAGAATTCCCGACTTTGATAGTAAAGATTTTTCAGGTGCGACAGGGACGAGTTTTCTGCATACCAAACGAGAGTCGCCTTCAGGGCAGTCTTGATGTCATGGACGACAGCGAAGGGCGCGAAATCAGCATAGAATTTGCGCGTCGCTTCGCGCAGTTCCCAGAAATCGGAAGTCGGCTCGAAAACGGCATGGCCACGTGTTTTGGCGGTAAGCGGTAAGGTGCCAAAGTAGTTCGCCTGCGGCGACCTAAGTACCATAAGTTGACTCATTTTGTTCTTTTCACCATTTTTTCTTGCATTTCAAGCGATGCTTTGCGTGCCCTATGTTCAGTCGCACGGCGGTTATAAGTCTCGGCTGTTTTAGATGTTGGCTTCCACCCCATCAAGCGTGACCGCATTTTCTGTTCGTTCTCAGGGGCGGTACCGGAATCGTCCATGGCTATGGAGAAGTTATCATTCCAAGTGTGGCGTAGCACATGCGGCATCACGTCGTCCGGGAGGTCCGGACAGCGCTCTCGTAGTGCTTCGAAAATCTTGTTCAACGCTCGAATGCCCAAGGGGCGCCCACCGTTGGCGACAAAGAGAAACGGATGCTTCTTGGCAAGCGGAAATTTTCGGCGGAAATTGATGATGTAGTCCTGAGTCCGCTTAGCCAGGTCGCCATTGAAGGGCAGTACGCGGTCCAACGTCTTGGCGTTAGGCTGAATCACCCTAGGGTCGTGCTTATCGTCAGCACGACGGACGACCACAACCTCGTTGCTTCGAAAATTGATGAGCCGGATATCGACGCCAAGCAACTCACCGCGACGCAAGCCTAAGCCAAGAAGCCACCGGACTATTAACTCATTTCGGGCCCTCGCATGAGCCCCCTTCCACGGATTCTCCGGCGATTCCGGGCCAATTACTTGCCAAACCCGCTCTTGCGCTTCTTGGGTGAGAGACGTTCGCTTACCTAGACCATTTCGCCCCTTGTCGCCCGGGACGCGAGCCAGGATGGCGTCAATCACGAGACTCTTCACTTCTGTCAATGCAGCAAACATTGGATGTTGTGGTGAAAGGTTGAGCAATCTCCTCTCTGTAAGCCACTTGAGGTACTGAGCGATATAGCGGAGCCGCATACCTGCACTACCAACCTCAGTCTCCGAGGCCGAAACTGAACGAGTTCGATAACCCAGTAAGGAGACTGTAGTGGAGGAACTGGA
Source organism: Janthinobacterium algoris (assembly GCF_051380935.1). Taxonomy (NCBI): domain Bacteria; kingdom Pseudomonadati; phylum Pseudomonadota; class Betaproteobacteria; order Burkholderiales; family Oxalobacteraceae; genus Janthinobacterium; species Janthinobacterium algoris. The sequence continues at coordinate 145,813 of NZ_JBNYXZ010000016.1, read as the reverse complement.
TTTATATGGGATAGTCGCGCGAAGGACTTGGGCTTCGAGGTCGTCGAGAGAGGACCGACAACGCCGCGCCAAATCCTCCACCTCGCCCAATTGCAGAAGCCTCCCTTGGGAAAGCCGCTCGTCGAGCGAGATGCCTTGCAGCTCACAAAACAGAAACAGGACCTTCAGTGCGCGAAGGACTTGCTCGATTGTTGAACTAGCCAGGTTTCGTGACCGTAGCTCGCAGAGCGTGAAGACCGTAGCATCAAACAGCGGCTGACCGGAATCAGTATCGAGCAGCATCGGCAAACGTTCGCCGTCCTGGCAGACGACAGTCTTTACAGCGTACTTTGCACACATTTTTATTTACACTTCCGAAAGTTCTCCCCTTTCGAAATATTACACTATGGCAATTAAAGTGGAAATAAGAAAAAAGGCCCGCAGTCTCTCGGCTGCAGGCCTTTTGTTTACGAATTAAGAAAAGTGCCCATTAAAATGGAATATCGTCGTCCATATCCGAGAAGTTCGGTGCTGGCTTCGGTGCCGGGCGTGGCGCCGGTGCCGGGGCTGGACGCGGGGCTGGCGCTTGGCGCGGGGCCGGGGCGTCGTAACCACCACCGCCGCCGACACTGTAGCTGTCATCGCCACCGCCGACGTCGCCGCCCATGCCGGAGCGACCGCCCAGCATTTGCATCTGTTCCGCGATGATGTCGGTTGCGTACTTCTCGACGCCGTCCTTGTCCGTGTATTTACGGGTTTGCAAACGGCCTTCGACGTAGACGGATGAGCCTTTTTTCAGGTATTGGCCGACGATTTCCGCCAGACGGCCGAAGAACGAGATACGGTGCCACTCTGTCAATTCTTTTTGTTCGCCCGTGTTGCGGTCCTTCGATTTGTACGAAGTGGCCACGGCGATGTTGGCGATCGCGTCGCCGCTAGGCATGTAGCGGATTTCCGGGTCACGGCCCAGATTGCCGACGATGATGACTTTGTTGACTGATGCCATGAATAACTCCTGATGAACTGCAGCGGGAGTCGGTGTCCCGCGCGTTAGTTTAGTGTACTAAACGAGGATTATAAGCGACCACGCGGCGCAAAGCACCCGCTTTCTAACGGACGCCAGCAGCCGTGCGGCAGCACGTTTTTTTCACGGCAAGGGAAAACAAGAAACTTGAATACTGGTATTATATACAGTGTTTAAACTTCTGCACGCATCTGTATCAAACTTTGTCGGGGCACGTTCGCCTGGCGGCGCAATCCGCCCATGGACGCCTCAGGCATGCAGAACAAAACCCGGCTATAGTAACAGGTTGACCCGTTGTGGCTCCTCATCTGCCCCCAGGCACAATGCGCCAGCCGCACCACTCACTGAAAGCAAGGCAATCACATGGAACAGATCCGCATTCGCGGTGCTCGCACGCATAACCTCAAGAATATCAATCTCGATTTGCCGCGCAATAAGCTGATCGTGATTACCGGCTTGTCCGGCTCCGGCAAGTCTTCGCTGGCCTTCGACACCTTGTACGCGGAAGGCCAGCGCCGCTATGTCGAGTCGCTGTCGGCCTATGCGCGCCAGTTCCTGCAATTGATGGAAAAGCCGGACGTCGACCTGATCGAGGGCCTATCCCCCGCCATCTCCATCGAACAGAAGGCAACGTCGCACAACCCACGTTCGACAGTGGGTACCGTGACGGAAATCCACGATTATTTGCGCCTGCTGTACGCGCGCGTGGGCACGCCCTACTGCCCCGACCACCCGGAAAATGCGCTGGCCGCCCAGTCCGTCTCGCAAATGGTTGACGCCGTGCTGGCCATGCCGGAAGACACCAAGCTGATGATACTCGCGCCCGTCGTCGCGAACCGCAAGGGCGAACATGTCGACCTGTTCGAGCAAATGCAAGCACAGGGCTTCGTGCGTTTTCGCGTACAGAGCGGCACGCATGCGGCCAAAATCTATGAAGTCGATGACCTGCCGAAATTAAAAAAGACGGAAAAACACACAATCGACGTCGTCATCGACCGCGTCAAGGTGAACCAGGAAATCAAGCAGCGCCTGGCGGAAAGTTTCGAGACAGCCCTGCGCCTGGCCGACGGCCGCGCCATTGCCTACGAAATGGATACCGCCCAGGAACACGTGTATTCGAATAAATTCGCCTGCAATGTGTGTGGCTACTCCCTGCAGGAACTGGAACCGCGTTTGTTCTCGTTCAACAACCCCATGGGCGCCTGTCCGGAATGCGACGGCCTGGGACACATCGAATTCTTTGACCCGAAACGCATCGTCGCGTTCCCGAATCTGTCGCTCGCGTCGGGCGCCGTCAAGGGCTGGGACCGCCGCAACCAGTTTTACTTCCAGATGCTGTCGAACCTGGCCGCCTACTATGAGTTCGACCTGGACATGCCGTTCGAGCAGCTGGACTTGAATTCGCAGCAGGCCGTGCTGTACGGTTCCGGCAAACAAGTGATTCCGTTTAGCTATGTGAACGAACGGGGCCGTACCGTCATCAAGGAACACACGTTCGAAGGCGTGGTCAACAATCTGCAGCGCCGCTACCGCGAAACGGATTCGATGGCCGTCAAGGAAGAACTGGCCAAGTTCATCAATGAAAAATGCTGCCCGTCATGCAATGGCGCACGCCTGCGCGTGGAAGCGCGCTTCGTCAAGGTCGGCACCGGCAAGCAGCAGCGCGCCATCTATGAAGTAGCAGGAAAACCGCTGCGCGAGACCCTGGAATTCTTTGAAAAACTGAAACTGACGGGCGCCAAGAAAGAGATCGCCGACCGCGTCGTCAAAGAAATTATTTCGCGCCTGAAATTCCTCAACAACGTGGGCCTCGATTACCTGTCGCTGGACCGCAGCGCCGACACGCTCTCCGGCGGCGAAGCTCAACGCATCCGCCTGGCATCGCAAATCGGCTCCGGTTTGACGGGCGTCATGTATGTGCTCGATGAACCGTCGATCGGCTTGCATCAGCGCGATAATGACCGTTTGATCGAAACGTTGAAACACTTGCGCGACATCGGCAACAGCGTGCTGGTAGTCGAGCATGACGAAGACGCCATCCGCACGGCCGACTACATCGTCGACATGGGCATCGGCGCGGGCGTGCACGGCGGCGAAATCATCGCCGAAGGCACCCTGCAAGACATTCTCAAGAACAAGAAATCGCTGACGGCGCAGTATCTGAACGGCAAGCTGAAAATCGCCGTGCCAGCCAAGCGTCACGCCAGTAATCCGGAAAAACAGCTGGTCATTACTGGCGCGACGGGCAACAACCTGAAAAAAGTCTCGCTGAGCTTGCCGGTGGGCTTGATGACGTGCGTCACGGGCGTGTCCGGCTCGGGCAAATCGTCGCTGGTCAACGATACCTTATATCCTGCCCTGTCGCGCCATTTGTACGGTTCGCAGACGGAACCGGCGCCGCACGAATCGATCAGCGGGCTGGAACATTTCGACAAGGTCATTTCCGTCGACCAGGCCCCCATCGGCCGCACGCCACGTTCCAATCCGGCCACCTATACGGGCTTGTTTACGCCGATCCGCGATTTGTTCTCCACCGTGCCAACAGCCAAGGAACGGGGCTACAGCGCCGGGCGCTTCTCGTTCAACGTGAAGGGTGGGCGCTGCGAAGCGTGCCAGGGCGATGGCGTGATCAAGGTCGAAATGCATTTCTTGCCCGACGTCTACGTGCCATGTGATGTGTGCCACGGCAAGCGTTACAACCGCGAAACCCTGGAAGTGCACTACAAGGGCAAGAACATCACGGAAGTGCTGGGCATGACGGTAGAAGAGGCGCATGAATTCTTCAAGCCCGTGCCCTTGATCGCGCGCAAGCTGCAAACCCTGCTCGACGTGGGCCTGGGCTACATCAAGCTGGGCCAGAGCGCCACCACCTTGTCCGGCGGCGAGGCGCAGCGCGTCAAATTGTCGCTGGAACTGTCCAAGCGCGACACGGGCCGCACCCTGTACATCCTCGACGAACCGACGACAGGCTTGCACTTCCACGACATCGATTTGCTGATGAAAGTGATCCACCGCCTGCGCGACCAGGGCAACACCCTCGTCATCATCGAGCACAACCTGGACGTCATCAAGACCGCCGACTGGATCGTCGACCTGGGCCCCGAAGGGGGCGCCGGCGGCGGTCAGATCATCGCCACAGGCACGCCAGAAGACGTGGCCCTGAATCCGGCCAGCGTGACAGGTAAATACCTGGGGCCGCTGCTGAAGCAATAACGACGGTAGCGCAATAAAAAACGGCGCGGATTGCTCATGCAATCCGCGCCGTTTCTCTTTTTGCTAGCACCCCAGTCATTGCCGGCGTGTCATTTATCGCACGCCAGTCTTCGCCGACGTGTTTCTCCCCCACTACTAAACTTTACGCACTCAGCCGCTTTTCCAGCGCAGCCTTGTTATCTGCCAATTCTTGCGGCAGATGATACGCGAGTTTTTCAAACAACTCCGTATGCAATTTCAATTCTTCCAGCCACGCGGCCTTGTCGATCGAGGTGATGGTATTGAACTGTTCTTGCGTGAATGGCAAGCCATCCCAGTTCAGGTCACCATACTCCGGCGTCGTGCCAAACAGGTTTTCCACGCCGCCCGCCTTGCCTTCGATACGCTCCAGCATCCATTTGAGCACGCGCATATTGTCGCCAAAGCCAGGCCAGACGAACTTGCCAGCCTCGTCCGTGCGGAACCAGTTGACGCAATAGATCTTTGGCAGAGCAGCCGGGTTGACTTTGCCCACCTTGACGCCCATGTACAGCCAATGCTGGAAGTAATCGCTCATGTTATAGCCGATAAACGGCAACATGGCAAATGGATCGCGGCGCACGACGCCCATCTGGCCCACGGCCGCAGCCGTCGTTTCCGAGCCCATGGTGGCGGCCATGTAGACGCCTTCGACCCAGTTGCGCGCTTCCGTTACCAGCGGCACGGTGGTCGAACGGCGGCCACCGAAGATGAAGGCCGAAATCGGTACGCCTGCCGGATCGTCCCAGGCGGCGTCGATCACCGGGTTTTGCGTAGCAGCAACAGTGAAGCGCGCATTCGGGTGCGCCGCCTTGGTGCCGGACGCCGGCGTCCAGTCCTTGCCCTGCCAGTCGATCAGGTGGCTTGGTGCTTCTTTCGTCAAACCTTCCCACCAGACATCGCCATCGTCCGTCAGCGCCACGTTGGTGAAGATCGTGTTGTCGCGCATGGACGCCATGCAGTTGTAGTTGGTTTTTTCGTTGGTGCCCGGCGCCACGCCAAAATAACCCGCTTCCGGGTTGATGGCATACAAACGGCCATCGGCACCCGGCTTGATCCAGGCGATATCGTCGCCGATGGTGGTCACTTTCCAGCCGTTGAAACTTGCCGGCGGGATCAGCATGGCGAAGTTGGTCTTACCGCAAGCCGATGGGAACGCTGCCGCCACGTAATGCTTCTTGCCTTCCGGCGATTCCACACCGAGGATCAGCATGTGTTCGGCCAGCCAGCCCGGGTTGTTGTCGGATGCTTGCGCTTCCTGGTAGCCCATGTTCGAAGCGATGCGCAGGGCGAAACATTTCTTGCCCAGCAAGGCGTTGCCGCCGTAGCCCGAACCGAAAGACCAGATTTCGCGCGTTTCCGGGAAATGCACGATGTACTTGGTGCTGTTGCACGGCCATTTCACGTCTTGCTGACCCGTCGCCAGCGGTGCGCCGACGCTGTGCACGCACGGCACGAAGGCGCCATCGGTGCCCAGCACGTCATACACGGCACGGCCCATGCGGGTCATGATCTTCATGTTAACGGCGACATACGGCGAATCAGACAGTTCCACGCCGATGTGCGCGATGGGCGAACCCAGCGGACCCATCGAGAATGGCACGACGTACATGGTGCGGCCGCGCATGCAGCCATCGAACAGGCCGTTCAGGGTGTGGCGCATCTCGCCGGGCTCGGTCCAGTTATTCGTCGGGCCAGCCGCTTCTTTCGTTGCCGAGCAGATATACGTACGGTCTTCGACGCGGGCCACGTCGCTCGGGTCGGAGCAGGCCAGGTAGGAATTCGGGCGCTTTTCCGCGTTCAGCTTTTTCATGGTGCCGCTGGCAACCATCGCGGCACACAGGCGCTCGTACTCTTCTTGCGAGCCATCGCACCAGTAGATGCGGTCCGGCTTGGTCAGCGCGGCAATGTCGGCCACCCAGTTGATCAGTTTCTGTTGTTTAATATAAGCTGGGACGTTGAGTGCGGCGACGCCACCCATGACGGGCTGATTCATATTACCTCCAATACCAATAAAAGAAATTCTGGTCGTTCCGGCAAGACAGGCAGCATCGTTGAGAGGTGGCTGCGGCTCACTGCGGGCGGCGTGCTCACGCGGGCAGGGCTCTGGTGTCGTTTACCTGGATCATGCACCCAGGTAGCGGGAACAGTTTGCGCTATAGCTATAATCAGGAAGCTTCAAAAGTGCCGGCGATTGTACACCCGAGTAACGGCTATTCTCGCAAAAATGTAGGAGAATAGCTTGACTAATGTAGTAGGCTATTCAGCATTGTCCGTATCCTGTTATTTCCCTACCAAATCCTTACTCAAATCGGCCATCCACCATGAAAATTGCCATACTCGATGACTATCAGGATGCCGTGCGCGGCCTCGATTGTTTCCCATTGCTCGATGGCCACGAGGTCAAGGTGTTCAGCAATACGGCGCGGGGCCTGGGCCAGCTGGCGATTCGCCTGGCGCCGTTCGACGCGCTGGTGCTGATCCGCGAACGCAGCAGTTTCAACCGCGCCTTGCTGTCGAAACTGCCGAATCTGAAACTGATTTCGCAAACGGGCAAGGTCAGCGGACACATCGACGTGCCGGCCGCAACCGAGTTGGGTATCGCCATAGCGGAAGGCATCGGCTCGCCCACGGCGCCGGCCGAACTGACGTGGGCGCTGATCATGGCGGCGCAGCGCAAGATCGTGCCGTACGCGCAACATTTGCAGGAAGGGCTATGGCAGACGTCGTCGCTGGAAGCGGCGCGCAATACGCTGGGCACGGTGCTCAAGGGACGCACCCTGGCGATCTGGGGCTACGGCAAGATCGGCCAGCTGGTCGCCAGCTATGGCCGCGCCTTCGGCATGACCATTCTCGTGTGGGGCAGCGAAGCGAGCCGCGCCGCGGCCGTGGCGGCCGGCGATACGGCGGCGGCATCGCGTGCAGCCTTCTTTGAACAGGCCGACGTATTGACCTTGCACCTGCGCCTATCCGACGCCACGCGCGGCCTGGTAACAAACGAAGACCTGGCGAGCATGAAACCGACCAGCCTGTTCGTCAACACCAGCCGCGCCGAACTGGTGGCCGATGGCGCGCTGGAAGCGGCGCTGCCGCTGGGATGCCCGGGTGCCGCCGCGCTGGACGTGTTTACGGACGAGCCGCTGCCTCCAGGCACGCCATTGCTGCTGCTGCCGAACGTGCTGGCCACGCCACACCTGGGCTACGTCGAGCGTGACAGCTATGAACTGTATTTCCGCTACGCCTTGCAAAACATCGTCGATTTTGCGCAGAATCAATGCACGCGCCTGCTCAATCCCGCAGTGCTGACGCATGCGCGGCAAATGCCTCAGGAGCGCTGAAAGCCCTTGATGAGGTCCGGCTCACCCGTGATGCGTATGGCGGGCGCTGGCAGCACGTGCCGGCCGCGCCACAGGCCGGCCCAGCCAGGCGGCCAGGCGATGTCCGGCCCCTCGTACGGCGCCACGCCGGCGCGCACGGCGACCACCGGCACGGGCGGCATGTCAGCCAAGGGCTCGCCTGGGGTGCGCGGCATGTCCAGGCTGTACATGTAATTAGGTAATAGAGCGTCGCATACGCGGCCAAACCAATCGCTATGGTCGTCGTCGCGCCCCAGCGCCTGCGCCAGGCCCTGCGGGTCGAAACGGGCCAGAGCATCGATCAGTTCGCCGGTAGCGGCGCCGGGCTTATCGCCCCAGCCCATCACGGGGTTGACGTTGTAATCGGCGCCCGAGCCGTACCAGCCTTCGCGCCAGGGCCGCTGCATCCAGTCGCGCGGCCCCGTAAACAAATGCCAACGCCAGTGCAGGCCCGACGGTTTCGGCCAGGAATACAGATACAGTTTTTGATAACCGGCCTGGTGCAGCTCACGCACCATGGACATCAGGCGCGCGTGCGGCATGCGGTCGGGCGGCGCGCGGCGAAACAGGATCGCTTCGCCATCGGCAAACTGCACATCGTCGGTCGACAGGTTCAGGTCCAGGGTCCGCGCTTCGCTGCCGAAACGGGCGGCGATCCAGCCCGTCAGCAGATTCACGGACGTGATCACGCCATAGCCGCGGTGGCGGTGAAAAATGACAGTGCCGGGAGCGAGCGCTTTCATACGGAGTGGGGGCGGTAGGCAAACAAAGAAACCAGTGTACTCACAGATGGGCAAATTTTCCAGATGCGGCGCAAACGCAGGCGGCAAGCACGCTGCCCCATCTGCAGCGCCCATTCACGCAACGCTGCCAATCCACGCTATCATGCGCGTCATTCTCCACTGACATCGTGACCACATCATGACTTTGCGCATACTCGCCACTGGCGGCACTTTCGACAAACACTACAACGAATTGAACGGTACTCTGGGCTTTTCCGACAGTCATTTGCCGGCAGCGATAGCCCGCGCGCGCATGACGGCACCCGTGGCCCTGGAGCAACTGCCACTGCTGGACTCGCTCGACATGCAGGATGCGGACCGCCAGCGCGTGCTGGCCTCGTGCCGCGCGGCACAGGAAAAAGCCATCGTCATCATCCACGGCACCGACACCATGCGCGAAACGGCGCAAGTGCTGGGCGCGGCGAACCTGCAGCAAACGGTCATCCTGACAGGCGCCATGATTCCCTACGAAATCGACAATTCCGATGCCCTGTTCAACCTGGGCTTTGCCTGCGGCGTGGCGCAAACCTTGCCAGCCGGCGTGTATGTGGCCATGAATGGCCAGATCTTCGCCTGGGACAATGTGCAAAAGAACCGCGCCGCCGGCGTGTTCCAGCCCTTGTAAGCCGATGGCAGGACAGGACACAAAAGCAGACCGGCAAACGCTCTGACTGACACTCTGTCACAATTCGACAAGCCCGTTTCAACGGGCTTTTTTTACGTTTTTTCACCTTACATAAATTCAGCAATACAACAGTTTTCATCGAATTATTGTAGGTAAAACATCAAATTGCCAATACAATAATTTTATGTTGTAAAAAAACACCATCTATCATTTTTAAAAACATCGATATTATTAAATATAAAACTTCAATTTAACAATTGAGTTAAATATTCTTCTGTATCCATAATTTATTGCCAAATCCGACACGGTTGGTATGCATTTTTTCTTGCTGAGACGACATAATGTTTGCCTCGACAAGTCATAAGTGCATTTATAACAATATTGCGCTAAGTAGTCTTCCACTTCCTATTGACGTGGTTTCGCCTACCGTACACGAGCATCCTGGTCATCTATCCGATGGCTTGATACGTGCTCGTCTACCGCTTGTCGTTATTAAAACTACTACGGAGTAATTGTTACAATGGCATTTAAAGAAAAAATTGGCGTGCGCAGCGTACGCCTGGCCCTGACCGTCCTGGCAGGTAGCGTGTTGTTCTCTGGCCAATCCATGGCGGACGAAGCAATTCAAAAAGTTGAAATTACCGGTTCGAGTATCAAGCGTATCGCCGTCGAAGGCGCACTGCCTGTGCAGCGCCTGACGCAAGAAGCGATCGCCAAGACGGGTGCCACCACGGTCGCCGACCTGCTCCAGGCACTGCCTGCCATGCAAGGCTTTACCGTCGGTGCCGCCGCAGCTGGCACCAATTCGGGCGGCCGCACCAGCGCGTCGATCCACGATATCGGCGAAGAATACACCCTGGTCCTGTTGAATGGCCGCCGCATCGCGCCACAAGGCTCGGGTACTTCCGTCAACCTGAACGCCATTCCGATGAGCGCCGTTGAACGCGTTGAAGTGCTGACGGACGGCGCCTCGGCCCTGTACGGTTCGGACGCCATCGCCGGCGTGATTAACTTCATTCTGAAGAAGAACCAGCAAGGCGGCTCCCTGGAAGCCACTTACGGCGGTCCGGAAGACAAGGGCGGCAATGCCTGGAACACCAACGTGACCTATGGCTTCGGCGACATTGACGAAGACCGTTTCAACGTACTGGTATCGTACCGCCATGACGAGCAATCGAATTTGCGCGCTACCGACCGCACATTCGCCCGTTCGTCGCGTATTCCAGTCAGCTATAACGGCAAACAATACGTCTACGACAAGACCGCCACAGGCACGGCACCGGCCAACGCCACCGTGTCCGTCAAAGGCAAAGACGATTACCTCTTCAATCCATACTTGGCGAAGAATAAGAATTGTGGCGCCGTGACCAATGCCCCACTGGCAGCCAATCAGCTGGCTTGCGGCTTCGATGGCGGTTCGACGGTTGAAATCGTGCCTGAATCGAAGCGCGACAGCCTGTTCACCCGCGCCAGCTACAAACTCAACGATTCGCTGAATGCATTTGCCGAAGTCGCCTATTCGCGCTATGACCTGACCGCGCGCATCTCGGCCAATCCGGTGCAAATCCCGATCGCTGTTAACGGTGCGCAGTACAACGAGTTTGTCTTGCCTTACCTGACACCAGAGCAAGTCAAGGACATCACCTCCGTGACGGCCAACTATCGCATGAGCGACTGGGGTAACCGCACCACCAACACCATCACCGAGACCAAGCACTTCGTCGTCGGCGTCGAAGGCGAAATTGGCGCGTGGAACATCGATGCGGGCCTGACCTGGTCGCAAAACGCGATTGAAGAGCGCTACGTCGGCGGCTATGCAAAAACGGCCGATATGAAGGCCCTGCTGAAAAATCCGGCATTCAACCCGTTCCTGCAGGCCGGCACACCAACGCCGCAAATGCAAGCGCTGATCAACAATTCGCAATTCAACGGCTCGATCCGCACGGCATCGACCACCATGCGCGGCATTGATGCGCACGGTTCCCGTGAACTGTTCACCTTGCCAGGCGGCAAAGCCAACATCGGTGTCGGCGCCGACTACCGCGAGTACAACTACGGCCAGACGCCAGACGCAGGCGCAAACACCAGCACCATCTACGGCTTCAATACCTCGCCACGTTACGACTTGAGCCGTTCAACCTACGGCGTCTTCGCCGAATTGCTGGCGCCGATCACCAAAACGGTGGAAGTCAGCCTAGCTGGCCGCTATGACTCCGTATCGGCAATCGACAATGGCGTCATCAACAAGACCATCGGCAAAGACGCCAATGCCAATACCTACAAGGTCACGGCACGCTGGCAGCCGATACAGCAAGTACTGCTGCGCGGCTCCTACGGCACGGGCTTCAAGGCTCCGGACATGCTGAGCATTGGTCAGCCGCTGGTCAACAACGGCTTTACCGGCGCTAACTGGAATTGCCCATTCCCAGGCGATGCGCTGTGCCGTGCGCCTAACAGCCAGTACAATAAAATGGCTGGCGGTAACGAAAACCTGAAGCCGGAAAAATCGAAACAGTTCACCGTCGGTTTCCGTATCGAACCTAGCTCGGCCTTCTCGTTCGGCGCCGATCTGTGGGATGTGAAAATCACTGACGCGGTTTCGGCCGTGAGCGAAGCGCAAGCGTTCAACAACCCAGGCATGTACCGCGACCTGTTCGGCATTTACATCGAACCGACGACAACCAAGCCCTATTATGCGTTCAAGTCGCTGTCGATGAACATCGGCCAGACGCACAACCGCGGTATCGACTGGGACATGACGGCACGTAAGAAGTTTGATATTGGTAACTTCACGGCTAACCTGAGCGGCACCCATATGCTCAAGGCCGACTACACCGTACCAGGCACCAAGGATCAGTGGACCAACAACATGAACTACTACGGCATTTCCGATGCCGTGACGTTCCGTAACCTGATGAAGCTCAACATGAGCCTGGAATCGGGCAAGCTGACCAACACGGTCGTCGTGAGCTACCGTAATGGCTACACCGATGCTTCGGCCGAAGTGGTCAACCTGGCCACCAGCAAAAAGGAAAATATCCGTCTGCACGTGCCTTCGTACACGACGGTTGACTTCCAGGGCCGCTATGCGTACAGCAAAGCGGTGACCTTGCGCGCAGGTATCAAAAACCTGTTCGACCGTGAACCGCCGCTGTCGCTGCGCAGCTCGCGTGGTCACCAAGTTGGTTACGATCCACGCTATGCAGATCCAATGATGCGTTCGTTCTACTTCACGGCCCAGTACAAGTTCTAAGTTGACCTCGTCAACTTAGGCTGAGCCGACCAGGGGCCTTGTAAACGCAAGGCCCTTTTTTTCGTCCAAAGTTCGCCATGCCAAGCGAGGAACGAAAAAAAAGGAGCCGCAGCTCCTTTTCCGTACCTGTACGACTGCTTTTATGCAGTCGCTTCGCCGCCCAAGGCTTCGACCACATCGGCCATCAGCTTGCTCAGCTCGCCCGTCATCAGCATCACGTCGCCGTCGAAACGTTCGTCGTCGTTCTTCGTGCTCGATTCCGTTTCCTTGATCACGTCCAGCGGCTTGACGCTCTTGATGGCCAGGGACTCCGTCAGCACGAACGATATCTTGTCATTCCACGTCATGGCCAGGCGCGTGCACTGCTTGCCGGCCGCGATGTGGCGGCGCACATCGTCCGCTTCCAGGGTATGGCGCACGTAGCGCACGGTGGCCTTGCTTTCGCCCGTGGCGCGCAATTCCGTATCCATGTCGACCGTGAAGCCGGCAGGCGCATCGTCCGCTTGCAGCCATTCCGTCATCACCGCCACCGGCGAGCGCTGCACGCGCAGACTTTCCAGCGGCAGTTTATCGACGGCCTTCAACAGCAGCTTGATGACTTCATCGGCTTTTGCCGGGCTGGCGGCATCGACCACCAGCCAGCCATTGACGGGGTCGATCCACGTCCAGACGTTGCTGCGGATGCTGAAGGCGCGCGGCAGCAGCTCGTCGGCTACGCGCTCTTTCAATTCTTTCATGGCTTTCTTGCCAGGCGCAAAGCCTTGCGCTTCTTCCATCTCGGCAGCGCGGGCCTTGGCCACCTGGTTGATGACGGTCGCTGGCAACAGTTTCTTTTCCGTGCCCAGCAAGATCAGCATTTGCTTGTTGACCACGTGGACCAGACCGCCATTCGGGCGTGGCGTATCCCAGCCCTGGCGCATCAGATCCATGCTGGTCGCCGGCGTAAATTTGTTCGAGGACAAGGCCTCTTCCAGTTGTTCTGGCGTATAAGCCCATGGTGCGGGCAGGCGGTAAATCTGAAGATTCTTGAACCACATAATTTTTGTCTTCCGTTTGTTTCAGTAGTGCCAGGGGAACGCCATTCTACACTTTCGACACGGGAATGCCGTCAAAAGCGCGGACTGGCGCGATGCTTGTTATGCATGGGGAATGCCGCTACAGGGCGGGGAACAGCTCCGCCTGGGCTGGCGCCTGCCGCGTCACGCCGGCCGGATCGGACAAGGTCGAGATGCGCACGCCCAGCAGGCGGATTTTCTTTTCAAACGGCACGCGCCGCAGGCAATCGCGGCTGGCGCGCAGGATGGCGGCGGCGTCCGCCGTGGCGCTGGGCAGGGTGATGTCGCGCGTGACGGTGCTGAAATCCTCGAAGCGCAGCTTGATGCCCACCGTGCGCCCCGCCAGCGACTGTTTATCCAGGTCGCCCGCCACGCGCGTGCACAGGCTTTCCAGCTTTTCCGACAGGGTGGCGCGGTCACGCACCACCTGCAAGTCGCGCTCGAACGTCGTTTCGCGGCTGACGGACTTGGTTTCCCTGCTCGTCTGCACGGGCCGCTCATCGATGCCCAGCGCCGCCTGGCGCAGCCAGCCCGTGTACAGGTCGCCGAACTGCGTGCGCAACATGGCCAGGTCGGCTTGCGCCAGCTCGCCAATGCTGACAATGCCCAAGGCTTCCAGCTTGGCCGTGGCTTTCGGGCCGATGCCGTTGATCTTTTTTGCCGGCAAGGGCCACACGCGCGTTTCAATATCCTCGGGCGACAAAATGGTCAATCCGTCGGGTTTTTCCAGATCAGAACAGATTTTCGCCAGCAATTTGTTGGGCGCCAGGCCGATCGAGCACGACAGGCCCGTCGCTTCGAACACGGCCGCCTTCAGGCGCGCCGCCATGGCCGGCGCCTGCTCGCCGTATTCGGTCAGGTCGACATAAATTTCATCGATGCCCACGTTCTGGATGATGGGGCACAACTGGGCCACGGCTTGCTTGAAGCGGGCCGAATACTCGCGGTAAGCCTCGAAATCGGCCGGCAGCAGGATGCTGTCCGGCGCCAGCTTGGCCGCCTTCATGATGCCCATGGCGGAAAACACGCCAAACTTACGCGCCGCATAGGTCGACGTGGTGACGACGCCGCGCCCCACGTAGTCGCGCATGCGCGCAAATTGCCGGGTGCCATCTTCCTGCAGCACGGGCTGCTGCAGCCGGCCGCCGCCAATGACGACGGCTTCGCCGCGCAATTGCGGATATTTCAACAGTTCCACGGAGGCGAAGAAGGCGTCCATGTCCAGGTGGGCAATCCAGCGGCGCGCTTCAGGCAATATTGGGGCAGATAGGGTCAAAGGGGCACCTCGCGGCGGATTGGCTTGCCTTTATTGCGGCAAGATACTGTGCATGCATACAGTATTACCCGAAATGGCCCCGGATGCAAGATGAAACGAACGCGGCGCGACGGCGGCGATCAGCGGTTGCTTTTCTCAATGGCAAGATTACAATCTTGGCACAACTATTAAAAGGAGTCGTCTTGTCTATCACCCATCACGCTTCGCGCCGCCGGTCCGTCTGGTCATCCATCCTGCCGGCCCTGCTGCTATCCACGCTGGCGCCATCTGCGCTGGCCGACACTACCACCACCGTTGCCGCCACCGTCGCCACGTCCACCGCGCCGGTTGCCGGCAAGACAGCCTGGCAGGAAACGCGCCACGGCACGGTCGTCACGGACGACTACCGCTGGCTGCAAAAGAAAACCGATCCTGCCGTGATCGATTACCTGAATGCGGAAAACGCCTACACGGCCGCCGTCACGGCCCCGATCCAGCCGCTGGCCGACAAGGTGACTGCGGAAGTCAAGGGCCGCATGCAGGAAGTGGACCTGTCCGTGCCTGCGCGCCAAGGTAATTTTTACTATTACACGCGCACGGAAGCGGGCAAGCAATACCCGCTTCATTGCCGCCGTCCTGTCGGCGCCAGCGGTGCCTACGATGCGCAAGCGGTCGAAGAAATCCTGCTGGACCAGAATCAATTGGCCGAAGGCCACAAATTCTTTGCCGTGCGCGCGTTTTCCATCAGCCCGAATGAACAATTGCTGGCCTACACCACCGACACGACGGGTTTCCGCCAGTACGAGCTGCATGTCAAGGATTTGAAGACGGGCAAGTTGCTGGGCGACAGCATGCCACGCGTGACCTCGCTGGCCTGGGCGGCGGACAATGCCACCCTGATGCTGGCCCAGGAAGATGCCACCACCAAGCGCTCGGACCGCTTGTTCCGCCTGGCCCTGGGCGGCGCGCCGCAACAGGTCTACCACGAGCCGGTGGAACAGTTCGCCATCCATGTGGACCGCACGCATGACAAGCAGTTCTTCGTGCTGACCTCGGGCAGCACGGATACCACCGAAGTGCTGCTGTTGCCAACGAACAAGCCGCAAGGCAGTTTCCAGAGCGTGCTGAAACGCGAAAAAGGCCACCGCTACGTCGTCGAACACCGCGACGGCCAGCTGTATATTCTCACCAACAAGGAGGCGAAGAATTTCCGCGTCGTCAGCGCGCCGCTGTCTGCGCCGCAGCTGAAACACTGGAAGCCCGTCGTGCCGCACAACAAGGACGCCGTGATCCAGTCCATCGACGTCTTCCAGGGCTACCTGGTGGTGATGGAAAAGGCACGCGCCCTGAACCGCGCGCGCATCTACGATTTCGCGCATAAAAACTGGAAGACGGTGCAATTCGACGACCCCGTCTACCTGGCCACGTCGGTCGGCACGCCGGAGTTTTCCGCCACACAATTTCGCATGTCATACCAGTCGCCTGTCACGCCGCCCACGGTGATTGACGTCAGCATGGAGGATGGCAAGCGCACGGTGCTGAAACAGCAGGAAATCGTCGGCGGCTTTGACGGCAGCCGCTACACCACGCAGCGCTTGTGGGTGAAGGCGCGCGATGGCGTGCAAGTGCCGCTGTGGGTCGTATACAAGAAGGGCGTCAAGCTCGACGGTTCCGCACCGCTGCTGCTGTACTCGTATGGCTCGTATGGCATTTCCACGGAAGCCACTTTTTCCATCAGCCGCATCAGCCTGCTGGAGCGGGGCGTCATCTATGCGCAAGCGCATATCCGCGGCGGGACGGACATGGGCGAAGCCTGGCATGAAGACGGCATGCTGATGAAGAAGAAAAACACCTTCCATGACTTCATCGACAGCGCCGATTACCTGGTGCGCGAAAAATGGACCAGCCCGAACCGCCTGATCATCCAGGGCGGCAGCGCGGGCGGCCTCTTGATGGGTGCCGTCATCAACATGCGCCCCGACCTGTTCCACGCCGTGCACGCGGCCGTGCCGTTTGTCGACGTGATGAATACCATGATGGATGCCAGCCTGCCCCTGACGACGGGCGAATACCTGGAATGGGGCGATCCTAACCAGAAAGCGGCCTACGACTACATGCTCAGCTATTCGCCCTACGACAACATTGCGCGCAAGAACTATCCCGCCATGCTGGTGACGACGGGCCTCAACGACAGCCAGGTCATGTACTGGGAACCGGCCAAGTATGTGGCCAAGCTGCGCGCGTATAAAACGGACAGCAATCCGCTGCTGCTGAAAACGAATATGGGCGCCGGCCATGGCGGCGCTTCGGGCCGCTACAACGCCATCGCCGAGAACGCGTTTAATATGGCGTGGATGCTGTCCCAATGGAATATCACGGAATAATGTGAAAAAGCGCTTGCACAAGGATTTCCATCGTCCTATAATAGCGCCTCTTCCAGACGTGGTGACAAACGTCGGGATAGTTTTCTGAGACAAGCAACGGGTGCTTAGCTCAGTTGGTAGAGCGGCGCCCTTACAAGGCGTAGGTCGGGAGTTCGAGCCTCTCAGCACCCACCAAATCAGAAAACTGTCCAGTGCTTCATGGATCAGCAATACAGATCATACGAGCTTGGAGTGGTAGTTCAGTTGGTTAGAATACCGGCCTGTCACGTCGGGGGTCGCGGGTTCGAGTCCCGTCCGCTCCGCCAATAAAAGAAAAGCCCTTTGGTTCTCAGAACCGAAGGGCTTTTCCCATTTCAGAAGCAAAAAACACCTCAGTACTCCTCCCCTTGAACATTTTTGCGCTTTTCAGCAAAAAAACTGCTTTTAGCCCTCAAGAATAGTTGCACAAGCGGGAAAGCGCCCCCTATAATAGTGCCTCTTCCAGACGTGGTGACAAACGTCGGGATAGTTTTCTGGGTATGCGGGTGCTTAGCTCAGTTGGTAGAGCGGCGCCCTTACAAGGCGTAGGTCGGGAGTTCGAGCCTCTCAGCACCCACCACCAATACAGAAAATTGTCCAGTGCTTCATGGATCAGCAACACAGATCATACGAGCTTGGAGTGGTAGTTCAGTTGGTTAGAATACCGGCCTGTCACGTCGGGGGTCGCGGGTTCGAGTCCCGTCCGCTCCGCCAATAAAAGAAAAGCCCTTTGGTTCCCAGAACCGAAGGGCTTTTCCCATTTCAGGCCCGAAAAATGCACTAGAATCAGCGCTCCTCCTGACTCTGCAGCTCCTGCCTGATGCGCCTGCCCCACAGTCTTTCCCCTTACCTCGCCCTGCGCCTGCGCCTGGCCCATCATGCTTTGCTGCAATTTGCCGCCAGCCTGGCCAGCTCCATGGAAATTCTCGTGTTCCTGGCCGGCCCCGTCTTGCTGGGTCTACTCAGCGTCATCGCCCTGCCCGGCTTTCTCGCCGTGAGCCTGCCCTGGCCCGCCGCCCTGGGCGTGCTGAGCGCGCAAGCCCTGCTGACCTGCCTGCCCGCCTGGCTGCTGCGCAAGCGGCTGCTGCCGGCCCCCATCGCCGCCTGGCTACGCCAGCTGCCCTTGCCGACGCGCTTGCGCTGGCAAGCCGATGTAGCCGTGGCCGGCTTGCTGATGCTGCCGCTGGGCCTCGCTTATGCCGTCTCGGCCGCCATCTGGCTGGTGCAGTCGCCGCCCTGGCTGCGCCCGATTGTCGCGCCTGGCATCGCCGCCACCATCGCCGCCTGGCTGCTGGCCTGGCTGCTGACGACGCTCATCGTGACGCAGCGCCTGCGCGCGCCACGCCCCGCACAAAGGGCGCGCCCGCCAACGATGAGCGCCTATGTGCCGCAACGGCCGCGCTGGCGCACCGTGTTCCTGTGGCGCCAGCTGTTCTGGCTGCCGTTCTGGCGTAACGACAATGTGATTGGCATCCAGCAAAGCGTGCTGCTGGCCACTGCTGGCGCCAGTATGCTGGCCTGGCTGCTGCGTGCGCCCCTGGTGCCCGCACCGCTGCTCGGTTTACTGGCCAGCGCCAGCCTGATCATTGTGACGGACCGCGGCGACAAGGCCGTGCGCGAGCAGATCGCCGTGCTGCGCCCTTCGCTGAACGCCTGGCCCCTGGCCAGCACTGCCTTGACACGCCTGGCCTGCGCCGCGAGCCTGCTGCCACCGTTTGCCGTGCTGCTGGCAGGCGCTGTCTTACTGTACAACATCCACCCCGCCTCCTTGCAGCAGCGCGTCACCAGCGTGTATGCCCTCACCGCCAGCGCGGCCCTGCTGGCCATCGTCGGCTTGCCCCGCCTCAAGGCGCGCGGGCGCGTCGTCCTCGTCGTCTTGTCCATCCTTGCCGTGAGCGCTATCGGAAGCGAATTATGGAATTGAATATCCCCTCTCCTGTCCTGCAGATCCAGCACCTCGATTTTCACTTTGCCACGCACAGCGTCTTCCGGGGCTGCAATCTGCAATTCGGCCCCGGCATCACCTGGCTGCGCGGCGCGAACGGGGCCGGCAAGACGACCTTGCTGAAACTGGCGGGTGGCGCCCTGCTGCCCGCGCGCGGCGCCATCCGTCTGGATGACGTCGACAGCGGCTGCATGCCGCTGGCGTACCGCGCACTGGCCTTCTATTGCGACGGCGACGCGCCCGCCCTGCCCTGGCTGCAGGTGCATGAATGGCTCGACTTGCACCTGGCACTGTACCCGGGCAGCGACCAATCCCTGCTGAACGACGAGCTGAAGGCGTTTGCCATGACGTCCACCTTGCAGCAAAGCATCACCGCCCTCTCGCTGGGCCAGCACAAAAAACTGCAACTGGCGCTGGCCCTGGCCTTGCCCGTGCGCCTGCTGCTGATCGATGAACCATTCAATGGCCTCGACGCGGCCGCCATGGCGCATCTGCGCGCGCGCCTGGCCGACCCGCTTCGCCTGGCGCGCCAATGCATCGTGCTGACCAGCCACCTGGCGCCGGACGTACCGCTGGCGGCGACGGTGGAAATATAGACAGAAAATACAGATTTGCAGTTCAACCAAGAAACGCTTACGATGCCGTGTTGCAAAAACCGGCGATCCCGGTGCAGCCACAACAACAAAATGGCGCGGTTATGCACCGCGCCTGGCTTATTCTTGGAGAAATTATGTTGAACACCCACCGCAACGCCCTTGCCATCCTGTGCGCCGCCTTCGCCACCTGTGCCACCTCGGCCATCGCCGCCGGCCCCACGGGCACGCCCGCCGACTATGGCAGCAGCGTCCCCCATACCGCCGCCCAGCGCAGCATCGACCTGCAGCCCGAGACGCGGCACATCAACGTCACGCGCGGCGAAGCCGTCACCATCGCGCGCGCCGGCCAGCGTTTTACGTGGCACGTGCAAACCTTCAACAACAAGACTGTCTTCGCCCTGAGCGAGATCGCGCCCAAGGACATGCCCGTCGATGGCGTCGCCGTGTATGTGGCCGCCAATCCCCAGTACGCGGGCAGCTGAGTTTCCTCTACGCATAAAAAAACCGGAACAGCCTCGCGGCCGTTCCGGTTTTTTTTGATACAGCGCAATGATCAAGCCGTCAGTGCTTCCTTGACAGCGGACTCTTCGACCACTTCCTCGTCATCCGAGCGGATCAGGTGGTCAAAGGCGGACAGGGCTGCCTTGGCACCTTCGCCGGTGGCGATGATGATCTGCTTGTACGGCACCGTGGTGACGTCGCCGGCTGCAAACACGCCGGGGATCGAAGTCTGGCCGCGGGCATCGACTTCGATTTCACCGTGGCGCGACAACGCTACCGTGCCTTTCAGCCACTCCGTGTTCGGCACCAGGCCGATTTGCACGAAGACGCCTTCCAGCTCGACCTTGTTCGACTCGCCGCTAATGCGGTCCGTGTAGCGCAGGCCATTGACGATCTTGCCATCGCCGTGGATCTCGGTGGTTTGCGCCGAGGTGATCACGGTCACGTTAGGCAGGCTGTGCAGCTTGCGTTGCAGCACTGCATCGGCGCGCAGTTCCGCGCCGAACTCGATCAGGGTCACGTGTTTCACCAGGCCGGCCAGGTCGATCGCCGCTTCCACACCCGAGTTGCCGCCGCCGATCACGGCCACGCGCTTGCCCTTGAACAAAGGACCATCGCAGTGCGGGCAGTACGCCACGCCGTGGTTGCGGTATTCCTTCTCGCCCGGCACATTGATTTCGCGCCAGCGGGCACCGGTGGCCAGGATGACGGTCTTGGCTTTCAAGATGGCGCCATTCGCCGTTTCAATCTCGACCAGCTTGCCCGGCGTCAACTTCGTGGCGCGCTGGGTGTTCATGATGTCGACTTCGTATTCCTTGACGTGCTGTTCCAGCGCCATGGCAAACTTCGGACCATCCGTTTCTTTGATGGAAATGAAATTCTCGATGGCCAGGGTATCGAGTACCTGGCCGCCAAAACGCTCGGCCAGCACGCCCGTCTTGATGCCTTTGCGGGCCGCGTAGATGGCCGCTGCCGCACCGGCAGGGCCGCCGCCGACGATCAATACATCAAAGACGTCTTTCTTGTTCAGCGCTTCCGCCTGACGTGCGCCGGCGTTGGTGTCGAGCTTGGCGAGGATTTCCTCGACATTCGTGCGTCCCTGGCCAAAATGCTGGCCATTCAGGAACATCATCGGCACGGCCATGATCTGGCGCGCTTCCACTTCTTTCGGGAACACGCCGCCATCGATGGTGGTGACCTTGATGCGCGGGTTGATCACGGCCATGGCATTCAATGCCTGCACCACTTCCGGGCAGTTATGGCAGGAGAGCGAAATAAACGTTTCAAACTCGTAGTCGCCGTCGAGGTTGCGGATCTGTTCGATCACGGCGTCGTCGAACTTGATGGTGTGGCCGCCCACTTGCAGCAGCGCCAGCACCAGCGAAGTAAATTCATGGCCCAGCGGGATGCCGGCGAAACGCACGCCGATATCGGTGCCTGGGCGGTTGATACTGAACGATGGCTTGCGCTCGGCGCCATCATTGCGCTTGACCAGAGTGATCTTGTCGCTCAACAGGACGATTTCCTGGAGCAATTCTTCCATTTCACGGGCCTTGGCGCTGTCATCGAGACTGGCGACGATCTCAATAGGCTGCACTACTTTTTCCAAATAGGTTTTCAACTGCGCTTTGAGATTTGCGTCCAACATGATTTTTTCCTTTGACAAATATTTAGGCGAATGCCGGGCCGGACACCCGGTCCGGCATCGCGGTAACTACTTGTTTGCTGCTAGATATTGCAAGGTTTCAAGACTTAAATCTTGCCAACCAGGTCCAGCGATGGGGTCAGGGTTGCTGCGCCTTCCGTCCATTTGGCTGGGCAAACTTCGCCTGGGTGAGCGGCAACGTATTGGGCTGCCTTGACTTTGCGCAACAGTTCCGATGCGTCACGGCCGATGCCGTTGTCATGCACTTCCAGCACTTTGATGAAGCCGTCTGGATTGATGACGAAGGTACCGCGCAGTGCCATGCCTTCTTCTTCGATCATGACTTCGAAATTGCGCGACAGGGTACCGGTTGGGTCGCCGATCAGGGCGTATTGCACTTTCTTGATCGCGTCCGAGGTGTCATGCCATGCTTTGTGCGCGAAATGCGAGTCGGTCGAGATGCCGTAGACGTCGACGCCCAACTTCTGGAATTCAGCGTGGTGATCGGCCAGGTCTTCCAGTTCGGTTGGGCAAACGAAGGTGAAGTCGGCTGGGTAGAACACGAATACCGACCACTTGCCTTTCAGCGACGCTTCTGTCAGGTCGACGAATTTGCCATTGTGGAACGCGGTTGCCTTGAATGGTTTAACTTGGGTATTGATGAGCGACATAATCATTTCCTCTCGTGTGGTGAATCAGTAAGACCCTAGTGTAAGGGGTTTTAATCCATATGCAAAATTGATTGTAACAATAGTTTCAATTGGTTTTAGCTATCGAAACGCTATGGGAACACCATCATAGGCAGTTCTTGCAGGATTGAATAGCGGCAGCGGTGGGGATTCGTGCTGCCGCCGGGTGCTTAGTTCTTCAGTTCTTCCGGTACCTTGCCGCCGTTTTCCGCCAGCTTGATCATCACCTGGCGATGCAGCCAGATATTCATGCTGGCCGAATCATTGGTATCGCCCGTGAAGTGCAGCTCTTGTGCCAGTTCCTTGCGCGCGGCCAGGCTGCTGTCAAGCTGAAGCAGTTTCATCAGGTCGACGATGGATGTGCGCCAATTGAGTGTTTCCGCGTTCTTGCTGGCCAGGTCGACCAGCACCACTTCCACGTCCACCACCGGCACGGCAACCGCTGGTGCAGGTGCTGCCGCCGATGCTGCTGCAGGTGCTGTCGTAGCGGCGGCTGGCGTGGCTGCCGGAGCGGCGTCGGAAGCATGGTGGAAGATTTTGTTGTAGATATTGCTGAAAATGCCCATGAGGTCACCTCAAGTTGAGTGAATGGAAGAAGATTTGCCTGCGCGCCCGGTTCATAACGCGAACCGGTGACAGCTGGAGCCGGGCGCAGGCGCCAGCCCGTCGAGTATAAGCCTGTTCAGGCCGGGAGCCCTGTCCCGCAGGGCCAGTGGACATCTGGTGGCAGAGTATGCCTGTTTCAAGGGTGCAAGGGCCGCCGGGCGTGCAGCAGCGCATCGAACGCTTCGATGGCCAGCGGCGGCGCAAACAAATCGCCTTGTGCAAAATCGCAGCCGATCTCCAGCAACCGCGCGCGCTGCTCTTCGGTCTCCACCCCTTCGGCGATGACCCGCAAGCCCAACTTGTGGGCCATGGTGACGATGGCTTCGCACAGCACCAGTTCGCTGGCGCCGGGCGCCAGCTTGCGCACCAGCACGCCGTCGAGTTTCAGGTAATCGATGCCGCATTGCTGCAATTGCGTCAGCGAGGCCTGGCCGCTACCGAAGTCGTCCAGGGCGATCTGCAAGCCCGCCTCGCGCAAATGCTGCAGCCGCTGCGCCATGCCGTTGCCGGCGCTGGCACCGTGTCCCAGCAGCGCATCTTCGCGCATGTCGAGCACGATGGCCGAGGCCGGCACATCGAACGCCATCAGTTGGCGCAGCCAGGTGCCGGGCGCCTCCACTTCGCGCTGCAATTCCAGCGGCGACTGGTTCAGACACAGCTGCAGTCCCGGCAAGCCGATGGCCTGGCCCTGCGCGCGCCAGTGCAGCAATTGCGCGGCCGCCGTGCGCAGCACCCAGTCGCCGATCTCCACGATCAAACCGCTGCTTTCGGCCAGCGCCAGGAAATCGGGCGGGCACACGATGCCCCGCTGCGGATGATGCCAGCGCAGCAAGGCTTCCACTTTAACAATATTGCCACTACGCAGTTCGACAATGGGCTGATAATGCAGCTGCATCTGCTGTTCGCGCAGGGCCGTGCGCAAGTCCGCCCCCATGCGCATGCGGTTGACGGCCGCCACTTGCATCGCCGGCGTAAAGTAGCTGTAGCGGTTGCGCCCCGCCCCTTTCGAGACATACATGGCCTGGTCCGCATGCTTGAGCAAGTCCTCGATAGTGCCCGCGTCGTCCGGATACAGGGTGATGCCGATCGAAGCCGAGACGAATGCCTGTTCCTGTCCCAGCAAAAACGGCGCCAGCAAGCCGTCGAGTATCTGCCGCGCGATGCGGTCGACTTGCTGCAGATCATCAAGGTCGGACAGAATCACCGTGAATTCATCGCCGCCCAGGCGCGCCACCGTGTCCGTCTCGCGCACGCCGACGCGGATGCGCCGCGCCGCTTCGATCAGCAAAATATCACCCTGGTGGTGGCCCAGGGTGTCGTTGACTTCCTTGAAATGGTCGAGGTCGATGAACAGGATGGCCACGCGGCTCGTATCGCGGCGGCCCTGGGCCAGCGCCTGGCGCAGGCGCTCGTGGAACATGCGCCGGTTCGGCAATTGCGTCAAGGTATCGAAATTGGCTTGCTGCCAGATTAGCGCTTCCGTTTGCCGCTTGTCCGTCACGTCTTCCAGCATGCACAGGTGGTGTGGCCCGCCGTGGCGCGCCGTGGCAATGGCCGTCACCGATGCATCGACCCAGACCACGCCGCCATCGGGACGCACGATGCGCTTGGCGTGGCGGAAGCCCTGCATACGCCGCGCCAGCAGCTGCGCCACCTGCTCTTGCTCGCCGGCCACGTCGTCGGGATGGCTGATCTCCATCCAGCTCGACCGCTTCATGTGTTCCAGGCTGCGCCCGCTGATGGCCAGGTAGCGCGGATTAATGTCGAGAAATTGTCCGCTCACGGTATCGATCAGGGCGATGCCCATGGGCGCTTCCTCGAACATGGTGCGAAAGCGCAACTCCCCCTGGCGGATGGTTTCCTCGGTGCGGTGGCGCTCGCGCGCCAGATTGCTGAAGTGAAAGGCCGCCGACACGGCCAGCAGGCTGCCCGCCACGCCCAGCGACAGGTACAGCCAGCCCAGGTCGGCGCCTGGCACGGGGCGATACAAAAAGTCCTTGTAGGCGCCGCTGTCCGTGGCATTGGGCGGCAACACGCCCATGGCGACATACGTGTCGGCGATATGCTGCCAGCGCTGGGGATTCATGTAGCCGAGCTCCACCAGCACGGGCTGCAGCAGCAATTCCATCTGCTGCGCCTCGTACAGCAGATGCGCGCGGTCGTGGCGCTGGCTGTATTTGACGTGGATCAGACGCGCCATTTCCTCGCGGTGCGCCATCGCGTATTGCCAGCCGCGCAGGCTGGCCGCACGGAACGCTTTGACGCGCTCGGGATGGCGACGCAGCTCGTGCTCGCTGGTAAACAGGTTGTCGCCGTAGAAATCGATACCGGCCGTGCGCGGCGTAAATTGATAGTAGGAAAAACCCGCCCGGTCCAGGTAGTCCGGTTCGTTGGTGGAATACGCGGCAATCGCATCGACCTTGCCGTCGATCAAATCCTCGACCCGGTAGCTGGGCGGCAAGTGACGCAGCTGCTGCGGCGCGACGCCCATTTTCTGCAGGAACAGCGACACTTCATCGGAAGCGGTCGCCACGTCGGACGCACCTATCATCACGGCCGCCCCCGCCAGCTTGCGCACATCGGGCGCGCCGCCATGCCGGCGCATCAGCAGCACGTTGGGCGAATGCTGGAACACCACGGCCAGCACCACCAGGGGCTTGCCAGCCATGCGGCTGAGCAACAAGCTGCTGTTGCCGACGCCATACTCGGCCTGACCCGCCAGCACGGCGGCCTCGGCACGCGACACGCCGCTGCCTTCGACCAGCTTGACCTCCAGCCCCGCCTCGCGGTAGTAACCTTGCTCGATGGCCGCGTAATAGCCGGCAAACTGGAATTGATGCGTGAAATTGAGCTGCAGGGAGATGGATTCCAGCGCCCGGACGGGCGTTGCCAGGCACAGCAGCAGGAAGAAAAGGCAGCGCCAACCGTACACAAGCCTGCCGGCAGGCGGCAAGAAGGAGCGGAAAGCGTCGGCTGCTTTCATCGGCATGGCAGGACACCACAGGAAACTGCCGAGCTGGCAGGGGTAAGGCTATTGTAGCCGCCCCTTTTGCCGATGGATGATTATTTCTGTGAAGTCAATAACGATGATGTTTTTGGCAAACAGTTTCACCATTATTTGCGCTAGAACACGACGCCAGCCACCAGAATGACGTTGGCATACGGACTGCACTCACCCGTGCGCACGATGGCGCGCGCGCCCTTCGACAGTTGCTTGAACTCGTCGTGCGTCACCTGGCGCGCATCGGGTAAATCCAGCGCCACCACCTGCGCCGCCATGACCGGGTTGTGCTGCGGTAACTCGCTGGCGAACAAATGGTATTCCACCTGCATTTCGCTCAGCACGGTGTTCACGGTATCGATGAAGCCGGGAATGCCGCGCGTCAAGGCCAGGTCGATCAGGGGCACGCCCGGTTGCGACGGCAAGCCCGCATCGCCGATGACGAGCATATCGCCATGCCCCAGCGAAGCAATCATGTGCGACAGCGCAATATTGAGCAGCGGTGATTTTTTCATAGGTTCAGAACAGCTCGTGCAAGTGGGGGATCGAGGTTTGCGCGCCAGGCTTGGTAACGCTCCAGGCGGCTGCGCGCTGGCCTTGTTGAATCGCTTCGGCCTCGTCCATGCCGGACGCCAGGCCCGCCACAAAACCGCCGATAAAGGTATCGCCGGCGGCCGTCGTATCGACGGCTTTCACCACTTCGGCCGGGAAATCATAATCGCCGCCATACAGCGCCGCGTGCACGCCCTTGGAGCCGAGGGTGATGATGACGTTATCGCTGCCCAGCTTTTGCAGCGCAGCCGCCAGCACCTTGACGTCCACGCCTTCCGGGCTGACGCCGGCCAGCATGGCCGCTTCGATTTCATTCGGAATCAGGTAGTCAACCAGTTCCAGCACGCCGTCCGGCAAGCTGGCGGCCGGGGCCGGGTTCAACACCACGGTCTTGCCCAGGGAACGGGCCAATTTGATGGCGTGCACGACGGTGGCCATCGGCGTTTCCAGCTGCAGCACGACAATATCGGCCTGTTCAATTAACCCTTGCGCCGCGTCAATGTGCGCGGGGCTGAGCAGATCGTTGGCGCCGCCGGCAATCACGATGCTGTTCTGGCCATTCTCGTCGACGAGGATGGAGGCGATGCCGGACGCGACACCGGGCAAGGTGGTGATGTGGCTATCGATGATGCCGTCGCCCACCAGCGCCGCGCGCAGGGTCGTGCCGAACGCATCATCGCCCACGCAAGCGACCATGGCCACTTGCTGGCCACCGGCGGCCACTTTGCCGCTGAGGCGCGCGCAAGCGACGGCCTGGTTGGCGCCCTTGCCGCCAGGAATGGTGCGAAAAGCGCCGCCCGTCAGGGTTTCGCCGGGGAGGGGCATGCGCGGCACGCGCAAGACCAGGTCCATATTGATGCTGCCGATAACCACGATCATGATGTCATTCCCATCAGTTCAGTTGCAGGTGAAGAAGTCGGTGCGGAAGAAGTTACAGTGGCAGGCACGCTGGAGCCGCGCACGTGCAGTTCGGGCGCGATGCTGCGCTGCTGGCGCGGCAAGGCCGGGTCGGCGATGCGCGCCAGCAGGCAGGCGGCCGTGATGTGGCCCAGCTCGCGCGTGTTTTGCGCCACGCTGCTCAAGGCCGGATGCACGAAGCTGGCCAGGTCGATATCGTCGAAGCCGACGACGGCCAGCTCGCCCGGCACGGCAATGCCGCGCTCGGCGGCGGCGCGCAGGGCGCCAAATGCCATCAAGTCATTGCAGCAGAACAAGGCGTCGGGGCGCTGGCCTTGCGGCAGCGCCAGCAAGTCCAGCGCCGCCGCATAGCCGCCCGCGCTCGTAAAATCGCTATGGCGGCACAGTGCGTCGGCCAGGACCACGCCCGCGTCCGCCATGGCGCCGCGCGCGCCGTCGACGCGCTCGTTGGAAATGCTCACTTCGCGGGGGCCGGCGATGCAAGCGAGGCGCCGGCGTCCCAGCCCCAGTAAATGGCGCGCGGCCAAAGATCCCCCGGCGCGGTTGTCGACAGCCACGGCATCGATGGACAGGTCGCTGGGCGCGCGGTCGAGCAGCACGGCCGGCACCTTCATCTTGCGCAGCAATTCGCCATCGCTGTCGGCCAGCGCGGATAAAATCAAGCCGTCGCAGCGCTTGGTCAAGAGCACGTTCAGGTAGTCGCGCTGCTTGACGGGGTCATCATCGGAATTGCACAGGATCACGCTGTAGCCGGCAGCGTAGCAGCTGTCCTCGATGCCGCGCGCCACTTCCGAAAAATACGGGTTCGTATTATTTGGGATGATCAGGCCGATGGTACCCGTGCTGCGGCTGCGCAAGGAACGCGCCAGCGCGCTAGGCACGTAATGCAATTGCTCCGCCGCCGCCAGCACGGCGCGGCGCGCCTCGTCGCTGACGGGGCGGGTATTGTTGAGGACGTGCGAGACAGTGGTAAACGACACCCCTGCCGCCTGCGCCACTTGTTTGATGGTTGCCATGGTCGCGCGGTTTCCTTCCCTTACGAACGCTCGCCGCGGCGGCGGTAAGTGTCGAGCACCACGGCGGCGACGATCACCAGGCCCGTGACAATGCGTTTCACGGGTTCGGACACGCCCACTTGCGCCAGGCCCGCTTCCAGCACGGAAATGATCAGCACGCCGATAAACGTGCTGATGACGGAACCGCGCCCGCCCATCAGGCTGGTGCCGCCGATCACGACGGCGGCGATCACTTGCAATTCCATGCCCACGCCGCCATTCGGGTCGGCCGCTTCCAGGCGCGAGACCTGGAACAGGGCGCCCACGCCGGCGAGGAAACCCATCAAGGCAAACACCAGCACTTTTGACGGTTTCGTGTTGATGCCGGACAAACGCACGGCTTCTTCATTCGTGCCGATACCGATCCAGTGGCGTCCCAGCACCGTGCGCGTGAGCACCAGGTGGCCGATCACAACAATGGCGATGGCGGCGATGAAGGCGGGCGACAGGCCAAAGGCGATCGGTGAGCTGATGCCGTCAACGGCGCTGCCGATGTATTCCGTGCGCGAATTGGTCACTTGATAGGCGAGGCCCCGGGCCATTTCCAGCACGCCCAGCGAAACGATGAATGAGGGAATGCGCCAGCCGACGGAAATCAGGCCCGTGGTGGCGCCGCACAGCGCGGCGACGAACATGCCCAGCAGGGCCGCGCTCCACACGGGCCAGCCCCAGTGCACGACAGCCAGCGATAGCACGGAGGCGGCCAGCGCCATCACGGAGCCGACCGACAGGTCGATGCCGCCGATGATCAGCACGAAGGTCATGCCGACAGCCATTACCACCAAAGTCGGGATGTTGTTCGACAGGGTGCTGAGCGTGGCGAGCGTAAAGAAGTTTTCGCTGGCAAACGAGAACAGCACGCACATGGCCAGCAGGGCGCCGATCAGGCCCGCATAGTTTTTCAGGTCGGCCAGGCTGCGCTGCAGATACGAAGGTGAGGAGTGGGTGGTCATGGGAATCTTTCCGGCGGATCAGGCCGCAGCTGGAGTGGAAGTTGGGGTCAAATAGCCGGAGAAGGCGGCCGACAGCAGCACGTCCTGGCTCCAGGCACCGCGCTCGAAGGTCTCGACGATGCTGCCCGCGCTCATCACGGCGATGCGGTCACAGATCAGCATCAGCTCGCGCAAGTCGCTCGACACGATGAGCAAGCCCTTGCCCTGGCGCGCCTGTTCGGCCAGCACCTGATAAATATCAAACTTGGCGCCGATATCGATGCCGCGCGTGGGCTCGTCGAACAGCATCACGGGGCAGTCCCGGTACAGCCAGCGGGCGATCACCACTTTTTGCTGGTTGCCGCCAGAGAGTTCCGCCACCGTTTGCGCGCTGTTGCGCGAGCGGATGCCCAGGCGCTGGATATAATCGTCGGCCACCGTCGCTTCGGCCGCATCGTTGAGCCAGCCAAGGCCAGCGTGGCTGACGGTATCAAGCGAGGCCAGGGTGGTGTTGACGGCGATGGACTGGCGCAGCAACAAGCCTTGTCCCTTGCGGTCTTCCGTGATCATGGCGATGCCGGCCTGGACAGCCGCCTGCGGCGAGGTCAAGGCGGCGGGCGTTGTGCTGTCACCGAGGAAAACTTCGCCGGCATCGGCGCGGTCGGCGCCGAAAATCAGGCGCAGCAATTCCGTGCGGCCCGATCCGATCAGGCCGGCAATGCCGAGGATTTCGCCGGCGCGCAAGTCGAACGAGGTGGGCTTGACCACCTTGCCGCGCGCCAGGCCGCGCACGCGCAGCAGCGGCGCGCCGATGGTGCGCCCGCTCAAGTCCACCGCATCGTCGGCCGAGCGGCCCACCATCAGGCTGACCAGGTCGGCGGCGGAGTGTCCCGCGATATCGTCATCGCACACCAGTTGCCCATCGCGCAGCACGGCGATGCGGTCAGCCACGCGCTTGAGTTCTTCCAGGCGGTGCGAAATATAGATGATGCACACGCCTTCGGCCTTCAGGCGCTCGATTTGCAGGAACAGCAATTCCACTTCGCGGTGCGTCAGCATGGCCGTCGGCTCGTCAAGCACCAGCAGGCGACAGGAACCGATCAGGTTGCGCGCGATTTCGATCATTTGCTGGTGGCCGATGCCCAGCTCGCCCACGAGTGTCCACGGGTCGAGTCCGCCCAGGCCGACTTTCTCCATCTGTTCGCGCGCATCGCGTTCGAGGCGCGGTCGGTCGATGAAGCCGAAACGCTGCGGCAAATTCTTGAGGTACAGGTTTTCCGCGATCGACAGGGTGGGAATCAAATTGAGTTCCTGCATCACCATGCGGATGCCCAGCGCCTCGGCGGCAGCGCGCGAGGCAGGCTGATAGGGCTTGCCATCGAGCAGCATCGTGCCCGTGGTGGCTTGCTCCAGGCCGCAGATGATCTTCGACAGGGTGCTCTTGCCCGCGCCGTTCTCTCCCGTCAGCGCCAGCACCTGGCCAGGGGCGAAGCGCAAGCCCACGCCGCCCAGCACGGGGCCGACATAGGACTTGCCGATGTTGTCCAGGGTCAATAGAGGGGTGGCGGCCGGTGGCGCCGGGGGAATGTCGGTAGGCATGATAAAACTCCGCGGTAGTGGCGGCGGGGCCGGCACCGCCTACTCGTGAGTACGCAGGCGCCGGCCCCGGCGGGATCAAACGATCAGGCGATCAGGACTGGGCGCCCTTGGCGACCAGTTCGACCTTGGTTTCGATGACGCCACCAAGCTCAGCCTGTTTCTTCTTTTGCGCCAGGGCTTTGAGCACGGTCTCGATGCCGAACACGGCTTGCTGCGAACCGAACTGGTCGGCGGTAGCCAGCACGCGGCCATCGGCCAGCATCGGCTTGATGGCGTTGATGTTGTCGTAGCCGACGACCAGCACTTTGCCCGTCTTGCCGGCCGCCTTGATGGCGGAAATGGCGCCGATGGCCATGTTGTCGTTACCGCACAGCAAAGCTTTGATATTCGGGTTGGCGTTCAGCATGGCGGCCGCCACCGTGTTGGCAGGGGCGATTTCCCACTGGCCCGACTGCACGCTGACGACCTTGGCGCCGGCCGCATTCATGGCGTCCTGGAAACCCAGGGTGCGCTGCTGCGCATTGTAGGTGGTGGAGACGCCTTCGAGGATGCCGACCGGATCGCCCTTCTTGATTTGCTTGGCCAGGTAGTCGCCGACCACCTTGGCGCCCTTGCGGTTGTCCGGACCGACGAACGGCACGGTGATGCCCTTCTCTTTCAGGGCGCCCTCGTCGAGCTTGTTGTCGATATTGACGACGATGATGCCCGCGTCGATGGCTTTCTTCAGCACCGGCACCAGCGCTTTCGAATCGGCCGGCGCGATCACCAGCGCGTTGACGCGCGAGACGATCATTTGCTCGACCAATTTGATCTGGCTCGACGTATCCGTTTCATCCTTGATGCCGTTCGACAGCAAGTCGTACTTGGCGGCATTCGCCTTCTGATGCGCCTTGGCGCCGTTTTCCATGGTCAGGAAAAATTCATTGGCGAGCGACTTCATCACCAGCGCCACCTTCGGCTTGGCAGGTGTCTGCGCCATGGCCGGCAAGGCGGGCAAGGCACACACCAGGACAGCGGCGGCAATCATTTTCAGGCGAATACGGGATGTCATGAGCGTCTCCAGAGTTGTTGGTCAAGCACGTGTAGAGCATGCTTTTATGAAATTTCATTGCGCGCAAACGTTTGCGCGATGCGAATAGTGCCTCAATGCGCTATATCAGTGCAAGCAAAACTGTATGTGCGGTGCAGCAAAAAAGGAATGCCCAGAGGAGAACAGGCAGGCCGATGCGATCAGCCTGCCTGGGGGAAATGGACGGAAATCAGGGGGTTGTTGCGGGACGGGCGCTGGCCCACTGCACGGCCAGCACGCTGGCCAGCACCAGCAGCAAGCCCAGCATCGACCAGCCCGTCATGGCCTGGCCCAGCAAGGCCCAGCCCAGCACGACAGCCATCAGGGGACTGAGCAAGCCCAGCGACGAGACGGCAACGGGCGACAGGCGGGCGATGCCACGGAACCATAGGGCATACGCCAGCAAGGCGCCGGCCAGGCACAGGTAGGCATAGGCCAGGACTTGCTGCAGGGATAGCGCTGGCAAGGGTGCGTCTGCCAGCCAGGCGACGGGCGCCAGCATCAGGCCGCCGAGCAGCAATTGCCAGCCCGTCAGCGCCAGCACGGGCAAGTCCGGCCTCCAGCGCCGCGTCAGGTAAGTGCCAGCCGCCATGCAGGCCGTGCCGCCCAGTGCTGCGGCGATGCCGATGGGTTCCCACACCGTGCGCGGCGACAACAACAGGACGCCCATGCCGGCCACGCCCAGCACGCTGGCCAGCAGCGCAAGGCGGGCCGGACGGCGCCCTTCCACGCCCCAGGCCAGGCCCATCACCAACAGCGGCTGGATGGCCCCCACCACGGCCGCCAGGCCGCCCGGTAAGCGGTAGGCGGCCACGAACAGCAGCGCCTGGAACACGCCGATATTTAATGCAGACAAGATCAGCACGCGGCTCCAGTCGCGCCGCGCGGGCAGGCGCCGCATCAGGAGCAGCAACAGCAAGCCTGCCGGCAGCACGCGGATCAAGGCCGCCGTGAAGGGGCGATCGGGCGGCAGCAATTCGGACGTGACGATATACGTGGAACCCCAGATCAGGGGCGCCAGCGCCGTGAGCAAAATATCGCCCCAGGCGGGGCGGGCAGCGGAGGCGGACATATACTATCTCGACGTTAAGATAAAAGCCCAGTGTGATCGCAGATTATCTTGATGTCAAGATAAACCAGTCGCTGCGCCGCTGCCTGACGGGCGTAAAAAAGCCCGGCATGACCGGGCTGCGGGGACTGTGCCAGGCGGCAAGCTGCGCCGCCTGGATCGCCGCTTAGTCGCGCATGCGCCGCAGGGTCGTCACCCGCATGCCGCCCATGCTGATCTGCGCCGTGCTGCCATCGTCACTGACGATAATGTCCATGGCCGCATCACCCGCACCTTCCGGCGCGATCGTCACGGTATTGCCTTTGGTGGTGAAGGTGGCCTTGGTCGAGGTCCCGTTATTGATCACGCTGTCACTTGTAAATTCCAGGACATTGCCCATCGCCGCCTGCCATTTCCCCACCGCCGGGTGGCCGCCAAAGCGGAACACGCTCTTCAGCTTGTCCAGCATGCCCGCGCCCTGCACGGCCGGTGCTTTGCCTATCACACCGGTCATGGCCGCCTGGCTCATCTGCGCTTCGTCGATGACTTGCCACTGCTTGTCGACCAGCGACAGCGGCAACCGCACTTCCAGGTCGCCGTCCGGCAAGCGTTGCAGAATCAGCGCGCGGTCCGCCGACTTGGCGAACCACGCCGCCTCATCGGTCAACGCCAGCGTGGCCTTGGCCATCGCCACTTGCTGTGTGCCCAGGTCGCGCACCTGATCGTAGCCGCTGACCTTGGCCACTTTCACGCCCTTGGCCACGCATAGCTTGTCGCCGCGCAAGGCGGCCTTGCCCGGTGCGGCCAGCGCGTAGACAAATTGCGATTGCGCAAGCCAGCCACCACTGCCTTGTTCGACGGGAGCGGCGTACAGCCCGCCACGCACGAGGATATCGAGCCATTGCCGAGTCGAACTGTCGTACGAGGCCACGCGAATTTCTTCCTTCTGGTACGGCAAATTGGTGAGGCATAGCAACTTGTCGCGCGCCGTCTCGTCGGTCGCCAGGTGGGCATTGATGGCGCGGCTGAAACTGCTGGCCGAGGCCGCCTCTGGCGCCAGCAGCCACGCCAGGGCGCCACCGGCCACGATGACCACCGCCAGCGCGCCGCCGGCCAGGATGAGGTGGCGCCGTTGCACGCCGGCCCCGACCGGCCTGACCGGCGCCGTTGCTGGTGCTGTCGCGGCAGCCAGGGCCTTGCCGCATTCATCGCAAAAGCGCGCGCCGGGGACATAGGCGGTGCCGCATTTGGTGCAAAAGTGAGCCATGGTATGCCTTACTTGAGTTGATGCGCGCATTCGCCGCAGAACGCATCGTCGGATGCGACAGGTGCCTTGCAGCTCGGGCATTGCAGGCTGTCAGCCGGTGCAGCGGCTGGCGCTGCCGGGGCGGCTGGAGCGGCTGGTGCCGTCGCCTGCTCGGCCAGGGCACGCGCACGTTCACGCGCTTCCTCGGCTTTCTTCTTGACCACGGCCAGGCCGTCGTTCAGGCTCGCTTCGGAGGCGCTGAAATCGACATTGCGCGTGGCGTTCAGGTAAATGATGCACACGCCCTTGGTAAAGATCAGGCCCGGCACCACGGCCGCGGCCGCCATCAGCAAGCCGCCGCCCAGGCCGGCAGCGATGATATACCCGGAACCGCCGTTCAGACCCGAAGTCAGGGAAAACATGTTCATCTGGTTGCCCAGGCCCAGGATGCCGGCCGACATGCCCGTGGTCAGCGACACGCCCGTGCCCAGCACGCCAAAGATCAGCAGCGCGGCAAACGAGGTGATCAGGAACAGCAGCACTTCCAGCAAGATCACCGAGACCAGCTTGGTGCGCACGATCAGGTTCAGGCGGGCAATGATCTGGAACACGCTGGCGCCCGACCAGGCGGCAGGGCCGGCCAGCGGCAGCATCACGTAGAACAGCGCAAACACCAGCACGCCCAGCACGATGGCCGACAGCGGGAAGACCACCGCGTACAGCACGGGGCCGAGCACGGGGATCTTGCAGACGAACAAGATGATGGCGATGGCGATCATGGCCGCCAGCACGATCAAAAATTCCAGGAAGACGACCGCGATCAGGCGGTGGCTGGTGTACAGCGAGACGAGCACGGCATCAACCAGGCTCAGGCCAGGCTGGCCCTGCACATCGCGCATCAGCAAGATGCCCACGGCGTTGGAGCCGTAAAACATCACCAGGAAAGCCATCAGGCCGCCCAGGAAGGCCAGCACGACACTGCTCATGCTGCCGGCGAGCATCGTCAGCACGCCACCGACGAGCACGGCGCCGATGAAGGTCAGGGCCAGCAGGGCAATCGCGCGAAAATTCTTGATGGCGTCGGTCGCTTCGATCAGCGATCCCACGGCGGAGGAAAAGGGAAACGGTTTATGTGCTTCTGTGGAAATGGTCATGTCTAGCCTGGAAGGGGTCAATCGGGATGGGACGGCCTGCCTGGCCGCCCCGTGGTATTGCTATCTATGTTAGTAGGCACGCGCCAGTTGCAGCTCGCTCGCAGGCGCCTGGCGCTGGACGATCTGCAGCTTGACGTCCTGTCCACCGACACGCTTGCTATTCAGGTACAAGGCGGTACGCACGGGGTAAATACCCTGCGGCACGCCTTCGGGCATGGGAATCGAGAAGCCGCCCTTGTAGGCGCCGCTGCCGTTGTTGCTGCTGACCACTTTGCGCACAGTTTTGATCAGCTCACCATTTGGCTTGTACAGGCTCAATTCTTCTTCCACCAGCGGATTCGGATCGCGCGTGCCGGCCGCCACTTCAATATACGAATTGGTCTGCGCCTTCTGGCCCGGACGCACGGAGGACGGCGTAAAGCCTGTCTCATATTTCACCAGGGTCGACTGCTCGGGCAGCTTGCCCTTGTTGGCCACCTTGTAATCGGTCTGCACCTGCTGCGCCGTCTTGACTTGCTGGCTTTGATAATTCAAGGCCACGCAGGCGAGCGCACCCAGGCTGGCGCCCAAGGCCGCGCCGCGCACGGTATTGTTGCCACCGCCCAGCAAGCCGCCGACGACGGCGCCGATGCCGGCCAGCATGGCCGTATTGCATTCACCGCTGGCCGCTTCCGTGCCTGCGGTGGTGGTGCCGGTGGCGCCTGGGCCGCCCGGCGCGGCGCAACCGGCCAGCATCGAGGACACGACCAGCAACGCCACCATGGGCTTGGCAATTTGTTTCAAGTTTTTCACGTTATTCTCCGGGAGGAACAAAATATTGAGGGGCAAGCAGCGCGGCTTACTCGATCTGGATTTGCGACAGCGCCTTGTCTTGCGCTTCTTTCGCCTTGCGCTTGATGTCAAGCGCATAGCGGTTGCCCGTGTCCATGCGCAACACGGCATTCGCGTTGGCAATGGCACAGTCGTATTTGCGCTGGCTCATGCAGTGACTCGCTTCCGACAGGCTTTCCGTGATCACGCTTTCCAGGCCGGTAGTCTGTTTGACAGGCGCCGGTGGCGGCACGGCTTTGACGGGCTTGGCTGGTTTTTCCACGACGGGTGCCGGTGCCGGCTCGGGGGCCGGAGCAGGTGCCGGTGCAGGTGCAGCCGCCGGCACTGGCGCGGGTTCGTCTGCAGCCGCGGCAGGTGTCGCGGTAAAATCGACCGTCGTGGCGCCATCGAGCGCAGGGTCGCTGATGGCCAGCGGCTGCTCGGCGGCAGGCGCAGGGTCCTCCAACGCGGGCAAGGCTGGAGCGGGTTCGGATGCCGGTGTAGCAGGCTTGCCTGACAAGAAATAGTAAGCGCCCGCACCGCCCAGCAGCACCACGGCGGCGACGGCGGCGGCGATCAGTTTCATGCGATTGCCGCCCGTTTGGCTGTCAACTGGCAGGTCGGGAACGCTGTCTGTCACTGGTGCGGGAGTGGCTTCTGGTTCCGGCGCAGGCACGGGATCGACATGGCGCTTTTCCAGCACCGGCGGTGGTGGCGGCGCGACCGGCTGCGGGATGGAGACGAGAATGGGAATAGGAATGGGTTCCTGGACAACTTCCGCGACCACTTCTACCACTGGCGCGGGCTCAGGAACGAACACACGCACTGGTTCAGGAATCGGCTCAAGAATCGGCTCCGGCGACGCCACTGGCGCCACGGCAAAGCTGAACGCGCACTTGGGGCAGAATTTGGCATCGGCCTTGCAATCGTGGCCGCACTGGCCACAGGATTTGCCTGGCACCGTGGTGGCAACGGTCGTGGCAACGGCAAACGTCGTGCCGCAGGAAGAACAGAATTTTGCGCCCGGTTTATTCTCGGCCTGGCAGGAAAGGCATTTCAATTGGCATCTCTTTTCATATCAACGCTGACGCCGTACGCCTGTATCGCTTGCCAGAATGGCAGCATTGTTGCCGTACGGCTAAATATTCAACGAGTATATTTTCAAACACCAAGTTGCCACAAGGGAAAATTGCCTTTTGCTCTATTCAATTTTTAAATATTGCTAAAAATCCTGCCGCCAAGGAGGTGCCGCGCCCCATCTTGGTGCGCAGAGAGCAAAAAACCCGGCAACGCAGTACGCGTTGCCGGGTTTTCAGGCTATGCCCAAGGGCCGAAGGCAGCTTACTTGCGTCCGCCCCGTGCCGGCGTGGCATGGCCGCCCTTGGCGGGCGGCTTGCTGCCCCGGCCCATCGGCACGGCGGCCGGCTTGGCACGGGTCTTGATGGTCGACAAGATCGATGGACGCACTGTCGATTCGACAGCCGTGACTTTCGGCGCCGCTGCCGTACCGCCCAGGGCGATGCGGTTCTTGCCCGGCGTGACCTTGAACTTGTCCGGCGTGCCGGCGCCATGCGTCTGGCGGCTGCGTTCGCCTGCGGCCAGGCCGCCCGACTCCGACGAGGTCCAGGCGGGTATCAAATGCTTGTCGCCATTGCCGATCAAGTCGCCACGGCCCATGTTGACCAGCGCTTCGCGCAGGATGGGCCAGTTGGCCGGATCCTGGTAGCGCAGGAAAGCCTTGTGCGTGCGGCGGATCTTGCCGCTGCGCGCCGTTTCCACCACTTCCGAATCTGCCGTCACCTTGCGCAAAGGATTCTTGCGCGTGTGATACATCGTCGTGGCCATGGCCATCGGCGTGGGCATGAAGGTTTGCACCTGGTCAAGCTTGAAATTGTTTTTCTTCAGCCACAGGGCCAGGTTCAGCATGTCCAGGTCCGTCGTGCCCGGATGGGCGGCGATGAAGTACGGGATCAAATACTGCTTCTTGCCCGCTTCCAGCGAGAAACGGTCAAACATTTCCTTGAACTCGTCATACGCGCCGATGCCGGGCTTCATCATCTTCGACAAAGTGCCCTCTTCCGTGTGCTCGGGCGCGATCTTCAGCAAACCGCCGACGTGATGCGTCACCAGTTCCTTCACGTACTCGGGCGAACGCACGGCCAGGTCGTAGCGCAAGCCCGAGCTGATCAGCACTTTCTTGATGCCGGGAATGGCGCGCGCCTTGCGGTACAGGGAAATGAGCTTGCTGTGGTCCGTGCCCAGATTCACGCAGATGGACGGGTACACGCACGACAGGCGGCGGCACGACACTTCGATTTCTTTTTCCTTGCAAGCCAGGCGGTACATATTCGCCGTGGGGCCACCCATATCCGAAATGGTGCCCGTAAAGCCTTTGGTTTTATCGCGGATATGCTCAATCTCGCGCAAGATCGACGGTTCCGAACGGCTCTGGATGATGCGCCCTTCATGCTCGGTGATCGAGCAAAAGGTGCAGCCGCCGAAGCAGCCGCGCATGATGTTGACGGAGAAGCGGATCATTTCCCAGGCCGGGATGTGCGCCTTGCCATAGCTCGGGTGCGGCGCGCGCGCATAATTCATGTCGTACACGCCATCCATCTCGTCCATGGCCAGCGGCAGCGGAGGCGGATTGAGCCACACGTCGCGTTCGCCGTGCGCCTGCACCATGGCGCGCGCATTGCCGGGATTCGATTCCAGGTGGAACACGCGCGAGGCGTGCGCATACATCACCGGGTCATCCTTGACGACGTCGTAGGCGGGCAGGCGTACGACGGTCTTGTCGTGCTTTTCCTTGGCCATGGCCAGGCGCTCTTCGCGGCTCATGATGCGGATCGGCTTGATGACTTCGGCCGATTTCGAGGCATTTTCCGTGGCGCAGGCGGTCTTGTCTTCCTGCACCATCTCGTACGGGCTGTAGTGCGGGTCGACCTTGCCGGGCACGTCGACGCGGGTGGAATTGTGCACGCCCCAGTCGTCGCCGGGCAACCAGCCGGACGGCACCATGAAGGCCGTACCGCGCAAGTCGCGGATATCCTTGATCGCTTCGCCGGCGGCGAGGCGGTGCGTCAGGTCGACCAGCGCCCGTTCGGCATTGCCAAAGATCAACAAATCAGCCTTGGAATCGGGCAGGACGGAACGGCGGACCTTGTCCGACCAGTAATCGTAATGGGCGATGCGGCGCAGGGACGCCTCGATGCTGCCGATCACCACCGGCACGTCGGGATACGCTTCGCGCGCGCGCTGGGCGTAGACGGTCACGGCGCGGTCCGGGCGTTTATTCGGTTCGGCATTCGCCGTGTAGGCGTCGTCGGAGCGGATCTTGCGGTCGGCCGTGTACTGGTTGACCATGGAATCCATGTTGCCGGCCGTAATGCCGTAGTACAGGCGCGGCTTGCCGAGGATGCGGAAGGCGTCGGCCGACAGCCAGTCCGGCTGGCTGATGATGCCGACGCGGTAGCCTTGCGCTTCGAGCAGGCGACCCACCAGGGCCATGCCGAAACTCGGATGGTCGATGTAGGCGTCGCCCGTGACGAGGATGACGTCGCACTGGTCCCAGCCCAGCGCATCCATCTCGGCACGCGACATCGGCAGGAAAGGCGCCACGGCAGCGCGGGCAGACCGCTTGGGAACGGTCGCAAATAAATTGGTAGGGGAGCTCATAGGGTACGAATTGTACCGGAATTGGCCATTTCCAACCTGACGGCCGGCTTTTTACTGTTGGATTTTCGTATAAAAAACGTTTATTTTTCAATCACTTGGGGAAATGTGGCCCTTTCCCGCAGGAACGGGCCCGGCATT
Source organism: Janthinobacterium algoris (assembly GCF_051380935.1). Lineage (NCBI taxonomy): Bacteria > Pseudomonadati > Pseudomonadota > Betaproteobacteria > Burkholderiales > Oxalobacteraceae > Janthinobacterium > Janthinobacterium algoris. The sequence goes on along the minus strand of NZ_JBNYXZ010000016.1, from coordinate 105,669 downwards.
TCCCATGTCTTGCTCAAATACCCATATTAGCTAAAATCTCACCTAGTTCTCGCAGCGCAGGCTCCAGTTTCGGATGCTTGACGGCGAACTTGGCCGACAATTCCTGGCTGCGCTCGGCCAATCCATACGTGGTCGACTCTTCGTCCTGTTCCTGCGCGGCGCGCTTTTCCATCAACAACTTGATGTCGACATCAAGTTTTTGCAGCAAACCATGCAGTTCTTCATCGACGGGGCCGCTGGTTGCGAGTGTCGAATGCAGCTGTTGCAGCGATTCCTTGAGTTTGCTATCCATATCTTTTCCTGTCAGTCAGTAAATTGCGTGTCCAGGTACAGCTGTTCCACCTTGCTCCTGGCCCACGGGGTCTTACGCAAAAACTTCAGGCTCGACTTGATGCTGGGATCGCTGATAAAGCAATTGATATCGATGTGCTTGGCCAAGCCGTCCCAACCGTAATGGGCGTGCAGGCGCGTCACGATACCCTCCAGGGTAATGCCATTCAAATCTTGCTGACTCATATACTCTTTCAACTGCCTTCTTATTTACATCTTCATTGACATCTTACTCAATTCTACGCCGCCGGCACGGAAAGCTTGCGTGCGCCATGTCAACGCAGCGCAAGCTTCAGATGAGGACGGCCTACTTGGCATTCAAGCCGCGGCGTTCCAGCAGCGGTTCCACGGTGGCATCGCGGCCGCGGAAGTCGCGGAACAGTTGCAGCGCATCGACGCTGCCGCCACGCGACAGCAATTTGCTGCGGAACCAATCGCCATTCTTGCGCGTCAGGCCGCCGTTTTCCTTGAACCAGTTGACCGATTCCGCATCCAGCTTTTCCGACCACAGGTAGGCGTAGTACGCTGCCGAATAGCCACCCGAGAAGCTGTGCGAGAAGTAGCTGGTGCGGTAGCGCGGCGGCACGGGTGCGTAGTCGACGCCCGCATCCTTCAACGATGCCGCTTCAAAGGCCAGCACGTCGGTCGGGATCTGGCTCGGCGCCAGCTGGTGCCAGCGCTGGTCCAGCAGGGCCGCCGACAGGTATTCGGTGGTCATGAAACCCTGGTTGAATTTCTTCGCCGCCGTGACTTTATCGAGCAATTCCTGCGGCATGGCCGCGCCGCTCTGGTAGTGCTTGGCATAGTTTTGCAGCACTTCCGGCCAGACGGCCCACATTTCATTGACTTGCGATGGATACTCGACGAAGTCGCTCGGCACGCTGGTGCCGGCAAAGCGCGGGTATTTCACGTTCGAAAACATGCCGTGCAGCGCATGACCGAATTCGTGGAACATGGTCGTCACTTCATCGAACGTCAGCAAGGTCGGCTGACCGGCGGGCGGCTTGGGAATATTCAATTGGTTGGCGACGACGGGATGCGTGCCCATCAACGACGATTGCGACACATATTCATTCATCCACGCGCCACCATGCTTGTTGCCGCGCGCATAGAAGTCGGCGATGAACAGGGCCAGCGGCTTGCCGTTGGCGTCGAGCACGTCGTAGACGCGCACGTCCGGGTTGTACACCGGTAGATCAGTACGCTGCTTGAAGCTGATGCCATACAGTTTATTGGCGGCAAAGAAGACGCCGTTGTTCAACACGCTGTTGAGTTCCAGGTACGGTTTCAACTCGTTTTCATCGAAATTGAAACGTTGCTTGCGCAGCTTGTCCGTGTAAATGGCCCAGTCGGCGGCCGCCACCTGGAAACCGCCCTTTTCCGCATCGACCACTTGCTGCAAGTCGGCCGCTTCGCGGCGCGCATTGGCGACGGCAGGTTTCGCCAGTTCCGACAGCAAGGTGTTGACGGCCGTGGTCGTCTTGGCCGTCTGGTCTTCCAGCGAATACGCGGCGTAGTTGGCGTAGCCGAGCAGGCTGGCCCGTTCAGCGCGCAGTTTTGCCAGCTTCAGCACGATGGCGCGGTTGTCGAACTCGCCGCCCTGGCTACCCCGATTCAGCGACGCATCCATCAAACGCTGGCGTGTCTTGCGATCCGTCAATACGGCCAGCGGTGGCTGGCCACTGGTGTTGACCAGGGCGATGAGGAACTTGCCATTCAAGCCGCGCTCCTTGGCGGCGGCGGCGGCCGTGTCGATATCGCTATCCGTCATGCCGGCCAGCTCGGCGCGCGTATCGACGACGATGCTCTTGGCATTCGTTTCCTTCAGCACGTTTTGCGCGAAGGCCGTTTCCAGGCCCGCCTGCTCGGCGTTGTAGGCTTTCAATTTTTCCTTGTCCGCATCGGACAGCTTGGCGCCGGCGCGCACGAAATCTGTGTGATAGCGTTCCAGCAAGCGCAAGGATTCGGCATCCAGGCCCAGCTTGTCGCGCTTGGCGTACAGGGTGTCGATGCGGGTAAACAGTTTCGGATTCAGGGTGATCGCATCGCCATGCGCGGCCAGTTTCGGCGACACGTCCACTTCCACCGCTTCGAGCACGCTATTCGTGTTGGTCGAGGTCATGTTGCTGAAGATGCTATTCACGCGGTGCAACAGCTGCCCCGTGCGCTCGAGGGCCACGATGGTGTTTTCAAACGTGGGCGCCTGGCGGTTGCTGGCAATCGCATTGACTTCGGCCAACTGGCGTTTCATGCCTTCGGCAAACGCCGGCGCGTAGTGCGCATCCTTGATCAGGCCGAACTGCGGCATCTGGAACGGCAGCGGACTCACTTTGAGCAGGGGGTTCTGGGCGCTGACGGCGGCGGCAGGCGCGGATTTTGCCGTGGCGGCAGCCATGGCGGACGGAGCGGCGTGGGCCAGCATGACGCTGGCGGCGATGACGAGCAGTTGTGGACGGATCATGACATCTTTCAGGAAGCGCGGGAAGAACCGCGATCGCGTCGCGGGCCAGTGGCAGATCATAGCAGCCTGTCACACAGGCGTCATCCAACATGGGCGATCCTGTGGTGCATCGCGCCAAATGCACGGTTTACCACGGTTTGTCATCAAAATCTCCAAATAAAAATGGCCACCAATTGCTTGGCGGCCATTCTCATGCACCCGGCTTTGACGCCGGAATCACACCACTTACTTGCCGTTCAAGCCACGACGTTCCAGCAGCGGCTCGATCTTCGCATCGCGGCCACGGAAGTTGCGGTAGATGTCGAGCGCATCGGCGCTGCCGCCGCGCGACAGCAACTTGGCTCTGAACCAGTCGCCGTTCTTGCGCGTCAGGCCGCCGTTTTCCTTGAACCACTCGACCGTGTCGGCATCAAGCTTTTCCGACCACAGATACGCGTAGTAGCCGGCCGAATAACCGCCCGCGAACGCGTGCGAGAAGTAGGTGGTGCGGTAGCGCGGCGGCGCCGGCACGAAATCGACGCCCGCGTCCGTCAAGGCGGCTTTCTCAAACGCGAGCACATCGGTGGGGATCTGTGCCGGGGTCAACTGGTGCCAGCGCTGGTCCAGCAGGGCCGATGCCAGGTATTCCGTGGTTTTATAGCCCTGGTTGAAATTGTCGGCCGCCGTCACTTTCGCCAGCAACTCAGCCGGGATGGCCGCGCCCGTCTGATAGTGCTTGGCATAGTTTTGCAGCACTTCCGGCCACAGCGCCCACATTTCATTGACTTGCGACGGGTATTCGACGAAGTCGCGCGGCACGCTGGTGCCGGCGAAGCGCGGGTATTTCACGTTCGAAAACATGCCGTGCAGCGCATGGCCGAATTCGTGGAACATGGTGTTGACTTCGTCAAACGTCATCAGGGTCGGCTGGCCCGCTTCCGGCTTTGGAATGTTGAGGTTATTCGCAATCACCGGCTTGCGGTTCAGCAAGCTCGATTGGCCCACATAGGCGTTCGCCCAGGCACCACCGCGCTTGTTGCTGCGCGCATAAGGGTCCAGGGTAAAGATGGCCAGCTGCGTGCCGTCTTCGTTGAAAACGTCGTACACCAGCATGTCGGACGTGTAGACGGGCAAGTCGGTGCGCTGCTTGAAGCTCAAACCGTACAGTTTGCCAGCGGCAAAGAACACGCCCTTGGTCAGCACGCTGTGCATTTCAAAGTACGGTTTTAATTGAGTCTCGTCGAAGTTGTAGCGTTCGGCGCGCACTTTGTCGCTATAGAAAGCCCAGTCGGCGGCGCCCACCTTGAAGCCGCCTTTTCCTGCATCGATGACCTTCTGGATATCGTCCGCTTCACGGCGCGCATTGACGACGGCCGGCTTCGCCAATTCGCCCAGCAGGGCGTTCACGGCGGTGGTGTCGTGCGCCGTCTGGTCTTCCAGCGAGTAGGCCGCGTAATTCGGGTAGCCCATCAGCGCGGCACGTTCGGCACGCAGTTTTGCCAGTTCCAGCACTTCCTGGGTATTGTCGAACTCGCCGCCACGGCTGCCGCGCGCTTGCGAAGCGGCCATGATGCGTTCGCGCACGGCGCGGTTGGTCAGCAGCGACAGCGGCGCCTGGCCCGTCGTGTTGACGAGGGCGATCACATACTTGCCATCCAGGCCGCGCTTCTTGGCCAGGCCGGCGGCCACTTCGATGGCGGCCGGCGACAGGCCGTCGAGCTCTTCGCGCGTATCGACGACGACGGCCGAAGCGTTCAATTCTTTCAGCACGTTCTGCGCGAACTTGGTCGACAGGGCCGCCAACTGGCCGTTGTAGGCGCGCAGCTTTTCTTTATCGGCCGCCGACAACTTGGCGCCCGCGCGCACGAAGTCCGTGTGATAGCGTTCCAGCAAGCGTTTCGATTCGGCATCGAGGCCCAGCTTGTCGCGCTTGGCGTACAGGGTATCGATGCGCTTGAACAATTTGTCGTTGAGCATGATCGCGTCGCTGTGGGCCGCCATCTTCGGCGCCAGATCGCGTTCCAGGCCCTGGATCGTGTCATTCGTGTTGGAGCCGGACATCACGGAAAAGACGGTGCGCACGCGGCTCAGCAACTGGCCCGAGCGCTCCATGGCGACGATGGTGTTGTCGAATGTGGCCCCTTTCGGGTTATTGGCAATCGCATTGATTTCCGCCAGGTTGGCGGCCATGCCGGCCGCAAAGGCGGGCGCGTAGTCGGCGTCCTGCACCTTGTCGAACGGTGGATAGTTGAATGGCAGAATGCTCGCTTGAGCAAACGGGTTTGAAACGGGCAAGGCGGCCGCCGCGGTAGCGGCAGTGGTTGGCGCGGTGGTGGCGGTAGCGGCAAAAGCGGCTGGCGCCAGCATCAGGCTGGCGGCGATGACGAGCATTGTTGGACGGGTCATGTCTTCTTTCAAGAAACGCAAGAGAGCCGCGATTATGTCGCGGGCCAGCCTGAAATAATAACAGCCTGACACACTTGCGTCACCAGCAAAACCGACCGTAGCGGGTCGGCGGGTAATGAATGGTTTTCATGCCCTTCGCACCACGATGCCGATTTAGTAATGCGGCGGACGCTCGTTGACCAGTCCGCCATTTGCCTGCTGCGTCCCGTCGCGCACGTGCTCGCCCAGCTTGTGCAGCATCGCTTCCAACTGGTCGATGCGCTTGCCCTGCTGGTACACCATCTGGTTCAGCGACTCGACCAGGTCTTCCTGCTGCACCAGCTTGATTTCGATATCGACGAAACGTACTTCCATCTGTTCTGCATTGTCCATGGTGCTCTCGGTGATTCCTGACTGAAAGCGGCATTCTACCGCCGCAGCGGCGTGAGCCAGGACAAACTCCCTCCATTCGCTGCCGGACGGGGCCCGATTTCTGTTTATTCTGCACACATGGGCTCAAGCCGCTTGACGAATGAGAACAAACGATTACAATGAACACACCTGCGGCTCCTGAGCCATCCCTGATCGATACGCGCAAGACGGCTGAATATCGCCGCTGGGAAGATTGCCTGCACGACGTGGCGGCCGCCGCCATCGATGCGCGCATCAAGCATTTGCAGCATGGAAAAAAGGGCGATTGGCGGCCAGTAGGCGAGGGCGTCTGCGAGCTGCGCTTTCTACAGACGGGGCCCGGCTGGCGCGTGTATTTTCACGAAACGAATCTGGGTACCCTGATCTTGCTGCTGCTGGGCGGCGACAAGTCCAGCCAGCGGCGCGACATCAAGCAGGCGCAAGCAATCCTCAGGAACTTGAAAGCCCGGCAGGCAGGCATCAGGAAAGCGGCAGCAGCCCCATGACAGGAGCACGAAAGAAATGAACCAACACCCCGACCATGACACCTTCGACCTCGACGACCTGGAAGCATTAGGCCTGAGCAAATTTGATCCGACGCAACACCTGACCAGCAAAGCCGCCGTGGCCGCCTACATGAGTGAAATCGCCGCCACCGGCAACGCCGAGCTATTCCAGTCGGCCATGAACGACGTGGTGCGCGCCTATGGCATGGGCAAGGTGGCGGCCAAGGCCGACATCACGCGCGAAGGCGCGTATAAAGCCTTGCGCGAAGGCAGCAAGCCGCGCTTCGAAACCATTGTAAAGATGCTCGATGCGCTGGGTATGCAACTGGCCATCGTGCCGAAAACCACGCCAGACGGCGCCGTGGAAGCGTGAACGCCGCTTAAGCCTTCGGCGCGGCCAACAGCGCCTTCATGCGCGCCAGCCGTTCCTTGGGCGAAATCACTTCTGCCTCCGTCGGCACGGCATCGCCCACGTCGAGTTCCATTTCCTTGATGAAGCGTGACGGGTCGCAATGGACTTGCTCGCCGGCGCGCTTGCGCTTCTTGCACCAGGTGATATGCAAGGTGCGCTGGGCGCGCGTGATGCCCACATACATCAGCCGGCGCTCTTCCTGGATGCGCGCGGCGATGGTTTCGGCAGGCGCGTCGGGGTCACCCTTGTGCGGCAAAATCCCCTCTTCCACGCCCACCAGAAACACGTGCGGGAACTCCAGCCCTTTCGAGGCGTGCAGGGTGGACATGCGCACGGCGTCCTGTTCTTCGTCCTTGCCTTCCAGCATGGTCATCAGGGCCACCATCTGCGTCAGTTCCAGCACGTTCTTTTCTTCGCCATCGCGGTCCTTGCCACCCCGGCCCCGTTCCTTCAGCCAGTTGACGAATTCCAGCACGTTCTGCCACTTGCTTTGCGCTTGCCGTTCCTCGAAGGCATCGTACAGATACGATTCGTAGTGGATTTCCTTCATCATGTCATCCAGCACTTCGGCTGCGTTGTCGCCGCTGCCGGCCGCACCCGGACGGCTGGCGCGCGATTCGAGGTCATTGATGAAGTTGCAGAAGTCGCGTAGCGGCCCCAACTGGCGGTCCGTCAGCTTGGCCTCGATGCCGCCCTTGAACACAGCCTGGAACAGCGAACACTGCCACTGACCCGAGAACGCGCCCAGCACTTCCAGGGTCGACTGCCCCACGCCGCGGCGCGGCGTCGTGACGGCGCGGATGAAGGCAGGATCGTCGTCCTCGTTGGCCAGCAGGCGCAGATAGCTGATGATGTCCTTGATTTCGGCCTTGTCAAAGAAGCTCTGGCCGCCCGAAATCGTGTACGGGATGCGTTCCTTGCGCAAGCACTGCTCGATGATGCGCGCCTGGTGGTTGCCCCGGTACAAAATCGCGTAATCGGAAAATTTGTTCTTGCGTTCGAAATGGTCGGCCGAAATCATGATGGCCACCTGTTCCGCCTCCTGCTCGTCCGTCTGCATGCCCAGCACCTTGATCGGTTCGCCCAAGCCATGTTCCGACCACAGCGACTTTTCAAACAGCTTCGGGTTGTTGCCGATGACGGCGTTGGCCGCATTGAGCACACGCATGGTGGAGCGGTAATTCTGCTCGAGCTTGATTACGCGCAAATCGGGGAAATCCGTTTCCAGCGTCTTCAGATTTTCCACCGTGGCGCCGCGCCAGGCATAAATCGCCTGGTCGTCGTCGCCCACGGCTGTAAACATCGGCTTCTTGCCGATGCCCGTCACCATCAGTTTCACCAGTTCGTACTGGCACGTGTTCGTATCCTGGTATTCGTCGACCAGCAGATAGCGCAGGCGGCGCTGCCACTTGTCGCGCACGGGGCCGTTGTTGCGGAACAATTCCACGGGCAGGCGGATCAGATCGTCGAAATCGACGGCCTGGTAGGCGGACAGGGTCGCCACATAGCTGCGGTAGATGCGCGCCGCGTTTGCTTCGTCTTCATCCTTGGCTTGCGCCAGCGCCATGTCCGGATCGATCAAGCCGTTTTTCCACAAGGACATGGCGTTCTGGATGCCACGAATGACCTGTTTATCGGTGGTAATGGCAAGGTCTTGCACCAGCGAAAAACAATCGTCGCTGTCCATGATGGAAAAGCGGTCTTTCAAGCCCACGCCATTGGCTTCCTGGCGCAGGATTTTCACGCCCAGCGAGTGGAAGGTCGACACCGTCAGCTGCTTGGCCTGGCGTGGTTGCTTCAAGAGTTTGGCGATGCGTTCCTGCATTTCCAGCGCCGCCTTGTTGGTGAAGGTCAGCGCGGCGATGGTGCGCGGGTCATAGCCCCGGTCTTCGATCAGATGGGCGATCTTTTGCGTGATCACGCGCGTCTTGCCCGAACCGGCGCCCGCCAGCACCAGGCAGGGGCCGTCGAGGTAGGTAACCGCTTCGCTTTGGGGCGCATTCAGACCGAACTGTGGTGCTTTGGACATCAGGGGTATTTTCGCAGGGAACAGCAGCCCATTGTAACAGCGTGGCGCCCGCCATTTGCACGGCAAGATCTGCATGAAAAACAGGCAATGACATCGATATCCCGCCCTGTGCCGCCATCTCGGCCCATGCAATGCGTGCGGCGATGTCAGCGCTGGAGTACCATTCCGCCTATATCGCCCGTGCGCGCCCACTTACCGAATGACAGTCCCATGAAATTTGAACACCTGATTGAAATCAACGATCCTTTGAACCCGCTGATCGACACCCTGAGCCTGGAACAAGTCTGGCGCGGCCTGGTCTTGCGCGCCGAGTCGCCCAAGCTGTTCGTGCCGCACCTGGACGAGTGCCAGATCAGCCAGCGCAGCGATGCCGGTTTCGCGCGCAGCCTGCGCTATGGCGAGCTGGTCATCAACGACAGGGTGGTGCTGGTGCCGCAACTGCAGGTGCGCTACGAAGTGCCGGCGCAACAGGATATCAGCGCCTCCTCGCTGGTGATGACCATTGAGATGCCCGACGAGGCCAGCCTGTGGGTGCGCTTCCAGTACGACGACGGCCACGACGCGGCCACCGATGCGGCCAACGCCCTGTACGACGACTTCCGCCGCTCCGCCTACAAGGAGTCCGACATCGACACCGTGCGCATCATGCGCGAGTTGGCGCTTGAAGGACGGCTGGATGCGGGCTTGCTAAATTAAGCGCTTGCGCTAAATTCGCGCGCTGCGGCCCCATAGCTGATCGGGCCTAAACTGCAAGCCCGCCTGCTCTGCGCTCAGCACTTCGCGGATGGCGTGCAAGTCCACGCGCGTATCGCGCCGCAAGGGCACGTCCAGGCGCGCGCCGCGCGGGCCGATCAGCGACTGCACGTGGGGCGTGCTGGCATTCAAGCCCTTGCGCGTGACGACGCCGATTTCTCCATTTAACAGTTTGACGAAGGTGCCGACCGGGTAGATGCCCAGCTCGCGCACCAGCAGGGACGCCAGCGGCGCATCCAGGGTGGCCTTGTCGGCCATCAACATTTCGCGCAAGGCCACGTTCGGCAGCAAGGGTTGGCGATAGCTGCGCTTCGACACGCGCGCGCAATAGCGGTCGGCCAGCATGATCAGGCGGGCGCCGATGCCGATCGCCTCGCCTTGCGTGCCCAGCGGATAGCCGCTGCCATCGATATTTTCATGGTGCTGCAACACGGCCTGCAACCAGACGGCGTCCGTGACGCCGGCCGCGCGCAGCAAGTCGACACCGGCTTGCGGATGGGCGCGCAAATAGGCACGCTCCTGGGCGTCCAGCGGACCGGCCTTGTGCTGGAAATCCGCATGGCGTTCCAGCATGCCCACATTCATGCTCAGCGCGGCCAGCACCACGCTGCGGATCACGCCATCATCGAGTTTCAGGGCGCGCGCCAGCAGAGCCGTGATGACGGCCGTGTCGACGCTGTGGCGCACGGCAAAGTCGCCCGCGCCCTGGTTGTGCAGGATGCAGGCCAGCGCCACGTCCGCATCCAGTGCAACCGCCTCTTCCACCAGTTGCGCCAGCGCCGCCAGCGACAAGTGGCTGCCCGCCTGCCTGGCGGCAATCGCCGGCAAGACCAGCGCCAGGCCCGCCGTGACGAGGTTCAGCATGCGCAGGGCCGATGGCGCTTCCGTGGCCGTGCGCGGCACGTCAGCACTGGTATCGGCGATGACGCCGCGCGCCAGCAGCAATGCGATCTGGTTCTCGCTGCTGATGACATGGCCCAGCCTGGCCAGCAAGCCGCCCGTCTCGCCGTGCACGTCCCAGGGCAGGGCTACGCCCAGGGCGAGTTCTCCCGCGTAAATGCGCCGAATTTTCACATCGTCTCCGTCATCGCTAGCCGCTCCCCTTTTTACCATCAGGGCGTCGTGGGCATGAACCATTTGAAATGTTTTTTGCTTTTAATCAATATTCCAATGTGGTAACGATGATCGCGCAATCATGTGCGCTTGTCTACAAAATTATATAAAGCATAAAGTTGCATCAGACGCCAGGCGAGCAATCGGCGCAGCCGGGCGCGTGTTCCGGGTCTTTTTCCAGATGCAGCGCCAACTCGCGCAAGGCCGTGCGCACACCTTCCTCAATGACGGGGTGGTAAAACGGCATGTCGAGCATGGCCGGTACCGTCAACTGGGCCTGGCATGCCCAGGCCAGCAAATGGCTCAAGTGTTCCGCCCGAGGGCCGATCAGCTCGGCGCCGAGAAAGCGCTTGCTGCCAAATTCCGCATACACGCGCAGCAAGCCCTGGTTTTGCAACATCACGCGGCTGCGGCCCTGGTTGCCGAATGACACGGCGCCGACGGCAAAGCGGCCCGCGTGGCTCACGCACAATTGCTGGTAGGTGGCGCCCAGGGTGGCGATCTGCGGTTCCGTGAAGGCGATGCTCAACGGCGTGCGGCGCAAGCCCGGTTTGACGTCAGGAAAGCGCGCCGCGTTGTCGCCCGCGATGCGGCCCTCGTCGGCTGCTTCGGGCAGCAGCGGCAAGGCGTTGTCGGCGTCGCCCGCGATGAAGATGGCGCTCTTGCCGCACTGCATGGTGCGCGGGTCATGCAGGGGGATGCCGTGGCGGTTGAGTTCGATTTGCGCCGTTTCCAGGCCGATGTGATCCACATTCGGACGGCGGCCAATGGCGGCCAGCACATACTCAAACTGCTCGGTTTTTTCCTCGCCTGCGCCATTGCGGCTGGTCAGCGCGATACCGCTGCCGTCTGGCGTTGTTGCCACGTGCGCCACGCTGGTCTGGAAGCGGATATCGAGTTCGCGCGCCAGCACGGCAGCCGCCTCCCGCAGCACCAGCGGGTCCGTCAGTTGCGCGACTTTGTTGCCGCGCGCAAACAGGGTCACGCGCACGCCCAGGCGAGCCAGCGCCTGGCCCAGCTCCAGGCCGATCACGCCGCTGCCGACCACGGCCACTGAGCTTGGCAAGTCCGTCCACTCGAACACGGCGTCGCTCGTGATGACCCTGTCGCCGCCCGCCTGCCACTCGGGCGGCACGATGGGCGTGGAACCGGTGGCGATCACCACGCTGGTGGCCTCGACAAGCGTATGTTCGTCTACCTGCAATTTGCCGGGCGCGATGAAGCGCGCATGGCCGCGCAGTTTTTCTTCGTCGGGGATGGCGTTGACGCCGTCGAGCACGAAGCCGACAAATCGGTCGCGCTCGCTGCGCACCCTGGTCATCACTTGTCGGCCGTCGATGCGCACGGGGCCCGGATGCACGCCAAACCCCGGCGCGGCAGCCACGGCATGGGCCGCCTCGGCGGCCGCGATCAAGAGTTTGCTGGGCATGCAGCCCACGCGCGCGCACGTTGTGCCGTACGGCCCGCTTTCGATCATCAGCACGCGCTTGCCCTGCATGCGCGCCGCCTTGTGCGCCGTCATGCCGGCCGTACCGCTGCCAATTACGGCCACATCCACCTTTATCGTCTTCATCGTGCTATCCATCCACTAAGGTTGCTCACAGCGTTCGATACTACCCGTTTAGCGAAAATAAGGTTTTACATTGCAGCAATATATGCATTAGTATAACTAATCATTTTCAAAATATATAAGCTGAGCTAATGGGATCACTCGATTATCGCGCACTGGCTGTGCTGGACGCCGTCGCCAGCCATGGCAGTTTCGACAAGGCCGCCCTGGCCCTGGGCATCACCCAGTCGGCCGTCTCGCAGCGCATCAAGGCGCTGGAAGACGCTAGCGGGCGCCTGCTGATTATCCGTGGCCAGCCAGCCGTGCCGACGGGACTGGGCCAGCGCCTGATCGTGCATCACCGCAACGTCAAGCTGATGGAAGCCTCGCTCGACATCGACCTGGGCAACAGCGTCAGCATGCCGGAAATCGCCATCGCCATCGATGCCGACAGCCTGGCCACCTGGTTCCCCGACACCTTGGCCGCCCTGCTGGCGCCACCGCGCTGCCAGCTCGACGTGCGCCTGGCCGACAGCGACAGCGCCTTGCAGATGGTGCGCGACGGCACGGTGTTTGGCTGCGTGGCGGCCGAATCCGGCACAGCGCTGGACGCGGCGGCGGCCACTAGCGTCACGCCGCTGGGCACCTTGCGCTATGTCTGCGTGGCCACGCCCATGTTTGCGGGCCACTGGTTCGGCGATGGTTTTATTACCGAGGCGGTGCAACTGGCGCCGGCCGTGGTGGGCCAGCACGGCTTGCTGGCGCGTTTCCTCGCGGAACAATTGAGCATGCGTGAACCGTTTCCACACCACACCTTACCGGTGGAAACGGCGCGCCGCGCCTGCGTCCTGGATGGCCTGGCCTACGGCCTGATACCGCAGCGCTTGGCCGCGCCAGCGCTGGCAACGGAGCGCCTCGTGGATCTGCTGCCGGGCAGCACCCTGGACGTACCGCTGAGCTGGCATGCCTGGACCCTGGACACGCCGTTTACCAAGCTGCTGTCGGAGCAGATCGTCAAGTCGGCGCGCGCGTATCTGAACTAATTCAGTGACTTAATTTAAATATCCAGCGGGTCCACTTCCAGCGACCATTTCACGCGCGTCTTCATGGCGCGCAACTCAGTCAGCCATTCCTTCAGGAACGCCTGCAAGGCGGGCCGCGAGGGGGATTCCAGCAGCAGCTGGGCGCGGTCCACATTGTAGACGCGCGTCATGCTCATGGGAATCGGGTCATTGATGGTCACCTGCGGGTGTTCCATACACTCTTTCGCCGCTTGCAGGAATTCGATGGCCGTGGCCAGCTCGGGCGCCTCGGCGCGCAGCAGGGCCTGGAACAGATACGGCGGCAGCGCCGCCTGGGCCCGCTCTTCCAGCAAGGTCGTGGCGAAATGGTCGTAATCGTGGTTGACGACGGCGTCGTACAGCGGATGGCGCGCATAACGCGTCTGGATCAGCACTTCGGAAACGCTGCCGCCCTCCGTCTGCGCGGCTCGCCCCGCCCGGCCCGCCACCTGCATCAACTGGGCGAACAGCCGTTCGCTGGCCCGGTAATCCTGGGAAAACAGGGCCGTGTCCGGGTTTAAAATACCCACCAGGGTCAGCTTTTTGAAATCGTGGCCCTTGGCCACCATTTGCGTACCGATCAAAATGTCCACCTCGCCCCGGTGCACGGTGTCAAACGCTTCCTGCGCGCTGCCCTTCTTGCGCGTGGAATCGGCATCGATGCGCAAAATGCGCGCCTCGGGAAACAGTTGCTGCAAGCCCTCTTCCACGCGCTGCGTGCCGCGTCCCAGCGGTTGCAGATCGACGTTGCCGCAGGTAGGGCAATGGCGGGGAATGCGCAATTCCAGGCTGCAATGGTGGCAGCGTAAGCGGTGTTCGGGCTTGTGCAGCACCATGAACGAGGTGCAGCGCGTGCAATTGCTGATCCAGCCGCACGATTCGCAGCAGATCACGGGGGAATAGCCGCGCCGGTTCAAGAACAGCAGCGACTGCTCGCCGCGCTCCATGCGCAGTTTTAATGCGGCTACCAGATGCGAAGTCAGGCCATCTTTCGGCTTGTCGCGCTCCATGTCCAAAATCTTGACGCGCGGCAACACCGCGTTCTTGACGGCCCGTTCGCGCAATTCCAGCTTGCGGTAGCGCCCCGTCTGCGCATGCTGCCAGCTTTCCAGCGAAGGCGTGGCCGAACCCAGCACGATGGGAATCTGCAATTGCCAGGCGCGCCATACGGCCAGGTCGCGCGCCGAATAGCGCAAGCCTTCCTGCTGCTTGTAGGAAGGATCGTGTTCCTCGTCGATGACGATCAGCTTGAGCTGCGGCAAGGATGCCAGGATGGCCAGTCGCGTGCCGAGCACAATGCGCGCCTGGCCCTGGTGGGCGGCCAGCCAGTGCAGCATGCGCTCGCCTTCGGACAGGCTGCTGTGCAAGGTGGCCAGCATGACGCCCGGAAAGCGTGCGCGGATATTGCCTTCCAGCTGGGGCGTGAGGTTGATTTCCGGCACCAGGATCAGGATTTGCGCCGCCTCGTCGCGTGCAAGCACCTGGGCGCACGCTTGCAGATACACTTCCGTCTTGCCGCTGCCCGTCACGCCGTACAGCAGGGTCGGCTTGAAACCCCGGGCGCCGCCGATGGCGTCGGCTGCCTCTTGCTGGGCGGCATTGAGTGCCGGCATGTTCAGCGGCGTGCCATCGTGCGCATCGGCCAGCTTGGCCAGCTTCTTGATGGCGCGGTCCAGCGCCACGGTGGTGAGCACGCGCAAATTCTTCGGCAAACCCGGCAGGGCCACTTCGCCCAGCGGACGCTGGTAGTAATCGGCGGCAAAGGCGGCCAGCGCCAGCCACTGTTCCGATAATGGCGCCAGCTGGCTGCGCACGGCCAGCACGTCCTTCAATTTCCCGGCGGGCACGTCGGTGCTGTCGGACACGCCGACGATCAGCCCCATCACTTCACGCCGGCCGAATGGTACCAGCGCCAGCTGTCCCACTTGCGGCAGTGACACGGCAACCTCCACGCCGGCGTCCGCACCGGCGTCTAACGCCGTGTTCCAGCGGTAGTCGAACAGGGCGTTCAAGGGCGTGTCGAGCGCGATTTTCAGGATGCACGACGTCAAAATGCACTGCGACATGGGGGTGGCCTATCTCAATAAAAAAGCGCGCCTGGGGTGGATGGCGCGGCGGGATGTCAGGCATCAAGCCAGCGGGCCATGATACTTGTTTCGTCCATCAAACACCTAACGGCGGACGCGACCGCGTGGCATGCTGCCTGAAGAAAATTCTGTGGATAACTTTGTGGACAAAGCAAAATTAACTTTCAGAAAAATGTAGATAGAAGATTTTGATCGCCGTCAAGAGGGACACGCAAGAAAAATTAACTATTTAAAATCAATGACTTAAAAATTGATCCCCGGGAGGCGATAAATCCGTCGGGCATTTCCGCCGCTGTGCATAACTGAACCATTTCTCATTTTTTTGTACAGAAATAAGCACCGTTTTGATGCACTCAATCCGGGAAAATGCCTGCCGCATGAGGCAAAGTTGACAATTGCCGGGCAAGCGTTCGTTTTTGCCTGCCGGGCGGCGAAACATTGTGCAATGATCATGCGCTGCAACATACACCTCAGGTGAAACCTGAACATCTGCGCTAAGTATCGGTTAACAAATTACTTTTCAATTTTATCCACAGAATCTGTTGATAACTTTGTGGACAATGAAGGAATAAGGCTGGCAAACGAAACAATAACCTTATCAATTGCAATAAAGTCCGCCGGACAATGCATTTTTTATTCCTTAATAATCAATCACTTGCAGATCTTCCCCGGGCATGGCTTTTCGACTGCCTATTATTTCCGCAGCAAAAAAAATTGTGCATAAGTCGGTATTTCTTGCTAGGGCGCAGCAAAGAAAAAGGCAGGCTTCCGTTGGAAAGCCTGCCTTGTGCGCCCCTGAGCCACGGAAAGCGGTGCGTGCTTACTGGCCGCTGCGCATGGCGCGGCTCATGCTGTGCACGGCTTCCACCATGGCCGCCACCGACTCTGGCGGCGTGAACTGGGAAATGCCATGGCCCAGGTTGAATACGTGGCCCGTGCCTGCCGACGGCGCGCCGAAGGCATGCAAGACCTTGGCCACTTCGGCGCGGATCTGCTCGGGGCTGGCGAACAGGATGGCGGGGTCGAGATTGCCCTGCAAGCCCACTTTATGTCCCACTAACTGGCGCGCGCGCGTCAGGTTGACGGTCCAGTCCAGGCCCACGGCATCGGCGCCGATATCGGCGATCTGCTCGATCCACTGGCCGCCGCCCTTGGTAAACACGATGGCGGGGATTTTCACGCCATCCTTGTCGCGTTTCAGCTGCGCCACCACTTGCTGCATGTAGGCCAGCGAAAATTCCTGGTAGGCGCCATCGGCCAGCGCACCGCCCCAGGAATCGAAAATCATCACGGCTTGCGCGCCGGCATCGATTTGCGCATTCAGATACTGCGCCACGGAAGTGGCGTTGATGGCCAGGATGTGGTGCATCAGGTCAGGGCGGTTGTACAGCATCTTCTTGATGGTATGGAACTCTTTCGAGCCGCCGCCTTCCACCATGTAGCACGCCAGGGTCCACGGGCTGCCGGAAAAACCGATCAGCGGCACGCGGCCATTGAGTTCCGTGCGGATTTGCGTGACAGCCTTGAAAACGTAGTCGAGCGATTCCAGGTCCGGCACTTGCAAGGCCATCACATCTTGCTCCGTGCGCAGCGGACGCTCGAACTTCGGCCCTTCGCCATCGGCGAAATACAGACCCAGGCCCATGGCGTCAGGCACCGTCAGGATGTCGGAAAACAGGATGGCGGCGTCGAGCGGGAAGCGCTCCAGGGGCTGCAAGGTCACTTCCGTGGCGTAATCGGGATTCTTTGCCAGGCCCAGGAAGGAGCCGGCCCGCTCGCGCGTGGCGCGGTATTCGGGCAGGTAGCGGCCCGCCTGGCGCATCAGCCAGACGGGAGTGTGCTCGGTCGGCTGGCGCAACAAGGCGCGCAGGAAAGTATCATTCTGGAGCGGAGCAAATTGTGGCATGGAAGGCAATCGAGCTTGGAGAAGCGGTATTATCGCATCCAATCGTTGCCATTTCATTGATTCCAGTGCTGCTTTGCCGCATTTGCCCCGCACAGCGATGACTTTCGTTGTGGCAGCCCTTCCATTATGATGATGCACGCCGCCGCGCTGCCTGACGCCGCCTGGAGGCCCCTCTTCCCACCACGACACGGAGCCCGCATGACCTCGACCGCATCCAGCACCCCTTATGGCATTTGGCCATCGCCGATCAGCGCGGCCATCGTCGCCGCCGGCGCCTCGCCGCTGACGCAGCTGGCCCTGGGCGGTGCGGATGGGACCGATGTGCTCTGGCTGGCCGGACGCGCCAGCGAGGCGGGCCGCAATACCCTGCTGCGCCAGCGCGGCGCGCGTGTCGATGAACTGACGCCGGCGCCGTTCAATGTGCGCACCCGCGTGCATGAATACGGCGGCGGCGCGTATGCCGTCGATGGCGATACCGTGTATTTTTCGCATTTCGCCGACAATTGCCTGTACCGCGTGGCCGGCGACGGTGCGCCCGAAGCGTTCACCACGGGCGGCAGCACGCGCCATGCGGATTTTGTTGTCGATACGGCCCGTTCCCGCCTGATCGCCGTGCGCGAGCAGCATCCCGCAGAAGGCCACGCGCAGCCGGACAACTGCCTGGCGGCCGTCAGCTTCGACGGGGGCGAAACGGTGCTGGCACGCGGCCACGATTTTTATGCCGCGCCGCGTTTGTCGCCGGACGGCAGCCAGCTGGCCTGGATCAGCTGGGACCACCCGCGCCTGCCGTGGCAAGGCACGGAACTGTGGCTGGCCGACGTGCACGCGGATGGCAGCCTGGGGTCGCCGCGCCTGATCGCCGGCGGTGCGCGCGAGTCGATTTGCCAGCCGGAGTGGTCGCCGAACGGCTTGCTGCACTTCGTCTCCGACAGCAGCGGCTGGTGGAATCTGTACCGCCTGCATGGCGCCGACATCGAGGCGCTGTGCCCGATGGAAGCGGAATTTGCCACGCCGCACTGGACTTTCGGCGGCAGCATGTACGGTTTTCTTTCCGACGACGAGATCGTCTGCACGTATATCCAGGCCGGTATCAGCTACCTGGCGCAATTGAACGTGGCGGCGGCCAAGCTGGAGCCGATTCCCCACCCATACCAGGAAATCCGCGAATTGCGCGTGGGGCGCGGCTTCGTCGCGCTCTTGGGCGGCAGCCCCACCATCGCACTGGAACTGGCGCGCATCGATTTATCGAACCATGAGCTGGAAGTGCTGGCGCAGTCGATAGCACACTTGCCCGCGCTTGCTTACCTGTCAGTGCCGCGCAGCTTGAGCTTTCCTAGTAGCAATGGCCGCACGGCCTACGCCTTCTTTTATGCGCCCACCAATGGCGACGTGCAGGCGCCCGCAGGAACCTTGCCGCCCGTCATCGTCATCAGCCACGGCGGCCCCACCAGCATGGCCAGCAATACCTTGAAACTGGCGACGCAGTACTGGACCAGCCGCGGCATCGGTGTGCTCGACGTCAACTATGGCGGCAGCAGCGGTTTCGGCCGCGAATACCGCGACGCGCTGCGCGGGCAATGGGGTATCGTCGACGTGGAAGACTGCATCGCCGGCGCGCGCTACCTGGCGACCAACGGCCTGGCCGACCCGGAACGCCTGATCATCCGCGGCGGCAGCGCCGGTGGCCTGACAACCCTGTGCGCCCTGACCTTCCACGACGTCTTCAAGGCCGGCGCCAGCTATTACGGCGTGTCCGACCTGAAAGGCCTGGACCTCGATTCGCACAAGTTCGAATCGCACTACAACGACTACCTGATCGCCTCGCAGCCGCAAGCCGAAGCGCTGTACCGCGCGCGCTCGCCCATCCACCACACGGATAAACTGTCGCGCCCGATGATCTTCTTCCAGGGCCTCGATGACAAAGTCGTGCCGCCGCAGCAGTCGCAGCTGATGGTCGACGCCCTGCAGGCACGCGGCGTGCCGGTCGCGTACGTACCGCTCGAAGGCGAAGGCCACGGCTTCCGCAAGGCGGAAAGCATCGTGCGCACGCTGGAGGCGGAACTGTATTTCTACCAGCGCGTGTTCGGCCTGCCCGTGGCGGCCGGCGAGCCTCCCGTGCATATCGCCAATTTGCCCGCATGACAGACCAGCATTCAGACCCGCATTCAGACCAACTCATGCTGGACGAGTTCGCCGCCCTGGAGCAGCACGAACAGATGATCCTGGCCTTGCTGGCCATCGCGGGCGAACCGGTCGGCAAGCATGCCGTGTATGAACACTTGCAGCGCGCCAATGTCGTCGAGCCGGACGGCACGCCGTTTGCCCTGCTCACCGTCACGGGCATGCTGCAACATTTGACACGGCACGCGCTGGCGTCCGAAGTGGTGGGACGGGGCTTTGCCTGCGAAGCCAGACTGCGCTGGCCCGCCATGCGCGCCGCCATCGAGCACCTGGTGTTTCGTGACCTGTGCCAGGCCATCGAGCTGATCAACCCCGTGCGCCGCAACTGGGATGGTTATGTGGAATTGCGCAGCTACCGGCAAGGCGTGGCGCGCCTGCGCATCGCCCTCTTGCGCAATGACGAGGTGCGCCACGTGGCTGCCATCCTGGCCGCTTGCATGGCGTGCTATGAAGCGCAGCAGCTGCATCCGCTGATCGAGATTTTCGGCCGGCCGTTCGAACCGGAGATGCTGTCTTTTGTCATGCCGCAACTGCAGGATGACATTCTGGCCGTGCTGCTGGGCAATGCCCCGCGCGAGCCGGCCACGGCGCACGCCATCCGCACCTACGCGCGCGCCCACCATGCGCGCCAGGCTGCCGCTGGCGACCATATCGGCGCCGCCCTGCCGTTGGCATTGGCCGAAGACGCCCTGCTGTGCGGCGAACTCGACGCGGCCGCGCGTTACCTGGCGGGCCAGCAGGGGCCGCAGGCGCTGTTTGTCGACAGCAGCATCGCCCTCTTGCGCGGCGAACATGCGCACGCATTGGCGGGCTTTGAAACAGCCTTGAAAGGCTTGCGCAAGGAAGCGGGCAAGCGCAAGCTGTGCTTTACGGGCATCGGCGGCCACCTGTACGTGCTGGCCCTGCTGCGCGGCAATGACGCCAAGCTGCTGAAAAACGCGGAGACCTATCTCGATATCGCGCTGCACGCGCAGCCGAACCACGACAGCATCGTCTACCAGCAACTCAACACCTTGCGCCTGGTGCGCGCCGGCGTGCAACTGGCGGAAAGCATCCCCACGCGCAGCTGGGAAACGGGACTGCAGGCGCAGCTATTCCAGGCCTTGCTGTACTACTGGCTGGCGCTACCGCAATTGAGCGAACGCAAGGATCAACTGCGATCGCTGGTGCAGCAAGCCGACGCCGCCGGCTACGATTTGATCGCCGCGCAAGCGGCCGGCTTGCTGGGCTTGATGGGCGAGCCGCAGCAGGAGCGCTATGCGACGGTCAAGCGGGCGCAACAAGGCTTGACGGACATGGCGCCGTGGTTCGAGCGCCAGGAAGCGTGGCAGCGCCAGCTGAGCGCCCTCATCAACCTGCAACAGAGCGCGCCCGCCGAAGCGGCGGGCAGCGTCTCGCGCCTGGTATGGCTGGTGGCATTCGACCCGCGCTTCGGCTTGACGGCCGTGGAAGTGCGCGAGCAGAAGCGCGATGCGCGCGGCGGCTGGAGCAAGGGCCGCGCCATGGGCTTGAAACGCCTGGCCGAAGAGGCGGGCGACATCGATTTCCTCACGCCGCAAGACGCGCGCGCAGCCGGCAGCCTCGCGCCCTTCAAACAGTACTATTCATCGGCACCCCGCTATGAAATCGAGCTCGACAAGGCCGCCATCTTGCTGGTGGGCCACCCGCTCGTCTTCTGGCTCGACCATCCCGAGACGCGCGTGGAACTGATCGCCGGCGCGCCCGAACTCCTGATCAAATCGCACGAGGGGCAGCTGTGGCTGGGCATGCAGCCGCCCCTGCCCGACAGCGGCAGCAATGTGGTGGTGCAGCGCGAGACGCCGACGCGCTTGCGCGTGGTGCACATCCTTGACGAGCACCGGCGCATCGGCGCCATCGTGGGCCTGGGCCTATCCGTGCCCCTGCATGCGGAAAAACAGGTGATGCAAGCGATCGGCGCCATCTCCTCGATGGTCACCGTGCAATCGGACATCGGCGGCGCCGGGGACGCGGAAGCGGTCACGGCCGACCACCGCCTGCATGTGCACCTGCTGCCTTACCAGCAGGGCTTGAAAATGCAGATTTTAGTGCGCCCCTTGCTCGACAATGGCGCCTATTACGCGCCCGGCAGCGGCGCCGAAAGCGTATTTGCCGACGTGGCGGGCCGGGCCGTGCAGGCGCGGCGCGACCTGAACGCGGAACGCGAAGCACAGCGCCAGCTCATCGGTCGTTGCCTGGTGCTGGAAGAGGCGGAAGAGGAACATGGCGAGTGGCTGCTGGGCCAGCCTGCGCTGGGCCTGCAATTGTTGGTCGAGTTGCAAGCGCTGGACGCGGCCGCTATCGGCTCCGGTATTGTGCTGGCCTGGCCCGAAGGCGAAACCATGCGCGTGTCAAAACGCATCGACAGCGGCCAGATGCGCTTGAATATCAAGAGCGAAAAAGACTGGTTTGCCGCCAGTGGCGAAGTGCAGATCGATGAAGACAAGGTGATGGATTTGCGCGCCTTGCTCGATTTGATGCAAAACAATAAAAGCCGCTTCGTGGCCCTGGGCGACAACCAATTCCTGGCCCTCAGCGACGAATTGCACCGGCGCCTGTCAGAGCTGGCCGCGTATGGCGAGGTGCATGCCGATGGCGTGCATATCCACCCGCTGGCCGCCTTCGCGCTGGAAGAGCTGGCCAACGACGCGGGCGGCGTGAAGGCCGACAAATTGTGGCGCGAACACTTGCTGCGCCTGCGCGCCCTCGACGATTTTACGCCGCAGTTGCCTAGCACCTTGCAGGCGGACTTGCGCGACTACCAGCTGGCTGGCTACCAGTGGCTGGCGCGCTTGGCGCACTGGGGCGTGGGCGCCTGCCTGGCCGACGACATGGGACTCGGCAAGACTTTACAGGCGCTGGCCCTGATCCTGGCGCGCGCGCCGAACGGCCCCACGCTGGTCGTCGCCCCGACGTCCGTGTGCATGAACTGGATCAGCGAAGCGCAGCGCTTCGCGCCCACCCTGAACGTGAAACTGTTCGGCAGCGGCGACCGGGCCGACATGCTGGAAACATTGCAGCCGTTCGACGTGGTGGTGGCCAGCTACGGTTTGCTGCAGCAGGAAGCGACCCTGTTTGCCGGCGTGCGCTGGCATACCATCGTGCTCGACGAAGCGCAAGCCATCAAGAATGGCGCCACCAAGCGCTCGCAAGCCGTGATGGCCTTGCAAGGCGATTTCCGCATGGTGGCCAGCGGCACCCCGCTGGAAAACCACCTGGGCGAATTGTGGAATCTGTTCCGCTTCATCAACCCCGGTTTGCTGGGCACCCTCGACCAGTTCAACCTGCGCTTCGCGGGGCCGATTGAGAAAGATCAGGACAAGCGCGCGGCGGCCGGCGCGCGCTTGCGGCTGCGTCGCTTGATAGCGCCCTTCATCTTGCGCCGCACGAAGACGCAAGTGCTGTCGGAATTGCCGTCACGCACGGAAATCGTGCTGGAAGTGGAACTGTCGCCGCAGGAAACGGCGCTGTACGAATCCTTGCGCCGCGAAGCGCTGGAAAAGCTGGCCATGGTGGAAGGGCCGGCGTCGAAAAAAGCCATCCAGATCCTGGCGGAAATCATGAAGCTGCGCCGTGCCTGCTGCAATCCGCAGCTGGTGGCACCGGAGCTGGGCCTGGCCAGCAGCAAGCTGGCAGCCTTCGCGCAGTTGCTGTCGGGCTTGCTGGAAAACCGCCACAAGGTGCTCGTCTTCAGCCAGTTCGTCGACCATTTGACCCTGATCCGCCAGCATCTGGAGCAGCATGGCGTCAGCTACCAGTATCTCGACGGCAGTACGCCCATGCAGGAGCGCAAGCGCCGGGTGGATGCCTTCCAGGCGGGAGAAGGCGATGTTTTCCTGATCAGCCTGAAGGCGGGCGGCATGGGCATCAATTTGACGGCAGCCGATTACGTGATCCACATGGATCCGTGGTGGAATCCGGCCGTGGAAGACCAGGCCTCCGACCGCGCCCACCGCATGGGGCAATTGCGCCCCGTCACCATTTACCGGCTGGTGGCGAAACACACGATCGAGGAGGGCATCGTCGAATTGCACCAGCATAAGCGCGACCTGGCCGACAGCTTGCTGGAAGGCAGCGACGCGGCTGCGCGCATGTCGGCCAATGACATGCTGGGCATGCTGCAAGAAGGGTTGAAGCAATGAGATTGAAAAAATGAACGGGGAAACGGCGTTCCATGCGATGATCGTTTTTCCGTTCTTTTTTCTTGCCCCATGACCGACTTTATCGCCACCAGCGCCGGCCAGCGCGCCACCTTTTTGTGCGGCAAATCCTGGACCGCCTACGTCAGCACTTTCATCATTGCCGTGCTGCTATTTTTTGCCGCCCTGCCGCTGGCCTTCAAGTACAACGCGCGCGCTGCCTTCGTGGTGCTGATCGGCTCAGCCCTGATCGTCGCCTACCGCCTGCTGACGATACGCAGCTATCAGCTGTATTACGACGAAGCGGGCGTCTGGCTGGCATCCGGCATCTTGCCGTGGAAAAAGAAACTCATGGGCGTCAAATGGCGCGACATGGATGAAGCCGTCTATGAAACCAATTTCTGGAGCTGGTTGTTCCAGTCCTACACGGTGCGCGTCAGCCAGCGCTACACGCAAGACATCGAAATCCACGCCACCGGCATGGCGCGCGGCAAGGATGCCGTAGCGACCCTGAATGCACGCCATCAAGAGATGCTACAAGGCAGCGCCATCGTCGTCTAGCGGACTGGCAGACGGGCAAAAAACTGCGCAAGCGTGGCAATTAATGCTAATCTTTGGCCGCTCTGGCAAGCAAAGCCAACCTTTCAATAGTTGTTTGTTACTTATATTATCAGTTTATTATTTTTAGATTAGAACAAACAACAAAATATTCAAGAGATAAACTATGCTAATAAAAAACAAAATTGCGCTCGCCGCATTGATGCTGGCCTTTACCCTGACACCGGCCAGCGCCGCCAAGAAGCCGCAGAAGAACGGCAAGGCCAGTACCAGCAGCAAGAAAAAAACCGTCGCCAACAAAGTGGCTGTCGTCAGTGCCGCCACCGCAGCCACGGTCGCCGCGGTCGCCAGCGAGAACAGCAGCGACCGTTCCATGAATAATCTGAGCGGCCAATTCCTCACGGCCCTGTGGCGCCTGGACCCGGAAAGCGCGATTTCGGTCGGCAAGTACGATGGCGCCGCTAACCTGAGCATCCCCGACGCGGCCAGCCGCCAGAAGCAACTGGCCTTCATCGAAGAATGGCTGGGCAAGTTCGGCAAGCTGAATGCCAGCAAAATGTCGGACAAGCAACGCACCGACCTGGCCTTGCTGACGAATAAACTGCAATCGGACCGCTGGTATCTGACCACTTTCCGCGAATTCGAATGGAACCCTGCCCAGTACAACGTGGCCGGGTCCATCGACTTCATCCTGAACACGGAGTACGCGGCGCAGCCGCAGCGCCTGCGCACCTTGCTCAAGCGCATCGCCACCGTGCCGCAATACTATGCGGCAGCGCGTGCCAGCATCGTCAACCCCACACGCGAACACACGCAGCTGGCCATCGCCCAGAGCGCTGGCGTGCTCAGCGTACTTGACGACCTGAACAAGACGGCACAGGGTTCCATCCTGACGCCCGCGGAAAAGCAGCTGTACAACGCGCGCATCGCCGCGGCCCGCACGGCCGTGCAAGGCTATGCTGCCTGGCTGACGGAACAGGATGCCACGCTGGCGCAGAACGGCAATGCGCGCTCTTTCCGCATCGGCAAGGACTTGTACGAGCAGAAATTTGCTTACGATATCCAGGCCAGCGTGAGCGCCGAGCAGATGTACCAGAAAGCCCTGGCCGCGCGCGAAAAGTTGCTCGAACACATGGATAGCCTGTCCGACGAACTGTGGGTGAAAACCATGGGCGCCACGGCCAAGCCGGCGGATCGCACGGCGAAGATCGGCATGGTAATCGACAAGCTATCCAGCAAGCATGTGGCCGCCGCCGATTTCGTGCCGGAAATCCGCCGCCAGATCCCGGAATTGCAGGACTGGGTGACCAGCCACAACCTGCTGACGATGGACCCGAAAAAGCCGCTGGTCGTGCGTGAAACGCCCGCTTACCAGCGCGGCGTGGCCGGCGCCAGCATCGAAGCGCCCGGCCCCTACCGTCCGCAGGACCGTACCTATTACAACGTGACGCCGCTCGATGGCGAAACGCCGGAACAGGCGGAAAGCAGCTTGCGCGAATACAACCACTGGATCTTGCAGATCCTGAACATCCACGAAGCCATCCCCGGCCATTACACGCAGCTGGTGTACGCCAACAAGTCGCCCTCGCTGGTCAAGTCCATCTTTGGCAACGGCGCCATGATCGAAGGCTGGGCCGTGTATGGCGAGCGCATGATGCTGGAATCGGGCTATGGCAATAACGCGCCGGAAATGTGGCTGATGTATTCGAAGTGGAATTTGCGCAGCGTCACCAACACCATCCTCGACTACAGTGTGCACGTGCTGGGCATGACGCAAGAGCAGGCGCTCGACCTGCTGACGCGCCAGGCCTTCCAGACCAAGCGTGAAGCGACGGAAAAATGGCGCCGCGTGCAGTTGAGCTCGGTGCAACTGACCAGCTATTTCAGCGGTTACAGCGAAATCATGGACTTGCGCGAACAGCGCAAGCAAGCGTTGGGCAACAAATTCGTGCTGAAGGATTTCCATGAGCAATTCCTCAGCTACGGCAGCGCGCCCGTGAAAGTCATCAAGGAGTTGATGAATTAAGCGGCGCTCGCCATCCGCTTGCAAAGGGCGCTGCGGCGCCCTTTTTGCATCCGTTTGCGCCACCGCAAACGACCCTGCCTGATACGTTCTACGCTGACGTGAAGGCAGGTGCAGCTCTCCTCACTGGCAATTGCCGATTTTTCTGCTAGGCTGGTAATCAGGAGCGTCCATGCATATGCCCATCCACTTCGATACCCTTGACTACGCCAAACGTCTCGCGTCAGCGGGCGTTCCCACCACGCAAGCCGAAGCGCATGCCTCGGCCCTGGGCGATGTGCTGGGCACGGCCGTGGTCGTCCATGGAGAGTTGGCGGTGCTAGAGCATAACGTGCTCGGGGAAATCAAGCTCGTTGAGCAAAAAATCGATGCCCGCCTGGAACGCATGGACTTACGCCATGGCGCGGACATGAAGCATGTCTACTGGATGATGAGCACCCTGATCCTGCTGAACCTGGGCATTTTGAGCAAGCTGATGCTGCAGTAAGCACCCACTGACGTTTTCACATGAAAAAAGCCGCTGCTCCTGGCGGAGGACAGCGGCTTTTGCGTGGCAGCGTCTGGAACGCGTCTAGGACGCTTCTTCCGGCGCCTGAGTGGCCCTGACGAAGATGGGCGCCACCAGCAGGCCCAGCTCGAACAGCAGGCACATGGGAATGGCCAGCGAGAACTGGCTGACCACGTCCGGCGGCGTAACGATGGCGGCAATCACGAAGGCGCCGACGATGATGTAGGGACGCACTTCCTTGAGTTTCGCGATAGTAACCAAGCCCATGCGCACGAGGATCACCACCACCACGGGCACCTCGAACGTGGCGCCAAAGGCAAGGCACATCGACATGACGAAATCGAGGTAGTTTTCGATATCGGGCATGACGGCGATCGACGATGGCGAAAAGTCGCTGATGAAGTGGAACACGCGGCCAAACACAAAGAAATAGCAGAAGGCCACGCCGGCGATGAACAGCAGGGAAGACGAGATGACCAGCGGCGCGATCAGGCGCTTTTCATGCGTGTACAGGCCGGGCGCGATAAAGGCCCACATCTGGTACAGGACCCAGGGCAAGGCGACGATGAAGGCGATCATCAGCGTCACTTTCATCGGCACCAGAAACGGTGAAATGACGCCGGTGGCGATCATTTTCGAGCCGGTCGGCAGCGAGGCGATCATCGGTGCGGCAATAAAATCATAGATCTGCGAGGGGCCGGGCCAATAGAACAGCACGGCGCAGACGACGGCGATGCCGATCGAGGCCTTGACCAGGCGGTTGCGCAGCTCGACCAGATGCGAGATAAAGGTTTCTTCCACCGGGGATTTGCTACTCATGAGTAAAAGGAGGAGGAACTGGCGCGCGGACGGAAACGCGCCACGCGAGCGGCCGCCGACTGCACGTGCTGCTTGCCGCCATGGCGCTGCTTGTACCAGCCAGGGATGGCGGCATTGCGCACCAGCTTCTTGCGGCGAAATTCGCGCGCTTTGCGGGCCAGGTCTTCGTTGGTGGCGCGCAGCATGGCTTCATGGGCATCGTGGTACCCATCATACGAGCTGGAATCGCCACGCCAGGCGTTTTCCACCTCGGCCAGGTTGCCGGAGATGGAGTTTTCCACGCCATGCATGGACTTCTCCACGCTTTGCTTGACTAAATGAGCTGCATCCTGCACGTCTTTCTGCAGGTTTTTCAGCTCTTCCAGCTCAATTTCGCGCGAGACTTCGGATTTCACCTGATTCAGGTAGCGTTGCGCGCGGCCATACAGGGTGCCGGCCATGCGTGCTACTCTCGGCAACTTTTCAGGGCCAATGACTATCAACGCAACCACGCCGATGATGGCGATTTTAGAGAGACCGAGATCGATCATAAGCTGACAAGGGCTGTTACCGGACGAGGCAAGCGCCCCGCCACGCTATCAGAACTTGCTTTTCTCTTTCGTCTCGACGTCGATGGTGCTTTTGTCGGCCACTTGCGATGGCGCAGCAGGAGGGGTATTGGCTGCCGGGGCGTCATCTTCGCCCTTGACGCCATCCTTGAAGCCTTTGACGGCCTTGCCGATATCACCGCCGATATTGCCCAGTTTCTTGGTGCCGAAGACCAGCATCACAATGACCAGAACGATCACCCAGTGCCAAATACTCAATGAACCCATCACATTCTCCTTGCGGGACGGTGCCCGAATAGCGTCAACTAATGCCGGTAGTATACACGCGAACCCGGCGCGCGGCGAAATCAGTGCTGGCCGCGCCAGGGACGGGGACCGCCGTACACATGCATGTGCAGGTGATACACCTCTTGCCCGCCGTTCGGGCCACTGTTGATCATGGTCTTGAAGCCGCCGGCAGGCGTGCCATCGGCCTCATACATGACGGCGCAGCCGAACTCGGCTGCAAGCTTCGGCGCCAGGCGCAGCAACTTGCCCAGCATTTCTGCATGGCTATCGTCGCAGTCGGACAGGCTGGCCACGTGGCGCTTCGGAATCAGCAGCAAATGCACGGGGGCGGCCGGGTTGATGTCCTTGAAGGCCAACAAGTCGTCGTCTTCATATACGATGGAAGAAGGAATTTGTTTTGCAGCAATCTTGCAAAAAATACAGTTATCCACGCACGCTCCAGTAGGTCAATGTTTGTCTGTTTCGCCGGCGTCGCGCAGTTCATCCTTGCGTGCCGCCTTTTCTTCGAGGCCCGACAAGCCTTCACGGCGCGCCAGCTCGTCGAGCACCTGCTGCGGCGTCAGGTCGAACTGCGCCAGCATCACCAGCGAGTGAAACCACAGGTCGGCGCACTCGTACAGGACCTTCGACGGGTCGTTGTCGCGCCGCGCATCCTTGGCGGCCATCACCGTTTCCGTGGCTTCTTCGCCGATTTTTTTCAGGATGGCGTCATCGCCCTTGGCAAACAGGCGCGCGACATAGGACGTGGCGGGGTCGCCGCCGTTGGCCGGCTTGCGCGATTCGATCACGGCGGCCAGGCGCTTCAAGGTTTCACTCATTTGGTCTTGCTTTCCGCGTAAATCGTGTCAGGGTCTTTCAGGACGGGGTCGGTGATCTGCCATTCTCCCGTTTTTTCATCGCCGTCGAATTTCTGGAAGAAACACGAGTGGCGGCCCGTATGGCAGGCGATGCCGCCGGCTTGCTCGATTTTCAGCAAGACCACGTCTTCATCGCAATCGAGGCGGATTTCCAGCACCTTTTGCGTATGGCCGGACTCTTCCCCCTTGTGCCAAAGTTTCTTGCGCGAACGGCTCCAGTACACGGCTTCACCCAACTCCACCGTGCGCGCCAGCGCGTCACGGTTCATCCAGGCAAACATCAGCACGTCATTGCTGCCCGCTTCCTGCGCGATCACGGGCACCAGGCCGTGCTCGTCCCATTTGACCTTTTTCAGCCACTTGGCATTGCTTGCTACGATCGTTACGTTTTGCATGTTCTGTATCCTGGGTACTATTTTGTTTACGCCAGGCGCATGGGGATGCCCTGCTGCGCCATGAAACGCTTGGCTTCCTGCACCGTGTGCTGGCCATAGTGGAAGATGCTGGCAGCCAGCACGGCGTCCGCGCGGCCCACCTTGATGCCGTCGACCAAGTCTTGCAAGCCGCCCACGCCGCCCGAAGCGATCACGGGAATGCTGACGGCATCGGACACGCCGCGCGTCAAGCCCAGGTCAAAGCCCACCTTGGTGCCATCGCGGTCCATGCTGGTGAGCAAGATTTCGCCCGCGCCCAGGCTTTCCATTTTACGCGCCCATGCGAACGCGTCCAGACCGGTGGCAGTGCGTCCGCCATGGGTAAACACTTCCCACTTGCCGGGCGACACCTGCTTGGCATCGATGGCCACGACGATGCATTGCGAGCCGTGCTTTTGGGATGCCTCGTACACCAGTTGCGGGTTCGTCACGGCCGAGGTGTTGATGCTGACCTTGTCGGCGCCCGCGTTGAGCAGGCGGCGCACGTCTTCCACCACGCGCACGCCGCCGCCCACGGTCAGCGGAATGAACACTTGCGACGCCACGGCTTCGATGATGTCGAAGATCAGGCCGCGGTTGTCGCTGGACGCGGTAATGTCGAGGAAAGTGATTTCATCGGCACCCTGCTCGTCATAACGACGGGCAATTTCCACCGGGTCGCCGGCGTCGCGCAATTGCGTGAAGTTGACACCTTTGACGACGCGGCCATTGGTCACGTCGAGGCAGGGGATGATACGTTTTGCAAGCATGATGGTATCCAGATTGTCGCCAGGCCAGGCATGCACGCGCACGCCCCGGCCGGGCTGGCTTAAACGGCGGCGTCGGTCAATTCATCGGCGCGTTCCTGCGCTTGCGCCAGGTCGATCGTGCCTTCATAGATGGAACGGCCGCAGATCACGCCTTCGATGCCTTCGGCCTGGACCGCGCACAACGCTTCCACGTCGCCGATATTGTGCAGGCCACCCGAAGCGATGACGGGGATTTTGACCGCTTGCGCCAGCTTGACGGTGGCTTCGATATTGATGCCGCCCATCATGCCGTCGCGGCCGATATCCGTATAGATAATCGATTCGACGCCATAGGCTTCGAATTTTTTCGCCAAGTCGATCACTTCGTGGCCCGACATCTTGCTCCACCCATCCGTTGCCACTTTGCCATCCTTGGCATCGAGGCCGACGATGATGTGACCCGGGAAGGCGCCGCAGGCGTCGTGCAGGAAGCCGGGGCTTTTCACGGCCGCCGTGCCGATGATGACGTAGGTGATGCCCGCGTCGAGGTAGCGCTCGATGGTATCGAGGTCGCGGATGCCGCCGCCCAGCTGCACGGGAATTTCCTCGATGTCGTTTTCCACGGCGAAATCCTGCACGGCCTTGAGGATGGCTTTCACGGCGCCTTCGTTTTTCGGCTTGCCGGCAAAGGCGCCGTTCAGGTCGACCAGGTGCAGCCGGCGCGCGCCTTGCATCAGCCAATGGCGGGCCATCTCGGCCGGGTCTTCGGAAAATACGGTGGCAAGTTCCATATCGCCTTGTTTCAGGCGTACGCAGTGACCGTCTTTCAGGTCGATGGCGGGAATAAGCAGCATGGTCAGTGTGGTATCAGAGTGAGTGAGAAGCGAAGCCGGAAAGGCCACGAAGGTACATCAAAAGGTACGTCAGGGTTGCCAGTGAACGAAGTTCTGGTACAGCTGCAAGCCAGCGGCAGCACTTTTTTCAGGATGAAACTGTGTCGCGAAAATATTATCACGCGCGACGGCGCACGCGAACGGCGCACCATAGACAGTCTCGCCCACCGTGTGCGCCGCCTCTTGAGGTTGAGCAAAATAGCTGTGCACAAAGTAAAAATACGCGTTGTCGTCTATGCCATCCCACATCGCATGGGACGCCGTTTGCCGTACTTGGTTCCAGCCCATTTGCGGCACCTTGAAGCGCGAGCCGTCTTCCTGCACCTGGCCGTCGAGCTGGAAACGCACGACTTTGCCTGGCAGCAAGCCCAAGCCGGCCGCATCGCCCTCTTCGCTGCCATCAAACAGCATTTGCTCGCCGATGCACACGCCCAGCACGGGCTTGCTGTCGGCCGCGCGCAGCAGCGCTTCGAGCACGCCCGATTCGCGCAGACTGCGCATGCAGTCGGGCATGGCGCCCTGGCCCGGCAAGACGATGCGGTCGGCGCTGTCGATGTCGGCAGCTACGCCGGAAATGCGCACATCGGCGTCAGGCGCCACGGCACGCAGGGCCTGCGCCACCGAGCGCAGGTTGCCCATGCCGTAATCCACCACCACAATTTTATTCATGTTTGATCTCGGAATCTACAGTGGTTCGCGGGCGCTTACAGGCTGCCCTTGGTCGATGGAATGATGCCGGCCGCGCGCTCGTCGAGCTCGGCAGCCATGCGCAGCGCGCGGCCAAAGGCCTTGAACACGGTTTCGCACTGATGGTGGGCATTCGTGCCGCGCAAGTTATCGATATGCAAGGTCACGCCCGCATGGTTGACGAAGCCGCGGAAAAATTCCAGGGTCAGGTCGACGTCGAAGCCGGCGATCATGGCGCGCGTAAACGGGATGTGGTATTCGATGCCCGGGCGGCCCGAAAAATCGAGCACCACGCGCGACAGCGCCTCGTCCAGCGGCACATACGCGTGGCCGTAGCGGCGGATGCCCTTCTTGTCGCCGATGGCCTTGGCCACGGCCATGCCCAAGGTGATGCCCACGTCTTCCACCGTATGGTGGTTATCGATATGCACGTCGCCCGTCGCTTCGATATCCAGGTCGATCAAGCCGTGGCGGGCGATCTGGTCCAGCATATGGTCGAGGAAGGGCACGCCGGTATTGAGTTTTTGCTGGCCGGTGCCGTCCAGGTTGAGGGCGACGCGAACTTGCGTCTCATTGGTGTTGCGCGTGATTTCTGCGGTGCGGTTCATGGGAGGCTCTGGCGATAGGCTAAACGAGGGATGCCTTGAAGGCATCGTAAAAAAGGGAATTCTCTTCCGGGGTGCTGACGCTGATGCGCAGGCAATTGACCAGCGCAGCATGCATTTTACTCATATTTTTAATTAAAACCCTGCGGGCAAGCAGTTTTGCGCAAACATCGTCGGCATCAGCCACACGAATCAGAAGAAAATTTGCCTTCGAGGGAAACACCGTCACGCCGGGCAGCGCCGCCAGGCGCAGTGCCAGATCGTCGCGCGCACTGTTGAGCAGGTCCGCCTGGGCATTGAGCACGTCGAGGTGCTCGAGCGCGAATTCGGCCGCCGCCTGCGTCAGCACATTGACGTTGTACGGCGGGCGCACTTTTTCAAACTGCGCCAGCAAGGCCGGCGCGGCCGACATGTAGCCGAGGCGAATGCCGGCCAGGCCCAGTTTTGACACGGTGCGCATCACCACCAGATTCTCGAATTCGGGCAGGCGGCCCATGAAGCTGCGCTGCGCGAACGGCTCATACGCTTCGTCGACGACGGCGATGCCCGTGTCGCCGAGTGCAGCCAGGATGCGCTCGATATCGGCGCTGGCAAACAGGTTGCCCGTCGGGTTGTTCGGGTAGGCGAGCAATACCAGCGCCGGGCGGTGCTGTTCTATCGCCGCCAGCATGGCCGGCATGTCCAGGCTGAAGTCGGCCTGCAGGGGCACGCCGACGAAATCCATACCGGCAAACTGCGCCGAACGGGCATACATGACGAAGGCCGGCACGGGGGCCAGCAGCACGGCGCGCTGTCCCTGCTCCTGGTGGGCGCAAGCCATGGCCAGGATGGAGATCAGTTCATCGGAACCGTTGCCCAGCATGACGGCGTAACCGTCTGGCACGCCCAGCTTGGCGCAGATGGCCGCCTGCAAGCTGGCGTAGGACGGCGGATAGCGGTTCAGCGCCACGCCGGCCAGGCGCGCGCCCAGTTCCTCGCGCAAATGCTGCGGCAGCGGATACGGGTTTTCCATCGCATCGAGTTTGATGTAACCGCTGGCATCGGCTACCTGGTAGCTTTTGACGGCCCGCACATCGGACCGCACGGTGTTGCTGATTAACTGATCGAGGAAAGACATGCTGCAAACACTCCTGATGGAATTAAATGGAGACTAAATGACGACGTCTTCCGGCACGGCGACGCTGCGCGCCTTGCGGGCCGGCGCTTTTTTCACGGCGGGCGGCTTTTTCGCCGTTGCCGGCTTCTTGGCTGCCGCCGGTTTCTTCACGGCCGCCTTGGCGGCCTTCGCCGCGGGAGCGGCCGGTGCGGCCAGTTCCTGCGCCAGTGCCGCCAGGCGCTGTTCGATGATGGCGCAATAATCGGGATTGAGTTCGAAACCGACGAAATCACGTCCGCAGCGCTTGGCCGCCAGCGCCGTGGTGCCGCTGCCCATGAACAGGTCGAGCACCACGCCGCCGGGCGGACACGAAGCCTTGAGCATGCGCTCGATGATTTCTAATGGCTTTTGCGTCGGGTGGTCGGCCCGTTCCGGGTGTTCCTTGTGCAGGCGCGACACGCTCCACAAGTCTTTCGGGTTGTAGCCCACTTCCAGCCATTTCGCGCCGATGAAGATCGAGCGCGAACGGGCTTTCTTGGTGGCCGCGTCGTAGGCGATGCGCACCGCATCAAGGTCGAAGTAGTAATCCTTGCGCTTGACGAAGAAGCCGATGGTGTCGTGCACCGATGAAAAGCTGCGCACGCTGCCGCCCATGGACGGCACGCGGCGGTCCCAGATGATTTCATTCATCATCGCCATGCGCTGCTTCAGCATGACGAAGATCTCCGGCGAATAGCGCCAGGTGAGAAAAATATACAGGCTGCCGTTGGCTTTCAGCTTGGGCAGCGCCGCATCGATCCACGCTTCCGTCCAGCGCAGGTAGTCGGCCACGGACTGCTGGTCCGAGGCATTGCCGTAATCCTTGCCCAGGTTGTACGGCGGATCGGTCAGAATCAGGTCCACGGAGCCATCGGGAATGCGCGCCAGCCCCGCCAGCGCATCCTCGCAATAGACCCGGTTGACCCAGTCCGGCCGCTCCGCCATATTTGTCATGGCTGCGGCTTCAAACGCAGTTCGGCGCTGCGCGCGTGGGCTTGCAAGCCTTCGCCATACGCCAGGGTGGCGGCGACGCGGCCCAAAGTTTGCGCGCCCGCTTCGCTGACGTGAATGATGGACGAGCGCTTCTGGAAGTCGTATACGCCCAGCGGCGACGAAAAGCGCGCCGTGCGCGAGGTCGGCAGCACGTGATTGGGACCACAGCAATAGTCGCCCAGCGATTCGGACGAAAAGCGGCCCAGGAACATGGCGCCCGCGTGGCGTATCTGTTCGGCCCAGTGCTGCGGGTTTTCCGCCGAGATTTCCAGGTGTTCGGCCGCGATGGCATTGGCGATTTCACACGCTTCTTGCATGCTGCGCACCTTGATCAGCGCGCCCCTGTCCTGCAGCGACGTGCTGATGGTGGCCTGGCGCGGCATCGTCGGCAGCAGCTTGGCGATGCTCGCTTCGACTTGCGCGATGTAGCCGGCGTCGGGGCACAGCAGGATCGCCTGCGCCAGTTCGTCGTGCTCGGCCTGCGAAAACAGGTCCATCGCCACCCAGTCCGGGTCCGTCGTGCCGTCGCACAGGACCAGGATTTCGGATGGTCCCGCGATCATGTCGATGCCGACGATGCCGAACACGCGGCGCTTGGCGGCAGCCACATAGGCGTTGCCGGGGCCGACGATTTTGTCGACGGCGGCAATCGTCTGCGTGCCGTAAGCCAGCGCGCCGACCGCTTGCGCACCGCCGATGGTGATCACGCGCGTCACGCCGGCAATCGCGGCGGCGGCCAGCACCATCTGGTTTTTCACGCCATCGGGCGTCGGCACCACCATGATGATTTCGCCCACGCCCGCCACGTGTGCGGGAAGGGCGTTCATCAGCACGGAAGACGGATAGGCTGCCTTGCCGCCCGGGACGTAGATGCCGACCCGGTCCAGCGGCGTGATCTTCTGCCCCAGTACCGTGCCATCGGGTTCGGTGTAGCTAAAACCGCGCAATTCTTCGCGCTGGCGTTCGTGGAAGGCGCGGATGCGCTGCGCGGCGATCTGCAGCGCCTCGCGCTGGGCCGACGGCAAGCCGTTCAGGGCCGCCTGCAATTCGGCTTGCGAAATATCGAAGGCCGCCATTTCCGCCGCGCCGCCATGCGGGATGCGGTCGAAACGGTTGGTGTATTCGAGTACGGCGGCGTCGCCGCGCGTTTTCACGTCGGCCAGGATTTTCGCCACCGACGTTTCAATCGCCGCATCGGTGTCCGCCTCGAACGCCAGCAGCGTATCGAGCGATTGTTGGAAACCATCCTGGCTTGAATCGAGCTTGCGTATCTGTATCGGCATAATCGGCTTTCTGCTACTGAGAGTGTCTAGGCTTGCGAAGCAGTTTGCGAGGCACGTTCAAAGGCCTCGATAATCGGCTGCAAGCGCTCGCGCTTGAGCTTGAGCGCAGCCTGGTTGACCACCAGGCGCGACGAGATTTCCATGATGTGCTCGACCTCGACGAGGTTGTTCGCGCGCAAAGTGCTGCCCGTGCTGACCAGGTCGACGATGGCGTCGGACAGGCCGACCAGAGGCGCCAGCTCCATCGAGCCATACAGCTTGATCAGGTCGACGTGCACGCCCTTGGCGGCGAAATGCTCGCGCGCCGTGTGCACGAATTTGGTGGCCACGCGCAGGCGCGCACCCTGCTGCACGGCCTTCTCGTAGTCAAAACCGGCCTGCACCGCCACCGACATGCGGCAGGCGGCGATATTCAGGTCGATCGGCTGGTACAGGCCTTCGCCGCCATGTTCCAGCAAAACATCCTTGCCCGCCACGCCGAAATCGGCCGCGCCGTACTGCACGTAGGTCGGCACATCGCTGGCGCGCACGATGATGACGCGCACGTTCGGATCGTTGGTGGCCAAAATCAGCTTGCGCGAGGTCTCCGGGTTTTCCAGCACCTTGATGCCGGCCGCTTCCAGCAGCGGCATGGTGTCCTCAAAAATGCGGCCTTTTGAGAGCGCCAGGATCAGCTGGGAGCTGTCACCGTTATTCGATCCGTTCATGCTGATTCCTTTTCTTGTTTTTACTTGATGCGCACGATATTCGCGCCGACTGCCGACAATTTGACTTCCATGCGGTCGTAGCCACGGTCAAGGTGATAGATGCGGTCGATCAAGGTTTCGCCGTCGGCCGCCAGGGCGGCGATCACCAGCGAGGCCGAGGCGCGCAGGTCGGTCGCCATTACGGGCGCGCCACGCAGCTGCTTGACGCCGGCGATGATGGCCGTATTGCCCTCGATGGTGATGTCGGCGCCCAGGCGGTTCATTTCCTGCACGTGCATGAAACGGTTCTCGAAGATCGTCTCAGTGACGCGGCTGGCGCCATTGGCGATGGTATTGACGGCCATGAACTGCGCCTGCATGTCGGTCGGGAAGCCCGGGTATTCCGTGGTGCGGAAGCTGACGGGGTTCGGACGGGCCGACATCTCGGCGCGGATCCAGTCGGCACCAAAAG
Organism: Janthinobacterium algoris; assembly: GCF_051380935.1. Lineage (NCBI taxonomy): Bacteria > Pseudomonadati > Pseudomonadota > Betaproteobacteria > Burkholderiales > Oxalobacteraceae > Janthinobacterium > Janthinobacterium algoris. The sequence goes on along the minus strand of NZ_JBNYXZ010000016.1, from coordinate 68,832 downwards.
TCATCGTCAGGCCCATGGCGCGCAGCTTGTCGAGCGCCGCGTCGAGAATGTCGGTGCGCACATTGCGCAGGGTGATGTCGCCGCCGGTGGCTGCCACGGCGCACAGGAAGGTGCCCGTTTCGATGCGGTCGGCGATCACCGCGTGCGAGGCGCCATGCAAGGCGTCGACGCCCTGAATCACCAGGCGGCTGGTGCCAATGCCATCGATCTTCGCGCCCATGGCCACCAGCAGGTGCGCCAGGTCGGTTACTTCCGGTTCGCAGGCGGCGTTTTCCAGGATGGTCTCGCCTTCGGCCAGGGTCGCTGCCATCAGCAGGTTCTCGGTGCCGGTGACGGTGATCATGTCGGTGACGATGCGCGCGCCTTTCAGCTTGGCGCACTTGGCGTAGATGTAGCCCGCTTCAATGCGGATCTCGGCGCCCAGCGCTTCCAGGCCCTTGATGTGCTGGTCGACCGGACGCGAACCGATGGCACAGCCACCCGGCAGCGAGACCTTGGCTTCGCCGAAGCGCGCCAGCATGGGGCCCAGCACCAGGATCGAGGCGCGCATGGTTTTCACCAGTTCATACGGCGCTTCCAGGGTATCGATGGCGCTGCCGTTCAAGACCACGCGGTCGCCGTCCTGCTGCACTTTCAGGCCCGTCTGGCCCAGCAGTTTCAACATGGTGGCCACGTCGTGCAGGTGCGGCACGTTGGTCAGGTCCAGGTCGCCCGCGGTCAACAGGCCGGCGCACAGGATGGGCAAGGCAGCGTTTTTCGCGCCGGAGATGGCGATGTCGCCGTTCAGGCGGTTGCCGCCGTTGATGAGGAGCTTGTCCATGTGCTTATCCTTGGAATTCTTCAGGTGTCAGGGTTTTCATCGACAGCGCGTGGATTTCCTCGCGCATGCGGTCGCCCAGCGCCGCGTAGACGATCTGGTGGCGGGCGATCAAACGCTTGCCGGCAAACGCGGGCGAAACGATCACGGCCTGGAAGTGCTGGCCATCGCCCTCCACTTCGAGGTGCGTGCATTCGAGGCCGGCCGACAGGTAGCCGTGGATCAGTTCTGGAGTGGTGGTCACGATAAGTCCTTGATATTGAATAATGTAGTGATGTGATGTGCCGCAATTAGTGTCGTAACTAGTGACGCAAACGATAGCCGCTTTGCAGCAGGCGGATCGATGCCAGCGCCAGGATCACGAGGAAGCCAGCGACGATGGAAAGACTGAGCCAGGGGCTGACATCGGACACGCCGAAGAAGCCGTAACGGAAGCCGTCGATCATGTAAAAGAAGGGGTTCAGGTGCGACACCGTCTGCCAGAACGGCGGCAGCGAGTGGATCGAATAGAACACGCCCGACAAAAAGGTGGCCGGCATGATCAGGAAGTTCTGGAAGGCCGCCAGCTGGTCGAATTTTTCGGCCCAGATGCCGGCGATCAGACCCATGGTGCCCAGCATAGCGGCGCCCAGGAAGGCAAAGATGACGATCCACAGGGGCGCGACGAACGACAGGTCGGCGAACCAGCAGGTAATGGCAAACACGCCAAAGCCCACGGCCAGGCCGCGCGCGACGGAAGCGAGTACATACGCCGAGAAGATTTCCCAGTGTGACAGGGGCGTCAACAGCACGAACACCAGGTTGCCCGTGATCTTGGACTGGATCAGCGAGGACGAGGAATTGGCAAACGCGTTTTGCAGCACGCTCATCATCACCAGGCCGGGAATCAAAAAGGCCGTGTAGCTGACGCCGGGGCTCGGCTCCACGCGGCCGTCGAGCACATGGCCGAACACCAGCAGGTACAGCATCGACGTGAGCACGGGCGCGGCCACGGTTTGCGTCGCCACCTTCCAGAAGCGCAGCGTCTCTTTGTAGACGAGGGTGCGAAATCCTGTCGAAATCATACGGTACCTTTATCCATGATCTGCAAGAAGATATCTTCCAGGTCGGCTTGTTGCAATTGCATTTCGTCGATCTCGACGCCCGCTACACGCAGGCGGGCAAGGATTTTCTCGACTTCGCTGTATTCGTTGACGCGCAGGCTGAACTTGTTGGGCGCCTGCTGTTCTTCCGGGTGCAGCACCAGGTGCTGCAGGTCGGCCGGCAGGCTGCCGTATTTGAGGTGCACTTGCAGCTGCGAACCGGCGATGCGGCGGATCAGGGCCGACATGGTATCGAGCGCCACCACCTTGCCCGTCTTGAGCATGGCCACGCGCTGGCACATGGCTTGCGCCTCTTCCAGGTAGTGGGTGGTCAGCACGACCGTGTGACCACCTTCGCGGTTCAGGCGCGAAATGAACTTCCACAGGGTCTGGCGCAGTTCCACGTCAACGCCGGCGGTCGGCTCATCGAGCACGATGACGGGCGGCTTGTGCACCAGCGCCTGGGCGACGAGCACGCGGCGCTTCATGCCGCCGGACAGGGCGCGCATATTCGTGTCGGCCTTGCCGGTCAGGTCGAGGTTTTCCATGACCTCGTCGATCCACTTATCGTTGTTCGGCAGGCCGAAATAGCCGGACTGCAGACGCAGGGTTTCGCGCACGGTGAAAAACGGGTCAAACACCAGCTCCTGCGGCACCACGCCCAGGTTGCGGCGCGCGTTGCGGAAGTCCTTGACCACATCGTGACCGTGGATCTTGACAGTGCCCGCGTCGGGACGTATCAGGCCGGCGATGATGGAAATGAGGGTCGTCTTGCCGGCGCCATTGGGGCCGAGCAGGCCGAAAAACTCGCCTTCCTCGATGGCCAGCGACACGCCGCCCAACGCCTTGAGCGATTTATAGCTCTTTTCTACATTCGTGATTTGAATTGCGGTCATGTGCTTGTTTCAAGTGTAATGCGTCTGGTGTGGTGCGCCAGTTGCCGGGGACATCCAGGCCGGCAGGCCGGTGCAGGGTGCCGCCTTCAGACGAGGATGGCGCAACAGTCAATTATAGTTGGAAAATTCGTGGAACACTTGGAGATCAATCCGGCGGCGCTGCTGGCCTGCCGGCTTGAAAGCTACTGCTGATGCGGGGAGTGGGACAGGATCAATGATGATGCAGGTCGGACGGGCTGCGTTCGGCGTGGCCGCCGGCGCTGCCGCAGTCGTCGGCGCTCAAAGTGCTCGAGACGAGCGAGCAGACGCCATATAGCTTGGTGAGGTTTTTCAGGTTATTCGGCAGGTTTTTCAGCTCCAGCACGGCGCCGGCATCCTGCGCGGCGCGCTGCCACGTCAGCATGACGGAAACGGCGGCCGAATCGACGGCCTTGACGTTGCGCAAGTCGAACTTGGTCTGACCCGAGCGAATGGCGTCCAGACCCTGCTCCAATGCCACAGTGGCATTGTGCACGGTCAGGGAAGTCAGGGACTGCAAAGTGTCGAGAGAGTCGGGCATGGCGTCGGGCTGCGCTGGTCTGGAGCTGATTCAGGAGCTATATGATAGCCGATTATTTGGCTTTGACAGCGGGACGGCTGGCCAGGGCCTTGTTTTTTGCCTGCAAGGTCTTGATCAGGCCATCGATGCCACCCTTGCTGATCTCGCTGGCGAAGCTGCTTTTATACGTTTCCACCAGCCACGCGCCGAGCACGTTGATGTCATAGATCTTCCAGCCGGACGGGGTTTTCGCCACGCGGTAGTTCAGGGGCACGGGTTCGCCGCGCGCCACGTTGACCTGCGAGCGCACTTCCACTTCCGTATCGCCAGGATCGGCGCGCATCGGCTTGAATTCCACAGTTTCGTTCTTGATCTGCGACAGGGCGCCCGAATACGTGTAGATCAGCAAGGTGCGAAATTCCGCGGACAGCTGCTTTTGCTGGTCCGGCGTGGCGTCGCGCCAGAAGCGGCCGGCGGCCAGGGCAGTCATGCGCTGGAAATCCACGTACGGCAAGACCTTGCTTTCCACCAACTCGGTGACGCGCTTGATATCGCCGGCCTGGATGGCCTTGTCGTTCTTGGCCGTGTCGATCACGTCCTGGCTGATGCGTTTGACCAATACGTCCGGCGCTTCCATAGCGGGGGCGGCCTGGGCGGCGGTGGCAAAGGCGATGGTCGCCATCGCCAGCAGTTGTTTCATCAATTTCATGGTTCTACCTTTCATGATGTTGCTATGCACCGGCTGGCGTTGATCGCAGCCGTGGTGTTTCTGTACCAGAGTTTACTCCTGCGGCCTGGCCTCGGAGGCAACGGTATTGCTACCAGATGTTACGAGGTCCTCGGGCGCCAGCACGGCGGCGACCGCGGCCGCAGGCGCGTCGCTGGCCGGTGGCGGTTTTGCCTCGTACTCCGGCTCATAATCGCTGGTGTCGTTTTTTGGCACTTTGCGGTCGCGGCGGTCCGTATCGCCATCGAAAACCTTGCTTTCGCGCGCCTGCAGGAAGCCGTCGCGGATGAATTCATAACGGTCCAGCGCAGCCGCTTCCATCAGGTTGGTCGCGTCGAGCAGCGCGGCGCGCTTGTCGACCACGCGCGTCACCGTGCCGATATTGCGCACCGAGGCAGGATCCTTGTAGCGCCATGGGTCGCCCGTGATATCGAGCGGCAGGGCCACCGTGTCGCGCACGGTCGATGGGCCCAGCAGCGGCAGCATCACGTACGGACCAGGTTGGACGCCATACCAGCCCAGGGTCTGGCCAAAGTCTTCACTGTGCTTGGGAATGCCCGCCTGCGAGGCGATGTCGATCAGCCCGAGGAGGCCGAAGGTCGAGTTCATGCTGACACGCACGACGTCTTGCAAGCCAGCTTCACCCTTGCCTTGCAGCAAGTTGTTCACGGCGCTCCACACATCGGACAAGTTGCCGAAGAAGTTGCCGACGCCCGTTTGCACGAATGACGGCGTGACCTTCTTGTAGGCGGTGGCGACCGGTTTCAGGGCCACCTGGTCAACGGTGTCGTTGAACTTGAACATGGCGCGGTTGTACCCTTCCAGCGGGTCGCGCGGATTGGTGCCGGTGGCGCAAGCGCTCACGCTGGCGGCGATGGCCAGGGCCAGGCTGATACGTACCAGACTGCCTTGGGATTTCTTGGTCGACTCGCTCATTTGCTATCCTTTCCTTCCGCTGCCTTGCTGTAGATGAACTGATTGATCAGGTCTTCCAGCACTGTGGCCGATTGAGTACGGGCGATCTTGTCGCCCTCTGCCAGGTTAGCCAGATCGCCGCCTGCTTCCAGGCCGATATATTGCTCACCCAGCAAACCGGCCGTCAAAATCTTGGCCGAGCTGTCTTTCGGAAATTTGTAACCATCTTCGATGTCGAGTTTCACCAGCGCCTGGTAAGTCTTGTCGTCAAACCGGATCTCCGCCACGCGCCCCACCACCACGCCAGCACCCTTGACGGGCGCCTGCGGCTTGAGGCCGCCAATATTGTCGAACTTGGCACTAATGGTATACGTCTTGCTGAAAGACAGCGAGCTCATATTGCCGGCCTTGAGCGCCAAAAACATCAATGCCGCCACACCCAGCAAGACGAACAAGCCGACCCAGACATCCAAAGATTTACGTTGCATAAACAATCCTAAATAATTTTTACTTGCTGCCGCCTGCGCAACATCTTGCCCAGGCCCGCTGTTTGTCGCTGATCGTCAATTACTTGCTAAACATCAACGCCGTCATCATGAAATCGAGCCACCACACCATCAACGATGAAATCACCACCGTGCGCGTAGTAGCGCCGGAGACGTCTTCCGGCGTCGGCTGTGCCTGGTAACCCTGGAACAGCGCGATGAACGTCACCGCAATGCCGAAGACCATACTTTTAACGTAGGTACCGTTGGCGATATCTTTCCAGACATTCACACCGCCCTGCATCTGCGACCAGAACGAGCCTTCATCGACGCCGATCAGCACCACGCCCACCAGATAGCTGCCGATAACGCCGACCGCCGTGAAGATGCCACCCAGGATCGGCATGGCGATCACGCCGGCCCAGAAACGGGGCGCCAGCACGCGCTGGATCGGATTGACGGCCATCATTTCCATGGCCGACAACTGCTCGCCCGCCTTCATCAGGCCGATTTCCGCCGTCAGCGAGGTACCGGCGCGGCCGGCGAACAGCAGCGCCGTGACGACCGGACCCAGTTCACGCATCAAAGACAGCGCCACCAACTGCCCCAGCGACTGCGTCGCGCCAAAGGTGCTCAGTGTGTAATAGCCTTGCAAACCCAACACCATGCCGACGAACAGGCCGGACACGGCGATGATCACCACCGAACGGCTGCCGAGATAAAACAGTTGCTCGATTACCAGGCCCGGACGGCGCCACAGGCCGCCCGACGAGGCGATGATGATAAAGAACGAACGTACGGCAAAGCCGAGCTCTTGTACTGACAGCCGCAACCATGCACCGATCGCTGCCAGGAAACGCGCGATCATCGGCTCGCTCCCGCGTGCAGGCCCAGGTCGTCGGCCAGCGACTTGCCCGGATAGTGGAACGGCACGGGGCCATCGGCCTCGGCATTGACGAACTGCTTGACATACGGATGCGTCGACACGGCCATCTCGGCCGGCGTGCCGTGCGCCACGATCTTGCCCGATGACAGAAAATAGACATAATCGGCGATGGCGAAACACTCCTTCACGTCGTGCGATACCAAGATAGACGTGGAACCCAGCGCATCGTTCAAATTGCGGATCAAATTGGCCGTCACGCCCATGGAAATCGGGTCCAGGCCGGCGAACGGCTCGTCGTACATGATCAGTTCAGGGTCGAGCGCGATGGCACGCGCCAGCGCGACGCGGCGGCCCATGCCGCCCGAGATCTCGGCTGGCTTCAATTGTGCCGCATTGCGCAGCCCCACGGCGTTCAGCTTCATCAGCACCAGGGTGCGGATCAGCTCTTCATTCAGGTCCGTGTGTTCGCGCAGGGGAAACGCCACGTTTTCGAACGCCGTCAAGTCGGTAAACAGGGCGCCGTGCTGGAACAGCATGCCCATCTTGCGACGCAATTGATACAACTCGTCGGTCTTGAGCGTATGCACGATCTGGCCGTCGATATTCACGGAGCCGGAACTGGGGCGCAGCTGCCCGCCGATCAGGCGCAATACGGTCGTCTTGCCACTGCCGGAGCCACCCATGACGGCCACAACTTTTCCACGTGGGAAATCCATTTGAAGGCCCGATAAAATCGAACGTTCTCCATAGGCAAAGTGTAAATCACGGATCTCAACAAGATTTGGCACGACGAAACTCACTATTTTAATGGCGTATTGTAGTGCAGAAACGCCAACCTCTGCTGAGACACCCCTTGGGACAGCCCCGTAAAGGGAAGAATACAACACTAATGAATCGAAAGTCAGATATTGTAGTGGAAATTTGACCTGCGCATCGAGTCCCCATCCGATGGCGTTCACGGCTGTCTACTTGATAAGTAAAATAACAAAGGCCACGTCGCAATCCGCGCCGTGGCCCTGTCAAAAAACGAACAATTGCTCGTTAATTAGCGTGGCAGCAGGGAGGTTCCCATCAGGAACTCATCGACGGCGCGCGCGCACTGGCGCCCTTCGCGGATGGCCCAGACCACCAGCGACTGACCACGGCGCATATCGCCGGCGGCAAACACCTTCGCCACCGAAGTCTGGTAGCAGCCAGCGCCCTCCGTTGTCGCCTTGACATTGCCGCGTGCATCCGTATCGACACCGAACGCTTCCAACACTTGTTGTACAGGTGAAACAAAACCCATGGCCAGGAAGACCAGGTCGGCCTTCATCTCGAATTCCGAGTTCGGCACTTCGCTCATCTTGCCGTCTTTCCATTCCACGCGGCAAGCGATCAGCTTTTCCACCTTGCCACCCTTGCCTTCGAAACGCTTGGTCGCCACGGCCCAGTCGCGCTCGCAGCCTTCCTCGTGCGAGGACGAGGTGCGCAGCTTGGTCGGCCAGTATGGCCACACCAACGGCTTGTTTTCCTGTTCCGGCGGCTGCGGCATCAGTTCGAACTGGGCCACCGAAGCGGCGCCATGACGGTTCGAGGTGCCGACGCAGTCGGACCCCGTGTCGCCGCCGCCGATCACCACCACGTGCTTGCCCGTCGCCTTGATCTGGTCCTTGAGCTTATCGCCCGCGTTGACCTTGTTTTGCAGCGGCAGGAAATCCATGGCGAAGTGCACGCCTTTCAACTCGCGGCCCGGCACGGGCAAGTCGCGCGGCTGCTCGGCGCCGCCGGCCATGATGACGGCGTCAAATTCTTTTTCCAGGTCTTCCGGGAAAATGGTTTCCTTGGCCCAGTTGTTGACGTGGGCAGGGAAATCCTTGCCGACCAGTACGCTGGTGCGGAAGACCACGCCTTCGGCTTCCATCTGTTTCACGCGCAAATCGATGTGCGACTTTTCCATCTTGAAGTCAGGGATGCCATAACGCAACAAACCACCGACCCGGTCGCTCTTTTCAAACACGGTGACGGCATGGCCGGCGCGCGCCAGCTGCTGCGCCGCCGCCAGGCCGGCAGGGCCGGAACCGACGATGGCCACTTTCTTGCCCGTGCTGAAAGGGGCCGGCTGCGGCGTAACCCAGCCGTGTTCCCAGCCCATGTCGATGATTTTATGTTCGATCGACTTGATGCCGACCGGATCTTCGTGGATGCCCAGGGTACAGGCCGATTCGCACGGCGCCGGGCAGATGCGGCCCGTAAATTCCGGAAAGTTATTCGTTGAATGCAAGATGTCGAGCGCTTCGCGGTAGGCGCCGCGGTACACCAGATCATTCCAGTCGGGAATGATGTTATTCACGGGACAACCCGTGGTGCAGAAGGGAATGCCGCAATCCATGCAGCGCGCGCCCTGCACGGTGGCTTGCGCGTCGGACAGGTGCAGCACGAATTCCTTGTAGTTCTTCAGGCGCGCGGCAGGCTCCAGATAGTGTTCGTCCTGGCGCTTGAATTCCATGAAGCCGGTAATTTTACCCACGATGTTTCCTTTTATATTTGCTGGCGGGGAGCGGCTGGGCCGCTCCCTGGTCATTCATTGGCAATGAGCTTAGCTGGCTCAGGCGGCGACGGCTTGTACTTCCATGGCGGCATCGGCAGCCATCTCAATCAGCGCGCGCTTGTATTCGTTCGGGAAAACTTTCACGAACTTGCCGCGCGCCGCGGCCCAGTCGTCCAGCAAGACGCGGGCGCGCGTGCTGCCCGTGTGCTTGAAGTGACGCTCGATCAGGCGCTTGAGGATGACTTCGTCGGCTTCCGGCACACCGTCGCGGTGCTGGGAATGCCAAGCATCGCGGTCGAGATGCTGTTCCGCTGCGCACACGACCTTGTCCAGGCTGACCATGGCCGTGTTGCACTTGCTGGCAAAATCGCCGGCCGGGTCATACACATAGGCGATCCCGCCCGACATGCCGGCTGCGAAGTTACGTCCCGTATTGCCCAACACCACCACCGTGCCACCCGTCATGTATTCGCAGCCATGGTCGCCCAGGCCCTCGACCACCGTGGTAGCGCCCGAGTTGCGTACGGCAAAGCGTTCACCGGCCACGCCATTGAAGAAGGCTTCGCCGGCAATCGCGCCGTACAGCACCGTGTTGCCGATGATGATGTTGTCCACGGCCCAGCCGCGAAATTCCGTATTCGGCCGCACGATGATGCGCCCGCCCGACAAGCCCTTGCCCACGTAATCGTTGCCCTCGCCCACCAGGTCGATCGTGATGCCGTGCGCCAGGAAGGCGCAGGCCGACTGGCCGGCCGTGCCTTGCAATTGAATGTGGATGGTGTCGTCCGGCAAGCCGGCGTGGCCATACTTTTTTGCCACTTCGCCGGACAGCATGGTGCCCACCGTGCGGTTCAAGTTACGCACGGGCGAAATGAAGGAGACGCGCTCGCCCTTTTCCAGCGCCGCACGCGCTTGCGCGATCAGCTTGTGGTCCAATGCTTTCTCCAGCGCATGATCCTGGAATTCCACATGGCGGCAGGCTAGTCCATCCGGCGTTTCCGGCTTGTAGAAGATGGCCGAGAAGTCCAGGCCCTGCGCCTTCCAGTGCGAAATCGCCTTCGATTTGTCCAGCAAGTCGACGCGGCCGATCAGTTCATCGTAGGTGCGGATGCCCAGCTGCGCCATCAATTGACGGGCTTCCTCGGCAACGAAGAAGAAGTAATTGACGACATACTCGGGCTTGCCGGAGAACTTGGCGCGCAGCACCGGATCTTGCGTGGCCACGCCCACGGGGCAGGTGTTCAGATGGCATTTGCGCATCATGATGCAGCCTTCGACCACCAGCGGCGCCGTGGCGAAACCGATCTCATCGGCACCCAGCAGGGCGGCGATAACCACGTCGCGGCCCGTCTTCATCTGGCCATCGGCTTGCACGCGGATGCGGCTGCGCAAGCCATTCAAGACCAGCGTTTGTTGCGTTTCGGCCAGACCCAGCTCCCACGGCGTACCCGCATGTTTCACGGACGACAATGGGGAGGCGCCCGTGCCGCCATCATGGCCGGCGACGACCACGTGGTCGGCTTTCGCCTTGGTAACGCCGGCGGCCACCGTGCCGATGCCCACTTCCGACACCAGTTTCACGGAAATCGAGGCGCGCGGATTGGCGTTCTTCAAGTCATGGATCAGCTGCGCCAGATCTTCGATCGAATAGATGTCGTGGTGCGGCGGCGGCGAAATCAGGCCCACCCCCGGCACGGAAAAGCGCAGGCTGGCGATGTATTCGGACACTTTATGGCCCGGCAACTGGCCGCCTTCGCCCGGTTTCGCGCCCTGCGCCATCTTGATCTGGATCTGGTCGGCCGAATTGAGGTAGGCCGCCGTGACGCCGAAACGTCCCGACGCCACCTGCTTGATGCGCGAGCGCATGGAATCGCCTTCCTGCAGCGGAATATCGACGACGATCTGCTCGGCGCCCACGATGGAAGCCATGGTGTCGCCCTGGCGGATCGGGATGCCCTTCAATTCCTGCGTGTAACGGTTCGGATCTTCGCCGCCCTCGCCCGTGTTCGACTTGCCACCGATGCGGTTCATGGCGACCGCCAAGGTGGCGTGCGCTTCCGTGCTGATTGAGCCCAGCGACATCGCGCCCGTGGCGAAACGCTTGACGATTTCCTTGGCAGGTTCCACTTCGTCGAGCGGTATTGCCTTGGTCGGGTCGAGCTTGAATTCGAACAGGCCGCGCAGGGTCAGGTGGCGACGGCTCTGGTCGTTGATGATTTGCGCGTACTCTTTATAGCTGGAGAAATTGTTGCTGCGCGTGGAGTGCTGCAGTTTCGCTATCGCGTCCGGCGTCCACATGTGGTCTTCGCCGCGCACGCGGAACGCATATTCGCCACCCGCGTCGAGCTTGTCGGCCAGTACGGGATCGTTGCCGAAGGCCAGCGCGTGCAGGCGCAGCGCTTCTTCCGCCACTTCAAACACGCCGATGCCTTCCACGTTCGACGCCGTTCCCTTGAAGTATTTGTCGACCAGCGACTTGTTCAAGCCGATGGCTTCGAAGATTTGCGCGCCGCAGTACGACATATACGTCGAGATGCCCATCTTCGACATGACTTTCATCAAGCCTTTGCCGACCGCCTTGGTGTAGTTATAAATGGCTTTGTCGGCCGACAAATCACCGGGCAAGCCGTGCGCCATCTCGGCCAGGGTTTCCATGGCCAGGTAGGGATGGACGGCTTCCGCGCCATAGCCCGCAAGCAAGGCGAAGTGGTGCGTTTCGCGGGCCGAGCCCGTCTCCACGACGAGGCCGGTGGAAGCGCGCAAGCCCTTGCTCACCAGGTGCTGGTGCACAGTCGAGGTGGCCAGCAGTGCAGGGATCGCCACCTGGTCGGCGCAGATGGCGCGGTCCGAAACGATCAGGATGTTGTGGCCCGACTTGACGGCATCGACGGCTTCCGCGCACAGCGAGGCCAGGCACGCTTCCACGCCTTCCTTGCCCCAGGCCAGCGGGTAGCAGATATCCAGTTCATACGACTTGAACTTGCCGCCCGTGTGGGCACTGATGTTGCGCAAACGTGCCATGTCGTCAAAGCCCAGCACGGGCTGCGCCACTTCCAGGCGCATTGGCGGGTTGACGTTGTTGGTATCGAGCAAGTTCGGTTTCGGGCCGATGAACGACACCAGCGACATCACCATCGCTTCGCGGATCGGGTCGATCGGCGGGTTCGTCACTTGCGCGAACAGCTGCTTGAAGTAGTTGTACAAAGGCTTCAATTTGTTCGACATGACGGCCAGCGGCGAGTCATTGCCCATCGAACCCGTTGCCTCTTCGCCGGCCACGGCCATTGGCGCCATGAGGAATTTCAAGTCTTCCTGCGTGTAACCGAACGCCTGCTGGCGGTCCAGCAGCGATGGCTGGGCTTTTTCGCCCTGCGCGCGGTCCTGTTTCGCTTGTCCTTCGGCCAGCTTGATCTCGTCGAGCTTGATGCGCACCGAGTTGATCCACGCTTTATACGGCTTGGCGTTGGCGTAAGTGTTTTTAAGTTCCTGGTCATCGATGATGCGGCCCGCTTCCAGATCGATCAGGAACATCTTGCCAGGCTGCAAGCGCCATTTCTGGATGATCTTCGATTCGGGAATCGGCAGCACGCCCGATTCCGACGCCATCACCACCAGGTCGTCGTCGGTGACGATATAGCGCGCCGGACGCAAGCCATTGCGGTCCAAGGTGCCACCGATGTGGCGGCCATCGGTGAACGCCATGGCGGCGGGGCCATCCCACGGTTCCATCATGGCCGCGTGGTATTCATAGAAAGCGCGGCGGTTGTCATCCATGGTCGTGTGGTTTTCCCACGCTTCCGGAATCATCATCATCATCGCCTGGGCGATCGGATAGCCGGCCATCAGCAGCAGTTCCAGCGCATTGTCGAAGCACGCCGTGTCGGACTGGCCTTCATAGATCAGCGGGAAGAGTTTTTGCAGGTCGTCGCCCAGCACGGCCGACTTCATCACGCCTTCGCGCGCGCGCATCCAGTTGAAGTTGCCTTTGACGGTATTGATCTCGCCGTTATGGGCGATCAAACGATATGGGTGGGCCAGCGGCCATTCGGGGAAGGTATTCGTCGAGAAACGCTGGTGCACCAGGGCCAGGGCCGAGATGCAGCGCGCGTCCTGCAAGTCTTTGTAGTACACGCCCACCTGGTCGGCCAGCAGCAAGCCTTTATAGACGATGGTACGCGCGGACATCGACGGCACGAAGAATTCCTTGCCGTGCAGCAATTTCAAGGCCTGGATGGCGTGGCCCGACGATTTGCGGATCACATACAGTTTGCGCTCGAGCGCGTCGGTGACCATGATGTCCGGGCCGCGGCCGATGAAAATCTGGCGGATGACCGGTTCCTTGGCGCGCACGGTGGGCGACATCGGCATGTCCGTATCGATGGGCACGTTGCGCCAGCCCAGCACGACCTGGCCTTCGATGCGCACGGCGCGCTCAATTTCCTGTTCGCAGGCGATGCGCGACGCGTGTTCCTTGGGCAGGAAGACCATGCCCACGCCGTATTCGCCAGGCGGCGGCAATTCCACGCCCTGCTTGGCCATTTCTTCGCGGTAGTACTGGTCGGGAATCTGGATCAGGATGCCGGCGCCATCGCCCATCAGCGCATCGGCGCCCACGGCGCCCCGGTGATCGAGGTTTTTCAGAATCAGCAAACCCTGTTCGACAATCGAATGGGTCTTGTTGCCCTTGATATGGGCGACGAAACCGACGCCGCAGGCATCGTGTTCATTGGCTGGGTCGTACAGGCCTTGCGCTTTCATGGGCTTCTCCGCTGCATATGACTATCGAAAAACTAGAGTAGTGCAACGCAACAAAAAACTCAACTACAACAATTAGGGTCGGAGTCGAATTAAATTCTATTCCGTCGCTCTAAAAATTTAATAGGGACATAGTCAAGTCGATTTCAATAAAACGTTAGAAAGGAACCATTTTTTGTTTTAAATGCGAATGTGTTTCAACTGGCGTCTGCTTCGGACACGATTTTGCGGGGACGGCCCCGCTTGGCAGGCAGCACTTGCCGCTGCATTTTCTGTTCCAGCGCCTGCTTGAACGGCTCGGAACCCAGCGGCCAGCCCTTGAGTACAGCCTGTTCCACGGTTTTCACCTGGCTGCTGCCCAGGCCTTGCTCGAACAGGCGCAGGTACGCCGCCTCGCGGTCGAACGGCGTATTACCCAGCGCCCAGTACAGCGCATGGTCAGTGATGACGGGATCGGGGCGCACACCCGCGTGGTGGGCATAACTGGACCATGCGTGGTCCAATGCCTGGCCCACCAAACCCGTTTGCACGGGGACGCACTCCAGGTAGCGACAGCAAGTAAGAAAAAAATTGTCGGGATCGATGACGGAAGTTTTGTAGCGTCCCTGCCACAAAGCCCCTTCTCGGCCGTATTGTCGATTGAAATACGGCACGTAATAGCGCCCCAGCCACTGCATCAACTGTCCCAGGCCCGTTGCATCGCTTGGGGTGGCCAATAAATGTAATTGATCTGGCAACAAAACATAGGCATGGATGGCCACCTTGAACATTTTCGCGCCCGTTTTCAGCCAGGACAAAAATTGCGCGTAGTCAGCCGTCTCCAGGAACACGGGCTGGCGGTTGCTGCCGCGCTGGATCACGTAATGGGGCAATGCTGGAATGATGAGGCGGGGCAAACGGGCCATGGCAAAATCGAAAAATGAAGGCTAAGGCCTTGATTTTACACACTTGCACGTACAAGACGCGACTCTGACCCTGTTTTATTGAACATACTGGCAAAAACGATTGACTCTGTCCCTTTTATGCAGCCCCCAGACTTGCGGGTGGGTGGCATCGAGATCAGGACAGATTAAAGCTGGCCGACAGACTGTAGCCCTCGCCATACGCGCTGCGCAGCGGCAAGTCCTGGCCCAGGCCCGTCTTGGCTTTCTTGCGCAGCCGGTACACGAGCATATCGACGCGGCGGCCCGCATCGGGATCTTCGCCACCCATGCCAGCCACGATGACGTCGCGCGGCACGGGGCGGGTATTGATGGTCAAGAGGTGCAGGAAGTTGAATTCTTTTTCCGTCAGGGCAATGACGGCGCCCATCAGCTCAAGTTGGCGAGCGCTTACTTTCAAGGTCCACTTACCAGGTTCCAGTACGGGATCTTGCGGCCCGACGCGACGGTCGAGCGCCTCGATGTGGGCGGCCAGTTCGGGAAATTTGATCGGCTTGGTCAGGTAATGGTCGGCGCCCAGGCGCAAGCCCAGGATACGGCTGTCGAAAGCGACACGCCCCGTCAGCACCAGTACGCCGATTTGCGGATACAGCTGGCGCATGCGGGGGATGACGTTGAAGCCGTCCTCATCGGGCAAGCCCAGGTCCAGCACGACCACGCCGACATTGCCATGACTCAACGCCGTCCACATCCCGCCAGCGGAGCTGGTGATATGGACTTCGTGTTCGAGCTCAACGAGAAACTCCGCCATGTCTTCCGCGTAGTCCAGATTGTCTTCGACGATCAATATTTTCGTCATTGCTACGCCATTCTTCCGTTAGTGAGCTACCGTGGGCAAACCATGCCATTCACTTCTGCACCATGATGGACGGCACAATAGGTTTACGTCAAGGAATTATCACGGTTGCCTTTAGCGGAAGCAAGGCTTTTCCTTGCCTAGACAGTAAGCGGCAGCCAAATGCGGAAAATGGCCCCGCCTTCGGGCAGATTATGCCCCTGCAAACTCCCCCCGTGCACCTCGACGACGGCGCGCGCCATGTACAGGCCCAGGCCCGCACCCGGATGCGTCGCATAGCGTCCACGGCTTCCTTTCACGAACAGCTGCGCCAGTTCTTCTTGCAGCAGGCCGGGCCCCGCATCGCGCACGCACAGCGCCACGCCGCCCTCGGGCACCAGCTTGCCCGACAGGATGATGACACTGCCCGGCGGGCTGAACTTGACGGCGTTGTCTAACAAGATTTGCAGGCATAAGGCCATGCCGGGCACATCGCAGCGCAGCCTGGCCGGCAAGTCCTCATCGAGGTCCAGCTGCACGCAGTAGTTGTCCGGTACGGTAGCGGCCGCCTGCTGCAGCAAGGCCAGCGGCGCGACGCCGTCGGCAGCCCGCTCGCGGCCGATGGACGCCATGCGTTCAGGTGACAGGTAATCATCGATCATGCCCAGCAAACGGTCGACGGCCGTCTGGATTTTCACATAGCGCTTGCGCGTGGCCTCGTCGGCATCTTTCGATGTCGAGACGAGGCGCTGGATGGCGCCGTCGATGGTGGCCAGCGGCGTGCGGAATTCATGCGACAGCATCGAGGCGAAGCGCTTTTGCTCCTTTTCGCGTTCCGCTTCCTGCGCCTGGGCAGCACTGACGTCGCGCACCGTGCCCACCAGCGTGATGCTGCGCCCCGCCGCCGCGGGCACGATAGTCGAGCTGATTTCCAGCGCCAACGGATGCCCTTCGGCATGCGGCAGCGCCACTTCGCGCAACAGGGTCAAACGGCTGGCATCGCCATCGCGCCAGCGCTGCAGCCGGGCCGGCACGTCTGCCGTCAGACGCGCCGCGTGCTCGCGCAAGGCGGGCAAGTCATGGCCCGTCAGGCGCTGCGCGGCGGGGCTGATGTAGAGCAATTCGAGGGTAGTGGCGTCGAGCAGGAAAGTCGCGTCACGGCCGTGTTCGGCCAGCAGGCGGAACTGCGCTTCGCCCGCTCGCGCGCGCAGCAGGGCGCGGCGCAACTGGACGAAACGCAGCGCCATAAGGATGACGCCGGCAAGCAGCAGTAGAAGAAAGGGCAGAAAGGGCAGCATGCGTTTTGCCTGGCGAGAATGGAATGCGCCAAGTATAAGCGTGCGGCGCCCTTAATCTTCCAGTGGGGCAAAAATCTGCTGCAAGTCTTCCTGCGTGAGGGCCATCTTTTGCGACTCGCCTTCGGCCAGGATCGATTGCGCCAGCTCCGATTTCTTTTGCTGCAGCAGCTGGATTTTTTCTTCCAGCGTGCCCTTTGCGATCAGTTTATACACGAACACGGGCTTGTCCTGGCCGATGCGCCAGGCGCGGTCGGTGGCCTGGTTTTCCGCTGCCGGATTCCACCATGGATCGTAGTGGATCACCGTGTCGGCCGCCGTCAGGTTCAAGCCCACGCCGCCCGCCTTCAGGCTGATCAGGAAGATCGGCACGGCGCCCTGCTGGAAGGCCGCCACTTGCGCGCCCCGGTCCTTCGTTTCACCCGTCAGCAAGGCGTAGGGAATGTCGCGCGATTCCAGCTCTTCCTCAATCAATTCCAGCATGCTGGTAAATTGCGAAAAGACGAGAATCTTGCGCCCTTCGTCGAGCAAGTCTTCCACCATCTGCATCAGGTCGAGCAGCTTGGCCGAGCCGGCCGACTGCTTCTTCGCCGGCAGGGATTTCACCAGGCGCGGGTCGCAACAGACCTGGCGCAGTTTCAGCAGCGCTTCGAGGATGACGATCTGGCTGCGCGCCACGCCCTTCTTGTCGATTTCTTCGCGTACTTTTTGATCCATCGCAAGACGCACGGTTTCATACAGGTCGCGCTGCGGTCCCGTCAATTCCACCTTGCGCACCATTTCCGTCTTCGGCGGGAGCTCTTTGGCCACATTGTCCTTCGTGCGTCGCAGCAGGAAGGGTTTGATGCGACGATTCAGGAGCATGCGGCGCAGCGGGTCGTCCTGGCGCTCGATCGGATGACGGAACTGGCTATTGAAGGTTTTCTCATCGCCCAACAAGCCCGGCAGCAGGAAGTGGAATTGCGACCACAGCTCGCCCAGATGATTTTCCAGCGGCGTGCCGGACAGGCACAGGCGGTGGCGCGCGCGCAACAGGCCCGCGCTTTGCGCCGCCTTGCTGCGCGTATTCTTGATGTAATGCGATTCGTCCAGGATGACCAGGTGGAAATCGTGCTCGCGCAGGGTTTCCTCGTCGCGCGGCAACAGGGCGTAGGTGGTCAGCACCAGGTCGCATTGGTCGATCTGGTCGAATTGCTGGGCGCGGTCCTTGCCTTGCAGCAGCAATACTTTCAGGCTAGGCGCAAATTTTGCCGCCTCGTCCTGCCAGTTGCCCATCAGGCTGGTCGGCGCGATGACGAGGGCGGGATGCGTGAGGCGTCCCGCTTCCTTTTCCACCAGGATATGCGCCAGCGTCTGCACGGTTTTACCGAGACCCATGTCATCGGCCAAAATACCGGCCAAGTCATGGTCGCGCAGGAATTGCATCCACGCCAGGCCATCGGCCTGGTAATCGCGCAGGGTCGCTTGCAAACCGGCTGGCGCCGCCACTTTTTGCACGGAACCGAATTGGCTCAGCTTGCGGCCCATGGCGCGCAATTGCTCGCCGCCCGTCCAGCGCAGTTCCAGGCCCCGCGCCAGTTCTTCCAGGCGCGCCGCGTCCAGAGTCGACATGCGCACCGCATGTTTGATCTTGTCGCTGAAATACAGTTCCCCCAAGGTGTTGAGGATGGGGCGCACGCGGCCCCACGGCAGCGCCACGCGCGTGCCGTCTGGCAAGGTTGCCAGCATCTGGTCATCGTCGGCGTGCGCCTCGATGACTTTTGGGTTGAAATCGTTGGGCGCGTTGCGGATCAGCTGCACCAGCACGGGCAGCAGCGGCACTCTTTCCTGATTGACGACGATGCCCAGTTCCAGCTCGAACCAGGCGTTGCCGCTCTCCGGGTCCTGGTCGTCGATCTCCGCATACCAGTCACCGGCCTCGCTCACATCGTAGCGGTACTTGGCCGTCTTTTCCACGATCCAGCCCTGCTCCAGCAAGGCATCGATGCCGGACTCGCCAAAACGCAGCCATTCCGCCTGGGACGGCAGCAACAAGGCGCCCTTCAAGCCGCTCAAGGGGGCGGCGCCCGGCTTCTTGAATTGCAGCTCGGCCAGGGTGGTCAGGGCGCGCGCTTCATCGAGCGTATTGCGCTGGATAATTTCCGTTACCTCGCCCACTTGCCTCACCACGCGCTGCGATGGGTCGAACGCGACGCGCTCGCCATCGTAGTCGTAGGACAGCACGGCGAAATCGCTCCAGCGCTGCGCGCTGCCATCGGCCAGCATGGCGCTGTCGAGCAGCAGGACCGGT
Source organism: Janthinobacterium algoris (assembly GCF_051380935.1). Classification (NCBI taxonomy): domain Bacteria; kingdom Pseudomonadati; phylum Pseudomonadota; class Betaproteobacteria; order Burkholderiales; family Oxalobacteraceae; genus Janthinobacterium; species Janthinobacterium algoris. The sequence goes on along the minus strand of NZ_JBNYXZ010000016.1, from coordinate 49,900 downwards.
TGCGCTGGCACATCGTTGCGCAAGCGCTGCGGCAACGGTTGCGGCAGCGGCATCAAATGCTGCAAGCCTTGTGCCAGCAGCAGTTGCGACACGCGTACCTTGTCGTTCGCATTCAACGGCGGCGCCTGCGCCACCAGCGCCTGCAAGTCGGCCAGGGAAATGTCGGAGCCGCCCTGGTTCAATTCCAGCACGCCGCACGACAGGTTGTCGATGTACCACGGCGGATCGGTAGGCAGCATGTAGTCGATCTGGTCGGCGCCATGGTGCTTCGCGCCTTCCGGCGGGTCCACTTGCCAGCCCAGGCGCATGGTCTTGCCTTCGTCGCGCCAGAACAGGCGCGCGGGACGCACGGGACCTTCCTTCAAGGGATACACGAGGCCATTGCCCACATCGGCCCAGGAATTGGCCCACAACAGTTTATCCTGCTCGGCCAGCATTTTCAGCAGGGCCGCGCCCACCTTGCCCTTCGGCTCCGTGGCGCTGCCCGTCTGCGAATTCTGCCCGCTGCGCATGGCCACGAAGAAACGCACGAGGTCTTCGTCGGCCGGCGTCAAAAAGGTGGGCGGCGCCGACAACAGGGAAAAAATTTCACTGATGGGACTCGCTGCCGCCACGTCGCCATTCGGCCGCAGCCGCGCCTTGTACAGGCACAGGGCCACGTGGCGGCCACCGCTGGTGGGCGCCAGCACGTAGATCAAACGATGCTGGTTGAGTTTGGGGTCCGGTTCGGCAATGCTCAGCACAGCTTTCGGATGGGCGGCAGCCTCCACCCGCTGCAGCCAGGTGGCGACGGCATACGGCAAAGGCGCTCCCGGCGCGCTGGCCGGGGCAACTGGGGTTTCACTGGTTTCGTCGCGGGTAAAATCCATGGGGCGCATTTTTGTGTAAAGGTCGTATCCAAATCGGCAACAGGCAATATTATCCGCCATACAGGCGTTGCTGGCTTGATTCACACACGCTCTTTGAACAGTTTTAATGCGCGATGCCTAAAAAATAAGTATTTAATACGACACTTGGGACCCGCAAGCGGCAAAAAAGGCCCGTCACCGGCCATTTTTGCCGCCCGTGGACGGCACTTGTCAGGCCGACACAGTTTCTTCTTCTGCCACGCTGGCGGCCTCCACGACCGGTGCAGTGGCCGTGTCAGCAGGCGTAAAGTTACGCAAAAACAAGAAGAACTGACCCATCATCTGCGTCCACAGTTGCAGATTGATATTCAGGTACTCCTTGCTGACGCCGCCGGCGACCAGTACATCCATTTCCAGCACGACGAAATCACCATGCTGGGCCACGCGGGCAAAACGCTTGCTGCGGTGCCATTCGGCCAGCAAGCCGGCCGGCAAGTCGCCGCCCTGCACGCGCAGCGGGCAGCTCAGGGTCAGGTCCGCGTACTGGCCAGGCGCCGCTTCATTGCCCCACAGCACTTGAAAGCCGATGCCATGGCTGGCGCTGTGCAGGCGCACCACGCCGTCGTGTTCAATGCTCGTCACGGCGCAGCCGGCCGCCTTGATGGCGTCAGCCATTTGTTCCGCATTCAGGGTGGTCAGCAAGTTGTTGGTGTTTTCCATCGTCATTCCATTCATTTCAAAAAAATTATTGGGGTGCGGCCGCGGGCGCGGCCGGCGTTTCTGTTTGACGCGCATCAAAGCGGCCCTGGTACAACTGGTCGCCGTAATGCTGGGCGATTTGCTCGAGCTTGACGCGGCTTTGCGCGGCGAACGGCTGGCGCGCTTGCATGACGTCCAGCACGTCGAGGCCTTCATACGCTTGCAGGATTTCCTGCCCGGTCGCATACAGCTGGGCATTCTTGCTTTCGCAGCGCGCCAGGGCGCCGCGCTGCGACGTCAATTCACCGTCGAGACGCGCACGCTCCGCTTCGATCTGCTTGCCCTTGGTGGCCAGTTGCTCGCCAGCCTGGCGGTACTGCGCCAGGCTGGCGCTTGCCTCTTGCGCGGCGGTGGCGCTGCGCTGTTGCTGCTCGCCCAGTTTTTCCCGCTGCGCGCGCTCCTGCGCCAGCTGCGAGTGGCTGCGTGCCAGTTCCTTTTTCAAGCCATCGCTGGCCGGTGCAGCGGCCACGGGCGCCACCTTGGCAGCAGGCGCGCCCTTGGCTTTGAGCAAGTCCAGCTCGCCGCGCGTCTGCTGCAATTGCGCCGTGACATTGCGCAACTCGGCACGCAAGCGCTCTTCCATGCTTTGCCCCTTCTGTCCCTGCGCCTGGGCGGCGCCACCGGCCAGCAGCATCAGCAGCAGGAGCGGCAAGCGCGTTTTGTTGAGTATCAACATTATGGCTCCTTAAAAACGCGCGTTCAGTTCGATTTGCAGGGTGTCGATCGACAGCGCAGAACCGAACACTTCGCGGCTCGACGTCCAGCGACCGTTCAACCAGGTATTCTTGTCGAGCGCATACGCGCCGCCCAGGTAATAGCCGCGTGCATTCGTGCCGCCCAGGTGGAAGGTGGAATCGTTGTAGGCGTCAGGCAAGGCATCCGGTTCGATGCGCTTGTAGCCGAGCAGCACGTTCCAGTCGCCGCGCGCCGCCGGGCTGGCCTTGCCCAGGGTCGCCTGCAGCATGTAGGCATTGCCGCCGCTCCTGAAATCGGCTTGCGAGACGCCGCCCGTGCCACCAAAGTTGTTCATGATGCCGCCCTTGGCGCGCGCCCACATGGCATTCTTGTCGTAAGCCATGTTGCGCACATAATCGCCTTCAATGCGCAAGTCCGTGCCGCCGGCCACCTTGCTATCCCAGCGCGCATTCAGATTGGCCAGGCGGAACTTCGACGCCAGGCCCACGAATTGCGGCTGCGGCGTATTTGCCGGGTCGAGCGGGTTCAACGCGATATTGCGCAGCAGCATCAAGCTATTGCCCTTTTGCATGCTCGATGGACGCGACCAGTCCGTGTTGCAGCCATCGGCGCCCGCGTACAGCGCGCACGGCTGCGAGTACTCGCCGCTGATGTTGCGGAAGTTGTAGTAGGCCAAGGCGCCGCGCAACTGATGGTCGCTATTGATCTTCCACGAGGCGCCCACCTGCGCGCCCAGCAGCCATTTGTTTTCGCTGGACATTTTTGCCTGGCTGCGGCTAGGCGCATTGTCGGACGAATACTCGAGCGGGATCAGGCCCAGCGTGCCGAACACGGTGACGTCCTTATTTGCGCCCACCGGTTGCTGCACCTTGGCGGCGATGCCGTCAAAATTGAGTTCGCTGGAAAACAGTTCGTCGCCGGACACAAACGGGTTGTCGAAGCGGCCCGCCGTCAGTTTCAGCCACGAAGCGGGCTGGTAGGACAGCCAGGCCTGGTCCAGCCAGATGTTTTTCTTGCCCAGGCCACCGCCCAGGGTTTGCGTGGTGGACACCGGGCTGTCATCGTTGCCGCTGGCCAAGCGTATGCCCGCTTGCGTGCTGTCGGAAATGTCGGCCAGGATGCCCAGGCGGGCGCGCGCGCGCAGCAAGTGCTTGCGGTCTTCGCGCGTGTTCAGCAGCGCCGGCAGGGCCAGGTTGGTATTCGAATTGACGTCGTAGCCGCTGCCGCTGTTGAGCGAGCGCCAGTCGATCTCGATATTGCTGTTGGCCATGTCGTAATAGCGCGATTCGTAGCGCGCGCGCACGTCGCCTTCCAGGCGGATGCGCTTGGTCCAGGCCGGCGTTTCATTCGGTGCCGCCCAGCCGCCCGCCTTCGCTTCGGCCAGCACTTGTCCCTTGATCTCGTCGCGGATCTGCTCGCGCACTGTTTGCGAAATATACGGCACGCGCACATCGCCTGCCTGCACCTGCGCCAGGGCCGTTGGCGCAGCGGCCGGACGGGCTTGCGCTGCGGCCAGCGCTTCGCTCTGCGCCTGCGCCAGCAGCGCTTCGCCGGCATCCTTGTTCAGGGCGCCGCTCTGGATCAAGCCGCGGATCAGTTTGACCATGGTGCTGTCGGCCGGTGCAGTCTGGGCTTGCGCCGCGCCTGCCGCCACACTCAGGGCGAAGGCAGCCAGCGCCAGCGGAAGGCGGCGCATACGCTGTGAGGGGAAAAATATGGAATTCATTGTTTCTTTCGGTAAAAATTAAAATGAATGTGTGCACTACGGCCGGCGGCCTTTGATTGAAACGCGGGCCGGGAAACGCAAGGACGCCGGCGGCCGCTCATCGGCGCGGAAGTCGCGCACCATGGCCAGCACCTGCTCATCCGTCTGCGCATTGCCCGTGCCTTGCACCAGTTGCACTTTCGTCGTCCTGCCTTCCGTATCGAGCCACAGGTCGACGCGGATGTCGGCAAACGCCAGCTGGCGCGTGCGCGGGTCGCGGGCGAACGCCATCTGCAAGGCATTCGCCACATAGCGGCCATACGATCCCGCGCCGAGGCCGCCGCCACCGCCGCCGCCTGTCATGCCGCCGCCGCGCCCGGCCTGGATACCGAAGGCGTCGCTGCCAGCCTGCGCCGCGCCATCGATGGTGACGGGGTCGCCCTTGTCCGGCGACGGACTTTCCGGCGCGTCATCCATGGGCTTGTCGGCCGGCGTCGGTTCCGGCTCCGACACTTCCGGCACCACCTTGTCGGGCGTCGGTTCCGGCAGTTTTTCCGGTTCCGGCGGCGGCGGTGGCGGCGGTGGCAGCATCAGCATCGGCGGGGCCGCCACTTCGCGCTTGGTGGCGGCCGTGTCGGACAGCAAATACCAGACCAGCGCGGCCAGTGCAGCAGCGAGCAGCGCGCCACCGGCCACGCCGCCCCAGCGGCGCCACCACTGCGCCGCGCCCGACGGTTCCGAGGCAGCCGTCTTCATCATGTCGTCACGCTTCACCTTGCGCTCCTCATGCCGGCTTGCCGGTCACCAGGCCCACCTGGTTCAGGTCGATGCGGCGCAGCAAGTCGAGCACTTCGACCACTTTCGCGTACTGCACGGCGGCATCGCCGCGCACGATCACGGGAAAGTCGGGCGTCAAGGCCTTTTCCGTGCGCAAGCGCTCTTCCAGCTCGGGCAAGGTGACGGGATAGGCATCGAGGAAGACCTGGCCCGCGTTGTCGATGGTGATGGCCTTGGTCTTCGGTTTTTCCAGCGCCATGGCCGAACTGGCCTTGGGCAGGTCGACCTTGATGCCGGGAATGCTGGCGTTGCTGGTCAAAATGAAGATCACCAGCACCACCAGCAACACGTCGACGAAGGGCGTGATGTTGATGCCGCCGCTACGCTTGCGGGGGGTAAACTTGGCGGAGGTGGCCATGGTTATGCGCCCCTCACGCCTGTTGCAGCACGGGACGCATCTGCCGTCCGTCGCCCTGCTCTTCAGCCAGACGCGTGGCAAATTCATCGACGAAGACAGCCATATCGGCGACGATGGCGTCCGAACGCGAGGACAGCCAGTTGTAGCCAAACAGGGCGGGAATCGCCACGCCCAGGCCCGCAGCCGTACACAGCAGCGCAGCAGCCATGCCCGGCGCCACCGAGTTGATGTCCACGGCGCCGGCCATGGCCGCCACGACGAACACCAGCATGATGCCGATCACGGTGCCGAACAGGCCCACGTACGGCGCACCTTCGATGGTGGTCGAGAGCCAGATCATGCGTTTCGACATGCGTTCGCTTTCGCGCACCATCACGCCATCCATGGCGGCGCGGATGGCGCCGATGGTGGCGTTCGAGACGGCGTTCAAGTCGTAGCCGCGGTCATGCCGGCGGCGCATCTCGTCGATGGCCACGTCATACAAACGCCACAGTGAGGAATCCGTCTTCACGGAAGTGCTCAGCTTGCCGTTGCGCGCCAGGTGATCGAGCGGCGCGCCGGCCGCTTCGTGGAACGACTGCATGAATTGCGCATTCGCACGCGCAATGGCGCCATAGCTGCGGCCCTTGCCGATCATGATGATCCACGACAAGACCATCATCAAGCCCAGCAAGCCCACGACGATCCAGGCGTCGAGCGGCATGGCGGCGATGATGAAGCCGAAATGGCTTTTACCGGCCTGCTGTTCATCGGCGCCAAACACCGCCAGGCGCGATTCGGAACCTTGCGAGACGGCATCGGCCAGCAGCAGCGCATCGGGACGGGCCGTGCGCGACAGGCGCAGCTCGTCGATGGCGCCCGTGAAGTTGGCCAGGGTTTCGGCACCGGAGGCGGCTGGAGGCGCATCGGCGCCCACCGAGGCCGCCGTGCTGAACGCTGGCAGGGCGGTGGCCAGCGAGACGGCCGGACGGCCGCCCACATACAGGGCCACATTGTTTTTATCGGCTTTGACAGCCAGGTGCGACCATTGCGCAGCCTGGATCGGTTGGCCGGGCTTGCTGCGCTGGCCATTTACCTGCACGAACGGCACGCCCTGGTCGATACCGATCAGCAATTCACTGGTGCCATCGCGGCGTGCATACAGCACTTGTCGCGCACCCAGGCTGTCCGGACGGACCCAGGCCGAGAAGGTAAATGGCGCAGCGGCGGCCAGCGCCAGCGAAGGCGAGGCGGGCAGCATCAATGGCGTGGTGCCCAGGCGGGCGCCGGCGCCGATGACGGAACCGTCGAGCGCCGGCACGGCCGTCTGGGCATGGTTGCCGTAGGCGGTGCTGTCGCGCGAGGGCACGCCCGGTTCGCTGAAGTGGTACACCAGGCTGTAGTCGGGGTCAAAAGTCCGCTGGCCATTGCCGGACGCGGGCGCCTTCGGATTGCCGTAATACATCCACAATTTTTGCGGCGTGCCCGCGCTCAGGGCCGGTACATCAACCCAGATCAGGGCGATGCCCAGCAGCGGGTTGAATTGCTCGATCTGGTGGTTCAGCACCGTCTTGTCGTCGCCGGCCACGAAGCGCAGGTCTGCGCCGTTGTCGCTGACGCCTTCAAAGTTGAAGTTACCCGAATGCAAGCGCAGCAGCACGGGAATGCGGCCGGGATCGCCGCCCACGGCACCGGCCTTCGGGCCGGCATCGACGGTGACGGGTTTGCGGTAAGCCCAGTCGGGCTGCCACCAGGCATGCGCCAGGCCGGGAACGAGCGTGCCCAGGATCGTGAGCAAAAAAAGAAAACGTTGCATGACAGTGATTCTCCGAAGAAAAGTCTAAAAAAGTACAGTGCTGGTGAGCTGGCCCGTCAGTAGCTGGCCGACAGGTTGAAATTGATGCGGCGCACGTGTTTGTGCGTGCGCGGGCCATCGCGCAGCGGGTAAGCAAAATCGATGCGGCCATTCAGGTAGCGCAGGAACTGGAAGCTGCTGCCCACGCCCACGGACGCCAGGCCGAACAGGTCTTTCTGTTCCGGCAGCGGGTCACGCAAGCGCAGGCGCGCGCCATCGGCAAAGGCAAACAAACGCCAGTTTTCCAGGCGGTTGAAATACGTCAGCTGGGGCGTGCGCCATTCGACGCTGCCCGAGACGCCGTAGTCGCCCGTCGCTTCGGCCGACAGATAGCCGCGCACGGAATTGGCGCCGCCGGCGGCCATCTGTTCACCCGACACCAGCGCCGCATCGGCCAGTTGGCCCGCCAGCTTGCCGTACAGCTGCGCGCCGCTGCCCAGGGTGGTGGTCACGTTGGCATCGCCCTTGAGCACGAGGAAGCTGGGCGAGGCCTTGTAGCGCTTGTTGTCGTAGGCGGCGCTGTCGCTGCCATAGCCGAACGCGGCGCGCGTGCCGGCCACCAGCGACAGGCCCAGGCCGTAGGTCGCCGTCTCCGTCTGCGCAAAACCGTTGTAGGCCACGCTGAGCGGCACGTACTTCAGGGGTATGCTGGAACCGGCGCCATTCAGTTGCAGCGCTTCCTGGTTATCCTTGAAATCGATACCGGCAGAAAAGCTGTGCCACCAGATGCCGCTATTGGGCACCGTGTAGTTGAGCTTCATGCCCAGCGCATGGCCCTTGCCCAGCACGCTGGTGCCGCCGGTGCTGGCCACGTTGCTGTTCGACTGGTAGCCGGTCGCCTCCACGCTCCAGCCCTGCGTGCCGATGGGTGCCACGTACGAGGCGGACCACACCTTGGTCTGGTTCAGGTCGCCCGGCGTGCCGAAAAAGCTGAGGGTGGCGCTATGCCCGAGCTGCCACAGGTTGTCGTGGCCGACCGACATGCTGGTGCGCAGCTTTTTAGTATCTGCGCTGTAATCGTTGTTCAAGCCCACGCTGGCGCGCCACGGGCTGCTGTCTTCCACTTTCAAGTCCACGTCCATGGTGCCGGGCAGGCTGCCCTGCTTGACCAGCGGCATCACCTGGCGCTTGGGGCCGCGGTTCAGTGCCGTCAGTTCCACTTGCGCCTGCGTAAAGTCGGGCACCTTGCCCTCCGTCAGTGCCGGCACTTGCTGGCGCACGTCGAGCGGCGAGTTGTATTGCGCACCGACCACGCGCAAGCGTCCCACCTTGGTTTCGCTCACCTGCAGCACCACCACGCCCTGCTCCACCTGCTGCTCCGGCAAGTCCACGTAGACGGACTGGTAGCCACGCGCCTGGTAGGCGGCAACGAGGGCGTCACGCGCCCCTTCCACGTCCTTCAGGCTGCGGCCCGGCCCCAGGAAGGGCGTGACCGCCTCTTCGATGGCACGCGCATCGAGCACGGTATTGCCGCGCACCAGGTATTCCTCGATCGTCACTTGCCGTTCCGGCACGGCCGGCGCGGCGACAACTGTTTCCTGAGCGCAGCTCATGCCGGGCAACGCCAGCATGGCCAGGCACAGCATCGTCAAGGCGGTCGCGGGTGCCGCTGGTGCTGCCCCCTTGCCCTGTTTTTTCATCTCACGCATCTTCCATTCACCTTAAAATCAAACGGTTGCCCTGTGTTGCGGCGCTGGGCCGGCGTTTTATACTGCGGATGTGGTCCACCGAAGCTTGTCTACTGATGCCTAGACTGCCGCCGCGCGCGGCAACTGTCGAATGTCATCAAATGTTCATAAAACTCATGGTTGCAGGCCGCGCCGCTCGTTCGGCGTGAGTGCCTGCAACTGCGGCGCCGTCAAAGGCCCTGCGCCCAGCACCTGCACCACGCCGGCCGGCTGGTAGTTCGACGCCTGTGGCTCACCACCCTTGTGCTTGCCAACACCGCCTTCGTCCGCCTGCTCGTTGCCAAAGCCTAGTACTTTCACCGTGAACAGCGATGGCAGCGCCTGGCGCGTGGCAGCCCGTTCACGCTGCAGCACGTCCTGCGCCGCAGAGACTGCTTGCGTGGCGGCCGCACTGGCATTGCTGAGCGCACCCACGTTCACTGCGGCGATGACCGGCATGCCTGTCGACTTGCCCTGCACCTGGATGTTTGCCGCATTCACCACCTGCAGCGCGGCCAGGTTGACGTTGCCCGAGACGCGGATGCCCGCCTCGCCCGCGTCGATGGTGCCCAGCGGGGCGATCAGGTCGATGTCGCCGGGCGGCACCTCCGGGATCGGGTTCAGGGTGGCGATGCCGGCGCCCGTGTTCGGCGTGGTCGGCGACAGGCTGACCACGCCGATGTTGTCGTAGACGCGGCGCTGTGGTGTAAACACCACGGTGGACTTGGAGCCGCGGCCGGCATTGATGTCGCCCTGCGACGACCAGGCCAGGATATTGCCGCCGAAGGTGGTGAAGATGCGGCTCTGGCCCAGCAGGATGCTGTCCCTGGCATAGATCTGGATTTCGCCGGTGCCCTGCGTCAGCACGCCCGAGCCTTCGCCCGGCACGAAGCCGCCGTCCACCCCGACCAGCGTGCGCCCGCCCGGCGTCAGGATGTCGATGTTGCCGCCGAAGTCGGTGTGGATGCCGGCATCGGCCAGGTCGAACACCGGGGCGTGGGTGTCGCCCAAACGCGCATATTGTTCGCGCGTCAGATAATTGACGCCCTTGCGCGGCCGCTTGGTACTGACTCCCTCGGCGCCGTCCACATAGTAGGTGGCACCACTGAACATGGTCAGGTCACCCGCGTAGGTCACGGGTTTGCCCTGCGCATCCTTGGTCGGGAACAACGTGGCGATCGCTTCGCGGCCGCGCAGGTAGCTGCCTTCGCGCACGCCGCCCGCCGCCGTGTACTCGCGCCCGCCAGCCTTGAGTTCAGCGAAATAGACGTTGCGCAGGAAGACCCGCTGCTGCTCGGCCGGCAAGGCCGCGAAAAACTTGCGTGCGTCCATGCTGGCTGCATCAAAGCGCTTTCCGAGACCATTGGGCTGGCCGGCGCCGTAGCGGGTTTCCAGCCAGTTGACCAGGTGCAGTTGGCTGGAAAGACCATACTCGCGCTGCAGGTCGCGCTTGGCGCCGCCGCTGCTGGCCTGGCGAGTCTTGTCGAGCTCGCTCTGACGCGTGGCCAGGAAGGCGGGCGCGCCCGCTTCATCGCCGCTGTAGCCGAATTCCGTGCGCAACCAGTCGGCCAGGCCCAGGCGGCCGCCATACACGGCCACCGCCTTGCCGGGCTGGTCGGCCAGCGATTTGCCTCGGTCGATCAGGTTGGCAGCGTCGAGATAGCGCGCCGCAAAGGCGTCGTAGTTGGGACCATGTGCCCCAACCCCGGCCGCCACCGCGATGCTGGCGCCGCTGCTGCGATCACCAGACGTGACATTGGCCACCGCCCCGATACTCTTCAGCTCGGCCTTGTCGGCCATGTCAATGTCGCGCCCGGCCGTCACTTCCAGCGTGCCTGGACCGCCCACGTAGAAGGTGCCGTAACGGATGTCGCGGCCGGCATGCACGACCGACACCGCGTCCGGATTGTTGTGCAGTATCAGATTGCCGCGCGCCGAACCAACAAAGTTTTCCGTCGGCCGCAGCGGCAGCGAAGGATTGGCGTACGCTATCTCCGAAGTCCAGCCCAGCAGTCCCTGTGGCGTGGCTTCGACCAGCCCCAGTGCCGTGCCGGAGTTGACGATGTCGCGTCCTGCACGGATATCGACCGGACCGGCGCCCTCGTACCAGGTACTGTGGCTGGCCGCGTTGCCGCCGCCGCGCGTAATGATGGAACCGGTGCGCAGCCCGACGATATCGCCCGCCAGCGCGTAATAGCGTGCTGGCAGCTGGTCCTGCACCGCATAGCCCGAGGCGGTGGGCGGCGTCAGCGTGAACAGCGGATAGCGCTGCGGTAAAGCGCCGGCTTCGCGCGACGCGAACAGCAGGCTGGGCGCCTGTGCTTCCTGGCTGACGTTATGCGTATACATGTCGCCATAGGCGGTGGTGCCGGAGACGCCCGCGAAGCCCGGATTGAAAGGGCTGGGCAGCGCGGTCGGATCGGCGCCCGACGCCGTCACCGAATAAGCACCCGCGTAGATCGAATCGGCTGCCAGCAGTTCCAGTTGCCCCGGCGTGCGGCGGGTGAAATGCGCATCGACCGGCGATGGCGCCAGCAGAAGGCCAGTGGCCGGCCGCGCCAGCGCATTCGTGCCAGTGTCCTCCGCACCCTGGGCGGAGTTGCCCACATACAAGTTGCCGCTGGCGGCCACCGCGCGCAATTGCGACGGCATCACGAAACGCCCGCCGCTGGAAGCCTGGTTGCCGCTGGCGCGGTCGTCGCTCCAGGCCGTGGACGGCGTCAGATTGCCGCCCGCGCTGAACAGGTCGATAGCGGTCGACGGCGTCCACAGCGAAAACCAGCTGTAGCCCTCGCCGTCTTGCGCCACGCCCTTCGCAGTGAACGGCGTGCCGTTGTTGATCTGGGTGACGCGGCCCGCGTCGCCCACGCCGCCCAGCACCAGGTCGCCGCGCGCATCGATGCGCACGCCGGAGTCGCCCGGCACCACCACCGGCCCGCCGCCCGCGATGGACGAGGTGGCGGTGTAGACCTGATAGGCGCGCGACTCCTGGCTGTCACCCTTGTCGAAGCGCAGCTCGATGCCACCCACCGATCCCGCCTCCATGCGCAAGGCGCCGCGCAGATTGACGAAGGTGCTATTGAGGTCGCCACGGTTGCCGGCAAAACGGGTATCCGGCATGATCTCACCGGTCGTGGCGGCAAACGAGCGCACTTCGGCCACCGGATTGAGGCCGCCGCCAATGCGCACGTCGAGGTCGCCACCGCCGGTCAGCGTCAGCGCGGAACCGTCGGCCGATACCCGGCCGGTGCTGGCCACCGCCAGGTTCAACCCCTGGCTGCGCATGACGAATTTGGCGCCTTGGTCGGTACGCGGCGACAGCATGCCGGCGGCACCGCCCGCCTCGAGCACGAGGTTGCCGCCGCCCAGGGTACCGATGCCGGTGAAGCCGGTCATCACGGGCAGGGTCTGGTACAGGTAGTTAATGCCGATGCCGCCGGCGACGTAACTGCCAAAGTTGATCCACCAGGCGGTGGGCACGCCATCGCCCTGGGCGACCGCGCTGCCGGTGCCCTGGCGCCACAGCCAGGTGCCGACGGCGCTGCTATCCTGCTGCGGACGCAGGTAGCCCAGGTCGTCGGGGCGACGCTCGGTGCCGTAACCGGCACCCACCAGATCGCCGGTGACGTCGCCCTGCGCGCGCACCAGCACGTTGCCGCCATGCTCGGGATACCAGGCCTGGTACAGGCTTTGCGCGCCACCGTCCACATAAGGCTTGAAGGCGTCGCCATCGGGGCCGAGAATGGAACCCTTGCGATCGGCCGCGCGCGGCAGCCGGTAAGCCGCCGCCACATTGGCCGCCTGGGTACCGGCCGTATATACGCCATACGGCGAACTCTGGTTAAAATTGCCGCTGGCCAGAAGGTCCAGGTCGCCCGTGCCCGTACGCAGCACGCTGAACAGCTGTTGCCGCGCAGGCATGGACACCATCGGGAAGCTGCCGCCTTCGGGCAGCCAGGTCACCAGGTCACCCACGCCCCACTGGTTGTACGCCAGCAGCTCCTCCACGCTGGCAAAGTCGGCGAGATTGATCAGCATGCCGGCGGGATAGCCGGAATACAGTTCCGAGTCGCCCATCCAGTAGAAATTGCCCGCCACGCCCTCGATCGGCGGCGCCGCCACCGTCGGCAAGCTAGGTGCCAGAACCGCGCCGTAGTGGTGGTCGGTCAGCAGCAGACTGCGGTTGGCGCCCATGGGGCGCAGCGCGCGGGTATCGGCCGCCTGCATATCGGCACCCGCCACCAGGCGCATCGACCACGACTGCGAACCGCTGGCCAGCATCGGCGCCAGCGCCCAGTTACGGCCCTGGTTGCCGTCGGCATCACCCGGACGCAGGGCCACCGAGTCGGCGCCGCCAGGCAGCCGCACCCAGGTTTCGCTCGGCACCAGCGCGCCCTTGCGCAGCGTCAGTTCGCCGGCCAGCACTACGCCATTGACGGGTATATCGGGTACGCCGTCGCCATCGTAGTCGGGGCTCGGCATGTCCTTGATCGCGCCCACCGGGTACGGCAGCGGCACGCCGCCGGGCCAGGTCATGGCCGCCACGGACATTCCCACAGGCAAGCGGGTGCCGGCGTCGAGCCGCGTGCCGCTGCCCAGCGTGACCGCCTTCGCCAGCACGGTGCCGGCCGCATACACGACATCGCCAGCGGCATTGCGCACGGCGCCGCCCAGCACCGTGCCGGCCGGCAATTCCACCTCGGCCATCAGGGTGGCTTGCGACGGCAGCGCCGTGCCGGCCCGCAAGCTCATGGCTTTCATCGGCAGGTCGTAGTTCAAGGTGCGGCCGGACTGGAAGAAGGTGTCGTCGGCCAGCGTGACCAACTGGCCATGCGGCACGATGACGTCGGCGCCGAACGGCACCCGGCCCTTGGCCAGCATCCAGCCCTTGTCGTCCGGCGTGACCGGCAAGGCCTTGCCATCGAAGCCGTCATTGATGCTGCCGAAGACGTTCAGGTTGCCGCCCGCGCGCAGCACCAGCGCGCCCGCTTCGCCGGAGCCGGCCACGCCGGTCTTCTGCGTGTGCGGATTGACGCTGGCGTAGCGGTGGCCCGACAAGTCGATGTCGCCATCGACATGCAGGTCGCCGTCCGGCGTGGCGCTGAGGATGGCCACGCCCGGACGCAGGTGGAAGGCGTCCTTGTCCTTGCGCAGGCCGGACAGGCGGCCATTCATCAGCCCGTCGTTGGCCTGGGCGCCCGTCATGAAAGCCACGCTATCGTCGTGCTTGCGGTCCAGATAGGCCTGGTCGATGACCTGGTAAGGGCGGCCGTCGGCCGTCGTTTCAGTGCCCGGGCGGGCGTCCGTGTACGACCAGAAACCATTGACCGTGATGGCGCGGGCGCCGTCGATGGCCAGCGGACCGGCCGCATCGATGGCGATATCGTTGCCGGTGGCGCCGCCCAGGCGCCGGGCGCTCAGTTCCAGCGTGCCCAGCGAGGCGATGCGGTCGGCCTTGCCGGCGGTGCCGGCACGCAAGTCCATGCGCGCGCCGGTATCGAGCACCAGCCGGCCGCTGCCGGCATCGATATCGATCACGGCGCGGTTGGGCGCCTCGATCACCTGGCCATAGCTATCGACCCGCAGCACGCTGCCGTGGGCGTCGAGCAGCGCGCTGCCGGCCACGCTGACGCCGTCACGCGCTGCCAGGCGGATGCTGCCCACCTGCTCGCCGCTGGCGTCGACAGTGCCGTTGACGGCCAGACGGCCGCCGTCTACCGATACCGTGATTTCGCGCGCTTTCAATTCATTCTCCAGTACCAGGTCACCCTGCTTGAGCTGGAAGCTGCGGCTGCCGAACACGCCGCCCTTGGTCAGGCGCTGATTCAAGCCTTTGAAATCGGCGATATGCTGACCGCGCACGTCGAGGCCGCCCGCCGCGAACGGCACGTCGGTGCCGCCCGCGTCGTAGTGGCCGCTACTGCCGCCGGCGATGCTGCCCAGCAGCGCCACGCTGCCCGCCTGCGCGTCCAGCGCGGTGGCGGTGAGCTTGCCGGCGCGGTTGGAAACGGCCGAGAAATCGATGCTGGAAGCGGCCGCCTGGCGCACGTCGCCGTGGCGGCTGTCCAGCACCACGTCGCCGCCCCAGCTGTACTTGGCCACGCCGTTGAAATCGATCTTGCGGCCGGCCAGGTCGAGCCGGGCACCGTCGCCCAGTACCACGTCTTGCTCGGCGGACACGCTGAGCTTGCCGCTTGGCAGCAGCACTGCCGTGTCAAGCGTCACGCTGCGACCGTCCAGCGCCACTTCGGCGCCCAGTGCGCCGGCCAGCGAGGCCGCACCCGGGGCGGTTGCGGCCACCCCGAATGGCTTGGCGACATGAATGTCGCCGCCCGCCTTGATCTTGTTGACGGAGCCGGCGGTGCCGGTGAGCAGCGCCGTGTTCAGCGCCAGGTTGCCGCCGCTGCGCAGATAGCCCTTGCTGGCCGTATCCCAGCCGCTTTGCGACTGATACACCGAAAGCGAGCCAGTGTGGTTGGCAGTGATGCGCTCGCTGGCGTTGATGGCGACATCGGCAAAGCCGAGGATCAAGCGGTCCATGCTATGGATGGTGTCTGGCCGGCTGTTGGGGCCATAGCCGAACTCGACCTGGCGGGCGTCGACATGCAAGCGCCCGCTGCCGCTGCCGGCGCCGCCGCTGGCGACCAGGCCCGGCGCGGTCGTGGCGCCGTTCCACACCAGCACATCGGTCTTGATGCGCGCCACGGCGTCGCGGCCGCCGGCGCCGTAGATCGCCGGGGTGCCGATCACCAGCCGCTCCAGCGACGACTTGCCGCTGGCCGCATCGATGGTCGACAGTTCCACGTTGTCGTAGAAATTGATGGCGTCGCGCGCCGTCAGCACCAGGCTTTCCAGCGCCGGCGCACCCGCGCTGGCGTCGCCGCGCAGCAGGCGGTCGAGGATGCCCTGGTTCAGGGTCAGTCCGGCCGGCAGCGCGTCGCGCGCAGCCATGGCGGCCAGCGATGCTGCGCTGCCCACATTGATGCCGCCCACGGCCAGCATCAGGTTGCGGGTGCCGTAGGTGGTGGCGTCGCGCAGGTTGAAGCTCTGGTCCGTGGCGGCGACGATGCTGCCTTCCGAATACAGCGGCGTGCTGCCGCTGCACACGGCGCCCGCCGCGCAGGCGCCGATATCGATGCGGCCCGGCCCGGATCGCGGATCGGTGCTCACGCCGGGCGCCAGCATGTCCAGCCGGCCATTCGATACGGCCAGCACGCTGGACGTACCAGGCGCATACACATAGCCGTTGCTCGAATCCCAGGCGGCGGCGCCACGGCCCAGGGTGTTGATGCCGCCACCCTGCTCGATGACGATGCCGCCAGCCTTTTTATTGGTCACCAAAAACACTTCGCCAGCCTTGAGCACGGCGCCATCGCGCACCACGATGTTATCGACGCCGCCCTGGAACTGGGCGATATTCGCTTGCTGGTTGCCGTTGGTACTGCTGTAGTTGACGGTAGGCAAGCCGCCGATGCCCAGACGCGGAGCGCCGATGGCGTTCAGGGCGTCGACCCGCACGGCGATACCCTCGAAGCCGACGCTAGGCGCGGCGGTGCTGCCGATGATTTCGTAGTTCTTGCCGAAGCCACCCATCAGCAGCGCGCTGCCCCCAAAGCCATCCTTGCCTGGCGTGTAGTTGGCCGTGCCGGCAAAGCGCAGCGCATCGTCGGTGCTGGCCTTGGACTGCACCAGTTCGATGTGCAGCGCCTTGGCGTCGCGTTCGAGCAGTGGCCGCGGCACGCCGTCGCGCACCGCCTGCGCCAGCGCGAATGCGCCGTAGCTCGTTTCATTGTATTGCGAATAGCTGCGCAGCACGTCAGCCGGCGTCAGCACCGCCTGTGATGGCAGCGCCGTGCGCCGGTCGGTATTGCTGGTGCCCAACTGGACAGCGGCGGTAATCGAGCCGTTGCGCATGGCCGTGGCCGACCCGACGGGCAAGCCGCCGGCGGCCAGACCGTTCAGTTCCACCCGGAACGCGCCGGGCAGTAGCGCAAAGCTCGACGGCAGCAGGGTATAAGTGCCGGCAGCCAGGCCGGGCACGCCGGCACCGATGGTGATCTGGCGCCCCAGCGCCGGATCGCCGGCGCCATTCTCGGCCACGATGGGCGCATAGCCCGCCTGCGCACCCGGAACGATGGCGTAGACGGGATTGGTGGCCAGGCCAGGCAGCACGAAGCCGCCTTTGCTGGACGTCTGCACCAACGGGTTGAGGCGGGCGTCGGTCGAACCGCCGCGTCCGGCAAGGAAGGCCGCGCCGGTCAGGGTGCCGCCGCCGGACAGGTCGAGCACGGCGCCAGCGCGCACATCGACGTGTTCGCCGGTGAGCACGACGGCCGGGTCATTGCCCACCCCCTTGTATGCGACGTCGACGCCGTCCATCATA
This sequence comes from Janthinobacterium algoris, assembly GCF_051380935.1. Lineage (NCBI taxonomy): Bacteria > Pseudomonadati > Pseudomonadota > Betaproteobacteria > Burkholderiales > Oxalobacteraceae > Janthinobacterium > Janthinobacterium algoris. Next base: position 32,813 of record NZ_JBNYXZ010000016.1, on the reverse strand, counting down.
TAGCTCAGGCCATCGAGCGAGCCGCCGTACGGCATCACCAGGCCGTTGGCGCTGACCGATGTCACACTGCCGGGCAGCAGATTGGTCTGGCCGGTCACTGCGCCATTCGTATTCTGGCCCAGAGTGATTTTGCCCAGCGGCGCGCGCACCACGCCACCCTGATTCACCGTGGCGGCACTCAGTTCAAGCGAGCCGAACACCGAGTAGGGCAGGGCCGGCAATGGCGCGCCAGGGTCGCCGCTGCGCTCGATGGTCAGCCTACGGCCCGGGTCGAACTCGGTCGCCATTTGCCCGAATTCGTTGAGCACGTTGCGTTTGCCCACCTCCACCTTGCCGATGGCGCCGCTCACCGGATAGATTTGTGCGCCCGCCAGGGTCAGATTGCCGGGCGTGTACAGCGCCGCCGCCGTGCGCATGCGGATGTCGCCGCTTGAGCGCAGCGCCAGTTCGCCAAAGGCATCGCGCTTGACCTCCAGGTCGTCGGCGACGTTTTGCGCGATCACGCCGTTGCTGCCGACATTGATGGCATTGGCGAGGTCGATCAGCGCGGCATTCAGCGTCAGGCTGGCATGATCGTCCACGTTGGGTACGCCCAGCTTGCCGGCGCCGACGCCGCCGTTGCCGGAGCCGCGCACCGGGTTGGGCATCAGGTGGTCGTCGCTCTGGCTGCGGCTGGTGCCGGCCAGACGGATGTAGGGCGCCGCCAGTTTGACTTGCGCGGTGGTAGCGGCATCGGCATGGTCGGCCAGGGCCAATGCGCTGGCGGTCAGGCGCAGGCTCTGCCCCAGCGCCAGGTCGAGATTGCCATCAAAACTGATCAAGCCGTTCGACAGCAAGGCCAGGTGGTCGAAGCCGCCAGCGGCCACACGGTCCGCACCCAACCGGGCCACGCCGTAGCGCAGCGCCGGATCGTTATTACCCACCTGCAAGTCGGTGGCCAGGCCACTGTCGCCCTGCAGGCGCGACAGCACCAGCTCGCGCGGCACGCGCACAGCGTCTTCCACGCCCAGGCCCTTCAAGTCGATCTTACCGACGATGCCGTAGTTCGGGGCTTCGAGGTTCAGCGCCAGCGTGCCGCCGGCCGCGCCGGCGCCACCGGCTGCCGCATGCAGGCTGCCGTCGAGGAACAAGCCACGAAAGGAACTGAGCGCGATGCTGCCGCCGTCGCCGGCCACCAGCACGCTGCCCTGGCCGGGCAGGTCGAGCCGGGCGGCGGCGCCGGACGCTTCCAGGCGTGCGCCGGGGCGCACGATGACAAAGGCGTCGGCCGCCTCGACCTGGGTGGCGTCGAGATTATGCCTGGCGCCGATCTCGATGGTGCCGCCAGCGCCCACATGGCCATACACGCCGCCCTGGGCGTCGGTGGCGGTGGCCGCGCGTCCGGCCACGTCGAGTACCGCGCGCTCGCCGATCCAGATCGACTGGGCATTGGCGCTGCCGTCCGGACGGTTGATCTCGCCACCGGTGACGAGCATGCCCGGCAACACGGAGATGCGGCCGCCGGCCGCGCTCAGCGTACCTTCCACGGTGATCTGGCCGTTGCCGGTGAGGCTGATGCTTTGCCCCTCGTCCACGCGCAGCGCGGCGTCCTTGCCGATCACCAGCGGCGCCTTGGCACTGCGGGTGCCGGCCGCCAGCGCAATATCGGCGCCGGCGCGCTGCGTCAACACGCCTTTGACTGCGTCTTCCTGCCACAGCGGCCCCAGCCACGGCTGCAAGGAGGCGGCCGGGTCGGCACCGCTGGCCAGCGTGTGCGCCAGCGCCGGGTCGGCGCGCAGCACCGGCATCGCCACGTCGATGGCGGCGCCCTGCGCCACCTGCACGCCTTGCTGGCCGGTGATGTCGTAGTGCGCGAAGCCGCGCTGGAACAAGGAGCTGTCCAGTACCAGCAGCGGCTTGACCACCAGGTCCTTCGGCGCACGGTTGCCGGCCAGCAGGCGCTCGCCCGCCTGCAAGGTCACGTCGGTCGCAAATGCGGTACCGGCCGCCACCCTGGCGTTGAAAGCGGGCACCGGCATGCCGTTAGGGAAGGCGTCGGCCGGCACCAGGTAGCCGGAACCGAGCTTGCCGCGCACGCCCGTGAGCGTGATGCCGGCCGGCACGGTCATGCCGCTGCCGTATTCAATGCCATTGCTGCCGATGACGTAGATGAATTCATAGCTGATCGAGGCGGGCGGCACCACCCAGGCGGCTGGCAGGGTATAGGGGCGCGCCGCGCTAAAGTCCGGCAAGTCCAGTAGCGGCTGGCCGGGATGGATCAGACTGCTCACATAGCTGAAGTCGGCATCGAGCACGGTGCCGGCCTTGATGGTGAAGGCTTCTGCCAGCGTCAGGTGCACGGGTACGGACTGGCCTGCAGGCAACACGCCATTGCCGGCCAGCACGCCGCTGCCCAGCGCCACGCCGGTACCGCTGTCGATGGTCAGCGTACCGCCACCGTTGACGCCGTAGCCACGCAGTTCGCCATCGAGCACCAGTGTCTCCGACTTGACACCGTTGAGATCGTTCTGATTCGAGCGCAGCGTGATGTCGCCGCCGCGCCCGCCCTTCAGCTTGCCGTCGGCCAGCAAGGCGGCGCCCGAGGACGTGTCGATCGCACTGCCGGCCGCCAGGTTGACGGTACCGCTGCTGACCAGCGACACTGCGCCGCCGTTGACATAGGGCAGGCCGGACGTGTTGCTCGGGTCAAGCTTGAGCTGGCTCCACAGGCCGCGCGTGTCGAGCGTCACACCGGCCGTCACATCGATGCCCACCTTTGCTCCTGCCGCTGGCGTAGCGACCGTTGTATCGAGCCAGCCGCTCGTGCCGTTGGACAGCTTGCTGACGATGTCGCCCAGCACAATGCGGCCGCCGCGCGCCGTCAGCCCGGCGTTGACCTTGACCTGGGGCGCATGCAGCGCGATTTCTCCGCCAGGCGTGACCTGCACTGCGGCATCGACCTCGATGGCGCTGCCGGCGTAGGCCTTGATGCCGCCCAGGTGTTGTGCATTGAGCCAGCCGGCGGCGAGGTAGGTCTTGCCGACCAGATTCTCGGGCAGCGCGTCTTCGCGCCGGAGATCGCCGGCGCTGGCGCCGCCGGTGCCGATATGGATGGCTTGCAGCAGCGCCGCAGGATTGTCGCGCAGCTGCGTGCTGGCGGCGTCGTACACCGGCGCCAACTGGCCCAGCACCAGCTGGCCATTGCGGGCGGCGGCCAGTTGCGACTGGCGGTAACTGTCGAGGGTGGCGTCGCGCGCGTCCTGCTGGCGCTCACCCTGAAACACGGTCGATTCGATCGCGCCTTCGAGCACGGCGGATGTGGTTCCCACCACCACGCGGCCCGCGTCACGACCCACGGTATAGCCGTTTTCCAGCCGTTGCTGGGCGCCGATCAAGGGATTGGCGAAATTTTCCGTCACTTCTGCGCCCCAGCGCTGGTGGTGCGCGGCGTAGCCTTGGTAGACGCCGGTATACAGCATGTCGCCGGGCGCCGTCGACAACCTGTAGAGCTGGCCATCCTTGCCGCTGAGCCAGCTCTGGCGAATCATGCCGGTCTGGACATTAAAAGTGCCGCCGGACACGTTGAGCAGAGAGCCAGCCTGGGTCACCAGTTCGCCACCCTGGAAGGCCACCGTACCGCCCTGCGCCGCCCATTCCCCGATGCCATGGCCACTGGTGTTGAGATAGCCGCTCACTTCGAGCAAGCCGCCGCCCGTGTACCAGCGGTCGGTCGGATAGCCATTCGTGCCGGCCGCCACCCGCACCAGGTCGCGCCGGTCGACCCACAGGTCGGTGCTGTTGAGCACCTTGCTGTCGCGGTTGCCGGGCGCGTCGCGCTGCTCGTTGCCCTGCGCATTGATCAGCACATTGTTCGAAGCAATCGCCACGTTGACGCCGACGGCGCCGGAGACGTCGATGCTGGCGCCGCGCGCGACTTGCGTGCGGCGCGTGGCCAGCGCATTCACCTGGCCACCGGTGGCCAGGGTCAGCGAGCCGCTGTCGAAGGCGATATCGCCGCCGGAGGCAATCTGGATCAGCGACAGGTCGCGGCGGTTGTAGGCGCCGTCGCTCAGCAGCGCCGAATCCTTGATGAGCGCGTCGCGCTGTACGTCCAGCGCGGTGGCGCCACTGTCGTCGAGCAAGACCGTAGTGAGGCTGTCCGGGGCCAGGGTCACCAAGCCTTCGCTGCCGTCGGCCTTCAGGTGCACGGTGCCGCGTGTCGTCACGCTGGTGCTGCCGAGCAGCACGCCGGCCTGCTTCACGTCGCGGCCCGTCAGGGTGACGTCGCCGGTGAGCGCTTGCACCAGGCCGGCATTCGTCACCTTGCCTGCGCCGCTTTGTGTGTTGAACTTGACGTCGACCTCGTTGCCACGGGTGCTGGAGGTCTGGTTGGCGTCCGTGCCCAGCCCCTTGCGGATGACAAAGCTGTCGCCGGCGGCCAGCGTCACTTGACCGTTCGGCGCCGACAGGCTGCCGCCGTTATGCACTTCGCGCCCGGCCAGCAGCACGTAGCCACCGCCTTCCGTCACCGTCTGCGGCTTGCGGGTGCTGATCTGTGCGCCCGCCTGCACCACCACGTCAGCCGTGGCGTTGGCGTGCGTGGCCACGCTGCCGTTGAGCAGCAGGTCGTTGGCCAGCGTGGGCTTAAAGCCCGAGCCCAGGGTTTCGCTGTAGATGCCCTTCTTGAATTGACTGTCGCTCATGCCCACGGCGGCGGCCACCAGGCTGCGCGTGTCGACCTGGCTGCTGCCCGTAAACACGATGCCATTGCGGTTGACCAGCATCACCGTGCCGTCGGCCTTGATCTGGCCACGCACCTGGCTGGGACGAGCCAGCGGATCATTGACGCGGTTGAGTACGGACCAGTTCGCCAACTGGTCGAATTGCAGCGTGGTGTTCAGGCCGATGTTGAATGTTTCCCAGTTCAGGATCGCCTTGTCGGCCGTCTGCTTGACGCTCACCACGGTCTTGCCGTCGGCCTGCGCCTGCGTGGGGCCATTCGCATTGAACCAGCCGGCCGTCAGGCTGTTGCTGTCGACTTTCAAGCCGCCTTCGGCCAGGCCTTCCGGCACCTTCGAGCCGGCGGCGATGGCCGCCTGGCGCGCCGCCTGCTGGGCCGCCTGCTGCACGGCGATGGCGCGCGCCGCCAGTTGCAGGTTGTTCAGCGAACTTTGCAGCTGTGCATTGGCTTTTTGCTGCTGCGCCTGCTTATTGTCCGTCCCGATGATGGCCTGGCCATTCGGCAAGCGTCCCGTGGCAACAGCCGTGCCCTGCTGCGCGCCCTTGCCGGCAAACCAGGCGCCGCTGAACGGCTGCTGCGCCTGCGCGCCACCCGCCTGCAACAGCAGGGCGATGGCCAGCGCCAGCGGTTTCAATCGCACTGGGCGCCCAGTCCGGTTGCCCGCCATGGCGGAGGAGGATGCGTGTTTCGTGACCGACTTGCTTCGCTGCATGGCGACATTCCCTTTTCATGTTCCGTTGCTGACCGATATCGCGAGGCGGCGCGCGGCACGCACGGGGCGGGCGGCAGGCACTGATTCGCGGCTTACAGCAGCATTGACAGGGAACAAGGTCCGGGACTGCAAAAGGTCATCAAAATGTCATAATTGGCGCCCCGCCTTGGCGCGCCAAGGCGGGGCTCAGCCGAACAGCACGATGCCGCCCGGCAAACGCGTCACGCGCGCGCCATACGCATCCTGAATCAGGGCGATGACGTCGTCGAGACGGTCGAGCGAAAAGCTGGCTTGCACGCGCGTGAGTTTCAAGGCGTCGCCATTGAGGATCAGCTTGCCGGGACGATAGCGGTTCACTTCGTCCACCACCTCGGCCAGCGTGCTTTGCTTGAACACCAGCAGCCGCTGGCGCCACGCGCTGACGTCGCCCCTTGCCACCGCATGCGCGATGCCGAAATGCTCGGGCCGGTAGCGCAGCTGCTGGCCGGCGGCCAGTTCCGCATCGTTGCCAGCCTGCGCCACGCGCAAGCGGCCAGCCAGGCACGTCACGCACACTTCCTGGCCAAACAGGCGGATATTGAAGCGCGCGCTGCCGGCCGACACCGTGCCGTCGCCCGCTTGCACGCGCACGCGCGCCGCACCGCGCAAGCCGGCCTGGAATTCCGCCTCGCCGGCTAGCAGCACCAGCGACGCGGCGCCGTCCTGCAGGGGCGCCGCGTCGAGGCGCGTCTGCGTATTCATCTGCACCAGCACGCCGCCATCGAGCGCCACTGCGCGCTGCTCGCCCGTGCCGGTGGCATAGTCGGCGCCCAGGCCCGCCACGGCCGGCCACAGGTCCGTCGGCGGGCGCAGCACCAGCAGCCCCAGCGAGGCCGCCACGGCACCGCCCAGCCAGGCGCGCCGCGCCGTGCTCACCGGGCGCTGCGCCCGCTTGACGGCGCGTGCCGCCGGCGCCATGGCGCCCCACACGGCGCGCGCCTCGGCAAACGCGTTGGCATGCTTGCGGCTGCGCGCACACCAATGGCGAAACACTTGCGCATCGCGCTCGCTGACCTGGCCCGAGGCCAGCCGCACGACCCACGCCTGCGCTTCCTTCTGGATGACACCCATGTCGTCTTCCGCTTGTTCAGTCATGATGTTTAGACGTTTTTCCCGCGCCGGGACCGAAGCGCTGGATGAAATCACGTCCCATGCGTTCGCAGCAATGTTCCAGGCCGGCGCGCAATTCCTTCTCCACCGTGCGGGCGGAAATGCCGAAGCGCTCGGCGATGTCGCGGTGCGGCAATTGATCGACGCGGGCGGCGATGACGATGGCGCGCCGGCGTTTCGGCAACTCCTGCAAGGCCCGCTCCAATTCTTCCAGTTCGGCGCGCGCGCTGAAGGTGCGGGCCGGGTCGGCCAATTCATCGGCCATCTCGTACAGGTCATCGATATCCGGCAGGCTGAGCAGCCGCGCATTGTCGCGGCGTTGATCTTCCGCAATGTTGATGGCGATGCGCATCAGGTAGGCGGACGGATAGCTGATCGCCTCGGGCGCGTTCATCCGCTCCACCCGCAAATACGTTTCATGCAGCGCGTCATTGGCCAGGTCTTCCGAGCCCAGGCGGCGCTGCAGGTGGCGGCGAAACTGTCCATAGCGTTCCAGGAACAACTTGCGCAAGGTGGTTTTGAGTAATTCCGACATGCTCAGGGCGCCCCGGCCAGGTGCAGATACGGTGCGCAATCGGCATCCGGATCGGGCCGCGGCGTCAGTAAAATCGTCAGCGGCTGCGGCAAGCCCGCCGGTGGCGCGCCATCCATCAGCAGGCTGCCCAGGCGCTGCAGCACGGCGCGGTCACGCTGCGCCACGCCGCTCGGTTCGAGTACGTGCACGGCACGTACCTTGCCCCGTTCATCGAGCCATAGCTGGAAGGCCAGGCGGTAGCGGCCGAAGGCGTCAGGATGCAAACGGCACAGGGCGCGCGTGAGCGAGCGCTGCAGGATAGCCGCATAGGCTAGCAAGGGCGGTACGGCAGGGGCAGCCTCGGCCGGTACAGGCGCCGGCGCCACGGGGGCATCGGCCAGCGCCAGCAAAGTGAATGCATTGCTGCCGCTGAAGCGCGCGCCCAATTGCGTACCGACCAGCAAACGCTGCAGCGCCTCGGCCGGCGTGTAGTCGCCGCGCACGGGCGAGGCCACGCGCCCCGCCGCCAGTTGACTGCTGACCAGCACGGAATACCCGGTCACTTCGCCAAACGCCACCAGCGCCGCGTCGAGCGGCTGGGCGGGCAAGTCGAAGCGCAGGGTCGTGCGCGCGGCCGCATCAGCACCGTCCGCACTGGCAGCCGGCCGCACGAATGTCATCAAGGTCATGAATGTCATCAGCAAGCAGGCGGACAGGGCATTGCCCCTTGCGGCGCGGCGGTGGCTTTGTGTCATTTTCCAGGGGAAGCAACGAGATCCTGCTCATGAAGTGTCTTGACTGCAAGCTTGTCTGCAGAATGGCAAGATGGTAGCTTCATAAAATGACAACTGCATGACATGGCGTCTGGCCTGTGTCATCGCTACGACACATGGCCTTGCTATGCTGAGCGCTTCATCCACCGCTCCGGGAGCCGCCATGGCGCGCCTGTTATCGCTGTTGCTGTTGGCCTGTGCCACCCTGCCCGCGCAGGCGGACGAGCACACCGTCGTCGTCAAGGCCGCCGCGCCGGAAAAGGGCTGCGTGGAGGTGGAAGTACAGGGCAAGCGCGCGCAATCCCAATCCATATCTTGCTTGAACGAAAAATTATTACCTAGCAGCAATACCGTGATCCGGCCGCCGCCCACCCTGTCCGGCGCGGAAGCGACCGTGCAGCGTCCGTCGAACCAGCTGGGCCTGTACAACCGCGCCGCCCTCGAACACCGCATGGGCAATGCCTTTGGCAAATCCGTCACGCCGCAGAGGCCGGCACCGCCGCCGCCCGCCAGCCCGCTGCTGCCGCCCCCGCTGCTGCCACCCCGTTAGCTGTTGTCAACGCACAGTCCATTTGCGCTGTCAAGATTGCGCAATCGCGCCGATTGCGTATCATTCCAGGCTTGATCGCTCTGGAAACAACCATGCTGCCCACTATCGAACATCGTCTTGCCCTTGAACTTGCCGCCAAACCGGTGCAGGTTGCCGCCGCCATCGAACTGCTCGACGAAGGCGCCACCGTGCCCTTTATCGCCCGTTACCGCAAGGAAGCGACCGGCGGCCTCGACGATATCCAGCTGCGCCTGCTCGAAGAGCGCTTGCGCTACCTGCGCGAACTGGAAGAGCGGCGCGCGGCCATCGTGGCCTCGATCACGGAGCAGAACAAGATGACGCCCGAGCTGCTCGATGCCGTCATGCATGCGGAAGACAAGACGCGCCTGGAAGATTTGTATCTGCCGTACAAGCAAAAGCGCCGCACGAAAGCGCAGATCGCCATCGAAGCGGGCTTGATGCCGCTGGCCGACGGTTTACTCAACAATCCGGAACTGACGCCGGAAATGGAAGCGGGCAAGTTCCTGCGCGACGCGTTTACGAGTGCCGACGGCAACAACCCGGGCGTGCTTGACACCAAGGCGGCCCTCGACGGTGCGCGCCAGATTTTGATGGAGCGCTTTGCCGAAGACGCGACCCTGCTGCACACCTTGCGCGAATACGTGCAGGAACACGGCATCGTCGAATCGAAAGTGGTGGAAGGCAAACAGGACGAAGGCGAAAAATTCGCCGATTATTTCGCATACTCGGAAACCATTTCCACAGTCCCCTCGCACCGCGCGCTGGCCCTGCTGCGCGGCCGCCGCGAAGGCATGCTCGACGTCACCCTGCGCCTGGACACGGAAGCGGAAAAACCGAAATGGGATGCGCCGCACAACCCGTGCGAAGGCCGCATCGCCGCCCGCTTCGGCATCAAGAGCCTCGGCCGTCCGGCCGACAAGTGGTTGCTTGATACGGCGCGCTGGACCTGGCGCGTGAAAAGCTTTATGCACCTGGAAACGGAACTGATGGGCGCGCTGCGCGAACGCTCGGAACTCGACGCCATCAACGTCTTCGCCACCAATTTGAAAGCGCTGCTGCTGGCCGCGCCGGCCGGCCAGCGCGCCACCATGGGTCTCGATCCTGGCTTGCGCACGGGCGTGAAGGTGGCAGTGGTCGATGCCACCGGCAAAGTCGTCGACACGGCCGTGATTTACCCGCACCAACCGAAGAATGACTGGGATGGCTCCCTGCATACGCTGGGCCGCCTGGCCGCCAAGCACAATGTGTCCTTGATTTCGATTGGCAACGGCACCGCCTCGCGCGAGACCGACAAGCTGGCACAGGACCTGATCAAGCAGCACCCGGAAGCGAAAATGACGAAGATCGTCGTCTCGGAAGCGGGCGCGTCGGTGTATTCGGCGTCCGAATTCGCCTCGAAAGAGTTGCCGGACATGGATGTGTCGCTGCGCGGCGCAGTGTCGATCGCGCGCCGCCTGCAAGACCCGCTGGCCGAACTGGTCAAGATTGACCCGAAATCGATCGGCGTGGGCCAGTACCAGCATGACGTGAGCCAAAGCCAGCTGGCCCGCTCGCTCGATGCGGTGGTGGAAGATTGCGTGAACGCCGTCGGCGTGGACGTCAACACGGCCTCGGCGCCGCTGCTGGCACGCGTCTCCGGCCTGTCGGCCAGCGTGGCGCAAAGCATCGTCAGCTACCGCGACTTGAAGGGCGCATTCACTTCGCGCGCGGCGCTAAAAGCCGTGCCGCGCCTGGGCGATAAAACGTTCGAACAGGCGGCCGGCTTCTTGCGCGTGATGGGCGGCGAGAATCCGCTGGACGCCTCGGCCGTCCACCCGGAATCGTACCCGCTGGTGGAAAAGATTTTGGCCGACATCAAGAAGGACATCAAGGCCGTCATCGGCGAGACCGCCTTGCTGAAAACCCTCAGCCCCGCAAAGTATGCGGATGAAACGTTTGGCGTGCCGACCATTTCCGACATTTTGAAGGAACTGGAAAAGCCGGGCCGCGATCCGCGTCCGGAGTTCACCACCGCCACCTTCAAGGAAGGCGTGGAAGAAATCCGCGACTTGCGCCCGGACATGATCCTCGAGGGCGTCGTCACCAACGTGGCCGCTTTTGGCGCCTTCGTCGATATCGGCGTGCACCAGGATGGCCTTGTGCACATCTCGGCCCTGTCGAACACGTTTGTGAAAGACCCGCACACGGTGGTGAAGGCTGGGCAAGTCGTGCGCGTGAAGGTGCTGGAAGTCGATGAAAAGCGCAAGCGCATCGCGCTGACCATGCGCCTGACGGACAGCGCGCCACAAGCGGGCAGCAAGCCCGAGCAAAAGGGCGACCGCAACGACCGCCGTAGCATGGCGCAGCACCAGTCGCAGTCGCGCAATGCGCCAGAGCCGGCCGGCAGCATGGCCGCCGCGTTCGCCAAGCTGCGCGGTTAAGCAACCGCCAGGCGCAGCGTGGCAGCTATCGTCATCCTGGCGGTGAACGCCGCCAGTGCCGGGGCGCAGTTGCTGCTCGACGAATTGGCGGACGTACTGCTGCGCCTGAATGGTGACAGCGGCCGTTCCTCCTTCAATGTCGAGGCGGCAACGCCGCGCGGCGGCTTTTACCTGGCCAGCGACGTTGCTGGAAACCTGCTGGGTTGCGCCGCCCTGCGGCCGCTGGGCGAGCCGGACAGTCCCACGGCAGAACTCAAGCGCATGTATGCGCGTCCCGGCGCCGCTGGCGTGGGCGCGGCCCTGCTGGCCCATGTGGAGGCGCAGGCGCACCAGCATGGCTACCAGGCCGTGCACCTGTCCACCCGCGTGGCAAATAGCCGCGCGGTGGCGTTTTATGCCAAACACGGCTATGCAGCCGTCATTGCTTGGGGTAAATACGTGGGCGCGGCGCAATCGATCTGCCTGGGCAAGCAATTATCAGTAGCAACGAGCATCAACGTGGCTGACTTGCCCGATTTATGACTTGAGCGCATACCCGTGCCGTCGTTTTCTTATAAAATGACGGCATCTATTTATTTACCCATCAGAGGCAGCTATGAGCGACGTACAAACCTGGATCAAAGAAACCGTGACAAGCACGCCAGTCGTGCTGTTCATGAAGGGCACGGCCCAGTTCCCGCAGTGCGGCTTTTCCGGCCGCGCCATTCAGATCCTGAAAGCGTGCGGCGTGGAAAACATCGCCACCGTCAACGTGCTGGACGACCCGGAAGTGCGCCAGGGCATCAAGGATTACTCGAACTGGCCCACCATTCCGCAGCTGTATGTCAAAGGCGAGTTCATCGGTGGTTCCGACATCATGAATGAAATGTTTGAATCGGGCGAACTGAAGTCCCTGATCGATGCCTGATAGCCAGCTTGCGCGGCCGCGCCGTATTGTGGTGGCCATCACGGGCGCCACGGGCGCCGTGTATGGCTTGCGGCTGCTGCAATTGCTCGTCGCCGTCCCCGGCGTCGAGACGCATCTGGTCTTGTCGGATGCGGCCGTACTGACCCTGCACCAGGAAACGGGCGTAGGGCGCAAGGAAATCGAAGCGCAGGCGCACGTGGTGCACAAGCTACGCGATATCGGCGCGAGTATCGCCAGCGGCTCGTTTCAATCGGATGGCATGGTCGTCGCGCCGTGCTCGATGAAGACCCTGGCGGCCGTGGCGCATGGCTTGTCGGACAATTTGATTACGCGGGCCGCCGATGTGGTGCTCAAGGAGCGCCGGCGCCTGATTTTGATGGTACGCGAAACGCCATTCAACCTGGCACATCTGCGCAATATGACAGCCGTGACCGAAATGGGCGGCATCATCTTTCCGCCACTCCCCAGCTTTTATCACCACCCGCACAGCATCGCAGAGATGGTCGACCATACGGTGGCACGCGTCATCGACCTGCTCGGCATCGAGCACGGCCTGGCGCCGCGGTGGAATGGTCTTAAGTCCTTTGGCGACACCCCTATCCTATAGTTGGCGTCACGATGTCTGACAAAAGCGTAGCGAGCGGCAGTGATTTGTGGCCGAGAAGCGCAACCGTGCTCTAGCACGGTGAGCATCGCCGGCCGCAAAGCGCGACGCGCAGTAGCTTAGCTCAGGCATCCATCATCGTTTGTCGAATTGGTGGGCACTGGCCTGTTTCAAATCCCTGGCTTCTTCAACCATCCTGCGGTGGGCGATCCGTTTGCGCATCACTTCCGCATGTTGCGCGGCAGTCATAGGGGGCACGGTCATCAAGTCCTTCAGCTGCGCGGTATTGCTGTAGTTACTTTTCATAAGACGGCTCAAATGCTCGGCTCCGTAGTGGATGAACTGGCTACTTCTGATGTGATTATGCGCTGGTATTGGCCGCTGCGCCGCTGCGTACGGGATTATTGTCAAATAATTCCGCTGCAGCGCAACATGCGAGATCTTATTGTGCGGCAAAATCATGTCTCCAGTATGACGCTGCGCAAATAAAAGGACAGGAAGAGCACCGTCAGCGAAAGGCGGACGGCGCCGGCCGGGGAGGGCCTGAATGCTTACTTTTGGTAGTTGACTCTGACCAGCATGCGAATAAATTCTCGCGCGATTTGACGATGATGTTCATCTAATCTTTGCAAATCGGCAATTAATTTCACATCGGCGGACTCAAAACGCGATAAAGCGCTGCCCGCTTCGCCATTCGGCGTAGCGCTTTCCGGGCCGCCAAAACGCAACCATTCCGCCGGAACGCCCAACCATTGGGCAATCATGCGCAATTTCTCTTGCGTGGGAATTGCTTCGCCTACCAACCATTTCCTAGCTGCATGCACGGTAATCGGGCGTCCGTCGAAACGGATGTTGAATTCGCGGGCCAGTCTGGTCGGGCTGTCTGGAGAGTAATGGGCGTTTTTGAGAGCCAACTGAAGTCGTTGGCTGAAGCTTTCGCGTTCGTTAGAAGAATTCATAGGTGTACTATTTCATGTTGTAACATGAAAGTCAGTTTCTTGAATGACCATACAGATTGTTACATTTGAAAAAAGTATCAATTAACAATTAACACTCCGGCCGGCCTTTTCGGGTAAAAATATGGCCGAATTTTCTCTTGTGATTCTGTGTGGCTCCGGTTCAAATTCGCGGTTAGCCTTGATTTTCGCACTGCAGCACGATTCAAAGCCTCGGTTTGGCATTACAACGTACGGTATCGGATAATGCCCACCTCTACCGATACGCGCAATGGCCATGTCATACAATTTCTTGTAGACAAAGTTTTCAGAAGGGCCATTCTATTTCCAATATAGAAATAATCTAAACAAGGTGCTCATCGTCAAACGTTGTTTTTTGATCGTCCTACTGGAAAGAATCTGCGCTCAAAAATTTTACTGCCATCGCAGCGAAAAGAATGTCGCCGTTATGCCAGGAAAGCTCTTTTTGGTGTCATCTTGGCCACCAACTCTCGATCTTAAGCGTGTTTGCACAAGAAGAATCAATTTATTTTCAGTAACTGTTGTCTTATTCGCCAAATTGCTTGTGCGCACCCTCTTTTTTCTTTGTTGCAGCACGGACAGGGCACGCTACAATAGTATTGACATTGACGTTGCCACCCGCCTGCCTCGCAGTACCCATCTATCGACCGATCACCCATGCAACCGACACCGCCCGCAGCAATGACGACCTATACCATTACCGAACTGGCGCGGGAATTCGACATCACGGCGCGCGCCATCCGTTTCTATGAAGACCAGGGCTTGCTCAGCCCGAAGCGCGAAGGCGCCGGCGGGCGCAGCCGCGTCTACACGCCGCGCGACCGCACCCGCCTGAAACTGACCCTGCGCGGCAAGCGCCTGGGCCTGGCGCTGTCGGAGATCAAGAGCCTGGTCGACATGTACGAGTCGCCGAAGGACACGCGCGCGCAAATGGACCGTTTCCTGGGCGTGCTGGCGCAGCACCGGCAGACGCTGGAGCAGCAGCGCATCGATATCGAAATGGCGCTGGCGGAAATCAGCGCGCATGAAGACGCGTGCGCGCGCATGCTGGCAGACTTGAACATGGACAAGGTGTCAACAAGCTGAGTGGCCACGCGGCAGACACTGGCCGCCCCCACATCGCTTTATACGCATCGCTTTACACGCCTCACTTTACGTGCCCCACTTTACGCGCCTCGCTTTACGTTTACGTAAACGTCACAACTGAGTATCATAGCTTCATTGACCCGGCATCCATGACCGCCACACTATAACGACGAGGACGACATGCTCCATCTCCCAGGCTTGACCTTTGACCACGGCGACGACATCGCCTCCTTGCGCGAAGCAATCCAACAATTTGCCGCCGCCGAAATCGCGCCGCGCGCGGCCGAAATCGACCGCACCGACCAGTTCCCCATGGACCTGTGGCGCAAGATGGGCGACATGGGCTTGCTCGGCATCACCGTCAGCGAAGAATACGGCGGCGCCGGCATGGGTTACCTGGCGCACATCATCGCCATGGAAGAAGTCTCGCGCGCCTCGGCCTCCGTCGGCCTGTCCTACGGCGCCCATTCGAACCTGTGCGTCAACCAGATCAAGCGCAACGGCACGGCCGAGCAAAAGGCGAAGTACCTGCCGAAACTGATCACGGGCGAACACATCGGCGCCCTGGCCATGTCGGAACCGAACGCGGGCTCGGACGTCGTCAGCATGAAGCTGCGCGCCGACTTCAAGGGCGACCGCTGGGTCTTGAACGGCACCAAGATGTGGATCACCAATGGTCCCGATGCGGACGTGCTGGTGGTGTACGCGAAAAACGACCTGGAAGCGGGCTCGCGTGGCATGACGGCTTTCCTGGTCGAAAAGAATTTCAAGGGCTTTTCCATCGCGCAAAAGCTCGACAAGCTGGGCATGCGCGGCTCGCACACGGGTGAACTGGTGTTCCAGGATTGCGAAGTGCCGGCCGAAAACGTGCTGGGCGGCCTGGGCAAGGGCGTCAATGTGCTGATGTCGGGCCTCGATTTCGAGCGCACCGTGCTGTCCGGCGGCCCGCTGGGCATCATGCAGGCTTGCATGGACCTGGTCGTGCCTTACGTACATGACCGCAAGCAATTCGGCCAGGCCATCGGCGAATTCCAATTGATGCAAGGCAAACTGGCCGATATGTATTCGACCATGATGGCGTGCAAGGCCTATGTGTATGCCGTGGGCCAGGCCTGCGACCGCGCCACCACGCCGGAAGCCGTGCGCCAGTTGCGCAAGGATGCGGCCGGCGCCATTCTGTATAGTGCGGAGAAGGCGACCTGGATGGCGGGTGAAGCGATCCAGGCTTTGGGCGGCAATGGCTACATCAACGAGTATCCGGCCGGCCGCCTGTGGCGCGATGCCAAGCTGTACGAGATCGGCGCCGGGACCAGCGAAATCCGCCGCATGCTGATAGGCCGCGAACTGTTTGCGGAAACCAAGTAAGCACGGGTGTGCGGCGATCGACTGGGTGATGAGCTATTCATGCGAGCACAGATATGACGCAAATTGCCTTCCCAAAATTGCTTTCCTCCCAGATTGCATTCGATATCGCGCGCACCATCCGCGACGGCTTTGACAAGCATTACCGCCTGTTCCGCGCCACCAGCCAGCAAGCCAAGCAGTATTTCGAGCAAGGCGCCTGGGCCGCGGCACAGACGGCGGCCCGCGAGCGCATCGACTTTTATGACAAGCGCGTGCAAGAATGCGTGCAGATGCTCGAAGATGAGTACGAAGAGTCGGAGTTGAGCGACGAAGTGTGGCGCGAACTCAAGCTGCACTACATCGGCATGCTGACCGAGCACAAGCAACCGGAACTGGCGGAAACCTTCTTCAATTCCGTCTGCTGCAACATCCTGCACCGTACCTACTTCAATAACGACTATATTTTCGTGCGTCCCGTCGTTTCCACGGAATACATCGACACGCAAGACCCGGTGCCCACCTACCGCGTGTATTACCCCGGCAAGGATGGCTTGCGCCACACTCTGACACGCATGCTGACGCACTTCCAACTGGACTGCGCATTTGCCAATCTGGAGCGTGACGTGGCCCAGGTGGAAGCGCGCCTGCAGCAGCTGTTCGGCGCCGACAGACTGGAGCCGAACCACCAGATCCAGGTCTTGACCAGTTTGTTCTACCGCAACAAGGGCGCCTACCTGGTCGGCAAGGGCATCAACGGCAACCGCGAATATCCGTTTGTCGTGCCGATCCTGCACAACCGCCACGGCAAGCTGGTGCTCGACACGGTGCTGTTCGAGCAGCAGCAGATTGCCGTGCTGTTTTCATTTACGCGCGCGTATTTCCTGGTCGATATGGAGGTGCCGTCGGCCTATGTGCAATTCCTGCGCAGCTTGCTGCCGCGCAAACCGCGCAGCGAAATCTATACGATACTGGGCCTGCAAAAACAGGGCAAGACGCTGTTTTACCGCGACTACCTGCAGCATCTGAAACACTCGTCGGACCACTTTGAAAGCGCGCCCGGCATCCGTGGCTTGGTGATGCTGGTGTTTGCCCTGCCGTCGTTTCCCTATGTCTTCAAGGTGATCAAGGATTTTTTTCCACCGCCCAAGGAAACCACGCGCGCGCAAGTCCAGCAAAAGTATTTGCTGGTGAAACACCACGACCGCGTGGGCCGCATGGCAGACACGCTCGAATACTCCAACGTGGCCTTTCCCCGCGCCCGTTTTGCTGCGGAACTGCTGGCCGAACTGAAACAGTTCGCCCCCTCGCTGATCGAAGAAGACCAGGAGCAGATCATCATCCGCCACCTGTACATCGAGCGGCGCATGGTGCCGCTGAACATGTGGCTGAGCAATGCCGAAAAGGAAGGCCGCGATGACCTGGTCGAACACGCCATCGTCGAGTACGGCAACGCCATCAAGGAGCTGGTCGCGGCGAATATTTTCCCCGGCGACATGCTGTATAAAAACTTTGGCGTGACCCGTCATCAACGTGTCGTTTTTTACGATTACGATGAAATCGAGTACATCACCGATTGCCAGTTCCGCGTCATTCCCCAGGCGCGCACGGAAGAGGAAGAAATGTCGGCCGAACCGTGGTATCCGATCGGAAAACATGATGTGTTTCCCGAACAATTCGGCACCTTCCTGCTGGGCAATCCGCGCATCCGCAAGTATTTCATGCAGCACCATGCTGACCTGCTGACGGCGCAATATTGGCAGGCGCGCAAGCAGCGCATCGAGGACGGCCATATCGAGGACGTCTTCCCGTATCCGCAGCACCTGCGTTTTTGTAAGCAAGCACCTTCCCACCCCCAACCGGAGATCCAACATGCATGATCCAGTCGTAATCGTCGGTGCCGCGCGCACCCCCATGGGCGCCTTCCAGGGCGACTTTGCCAACGTCACCGCCAGCGACCTGGGCGCCGTGGCCATCCGCGCCGCCGTCGAACGGGCCGGCGTGGCGCCGGACGCCGTCGAACACGTGTATTTCGGTAATTGCCTGATGGCCGGCCAGGGCCAGGCGCCCGCGCGCCAAGCCTTGCGCAAGGCCGGCTTGCCGGACTCCACCGGCGCCGTGACGCTGTCGAAAATGTGCGGCTCGGCCATGCAGACGACCATGTTCGCGCATGACACCTTGCTCGCCGGCAGCGCCGAGGTGGTGGTGGCGGGCGGCATGGAATCGATGACTAACGCCCCCTACCTGGTGCCGAAGGCGCGCGGCGGCTACCGCATCGGCCACGGCATGATCTATGACCACATGATGATGGATGGCCTGGAAGACGCCTACAGCCGCGATGAAAAGGGCAATGCCCGCTCGATGGGCACGTTTGCCGAAGAGTGCGCCAGCCAGTACAGCTTCACACGCGAAGCGCAGGATGCGTTTGCCATCGAATCGGTGAAACGTGCGCAAGCAGCCACCAAGGATGGCAGTTTCGCATGGGAAATCGTGCCCGTTACCGTCTCCGGCCGCGGCGGCGATACCATCGTCAGCATCGATGAAGGCCCGCAAAAGGCCCGCCTGGAAAAAATCCCGACCTTGAAAGCGGCGTTCAAGAAAGACGGCACCATCACGGCCGCCTCGTCTTCGTCGATCAACGATGGCGCGGCAGCCCTGGTGCTGATGCGCGAATCGACGGCGAAAAAGCTCGGTTGCACCGTCATCGCAAAAATCCACGGCCATGCCACGCACGCGCAGGCACCGAACGAGTTCACCACGGCCCCCATCGGCGCCATCAAGAAGCTGTACGCCAAAACGGGCTGGAGCAGCAGCAAGGTGGACTTGTTCGAGATCAATGAAGCGTTCGCCGCCGTGCCGATGGCCGCCATGCACGACCTCGACATTCCGCACAGCAAGATCAACATCCACGGCGGCGCGTGCGCGCTGGGCCACCCGATCGGCGCCTCAGGCGCGCGCATCATCGTCACCCTGCTGGGCGCCTTGAAGAAAACCGGCGGCAAGCACGGCGTGGCAGCCCTGTGCATCGGTGGCGGCGAAGCGACGGCGATGGCGATCGAACTGGTATAAGCCGCGCTGAAGCACGGGCGCGCACGGCCATCATTGCCAGGGGCGCGCCCTTTCATTCATTCCAGGGAGAAAACACATGCCTACCGCATTGATCATCGGCGCCTCGCGCGGCATCGGCCACGAAATCGTCCGTCAATACCGCCACGATGGCTGGCGAGTGATCGCCACGGCGCGCACACAAGACGCCTGCGACGCCCTCACGCAACTGGGTGCGGAAGCGCACCAGCTCGACGTGACGGATGTGGAAGGCTGTGCCGGCCTGGGCTGGAAGCTCGACGATGAAAAGCTCGACGTGGCCATCCTCAACGCGGGCGTGTATGGCCCCCGTCACGACGGTTCCCCCACGCAAGAAGATTTCGATGCCGTCATGCACACGAATGTGCTGGCAGCCATGCGGCTGCTGCCCATGTTGGCGCTGCTGGTAACCCATGCCAAGGGCAAACTGGCCGTGCTGTCCTCGCACATGGGCTCCTTGAGCGAACGCGGCAACCCCAGCGGTTCGCTGTATCGCGCCAGCAAGGCGGCCTTGAATTCCGTGCTGATCGATACAGCCCTCGTGCATGGCCCGCAAGGTGCCAGCTGCGTGGCTTTCCACCCGGGCTGGGTACGCACGGACATGGGCGGCGCCGGTGCCGATATTTCCCCCGAAGAAAGCGCTGCAGGCATCCGCGCCACCCTCGCCAGCCTGCCGGCCACGCACAAGGCCGTGTTCCGCAACTACGATGGCAAGCCCATAGCCTGGTAATTCCACCACACACCATAAAGAACGAGACGACGTCCCATGATACTCAATGAAGAACAGACCATGATCCAGGAAGCGCTGCGCAGTTTTTCGCGCGAGCGCCTGGCACCCAACGCGGCCCGCTGGGACAAGGAACATCATTTCCCGAAAGAAGAATTGCAGGAACTGGCCGCGCTGGGCGCCTTTGGCGTGGCCGTGCCGGAAGCGCTGGGCGGCGCCGGCCTCGACTATGTGTCACTGGCCCTGGTGCTGGAAGAAATCGCCGCCGGCGATGGCGGCACGTCAACCATCATCTCGGTCAACAATTGCCCCGTGTGCAGCATCGCCATGATGTACGCCAACGATGCACAGAAAGAACAGTGGCTGCGTCCGCTGGCGCAAGGCGCCATGCTGGGGGCGTTTTGCCTGACGGAACCGCACACGGGCAGCGACGCCTCGGCCCTGCGCACCACAGCCACCCTGGACGGCAAGGAATACGTCATCAACGGCACGAAACAATTCATTACCAGCGGCAAGTATGCGGACGTGGCCATCGTCATGGCCGTCACCGACAAGGCGGCCGGCAAGCGCGGCATCAGCGCCTTCTGGGTAGCGACGAACACGCCCGGCTACATCGTGGCGGGACTGGAACAGAAGATGGGCCAGCACTCGTCGGACACGGCGCAAATCCTGTTCGAGAATTGCCGCATTCCGGCAGAAAATCTGATTGGCGAAGAAGGACAAGGCTACAAGATCGCCCTGTCCGGCCTGGAAGGCGGACGCATCGGCATCGCTTCGCAAGCCGTGGGCATGGCGCGCGCCGCGTACGAGGCGGCCTTGAGCTATGCGCGCGAACGCGAGAGTTTCGGTAAACCCATCTATGAACACCAGGCCGTGCAATTCCGCCTGGCCGACATGGCCACGCAGATCGAAGCGGCCCGCCAGCTGATACGCCATGCGGCATCGATGAAGGATGCGGGTCTGCCCTGCCTGAAGGAAGCGGCCATGGCCAAGCTGTTTGCATCGGAAATGGCGGAAAAAGTGTGTTCGGACGCCATCCAGGTGCACGGCGGCTATGGTTATGTATCCGACTTTCCCGTCGAGCGCATCTACCGCGACGTGCGCGTGTGCCAGATTTACGAGGGCACCAGCGATATCCAGAAAATCCTGATCGCCAGGGCTTTATAGGCAAGGAAAGATAGGCGCGTGAGGCAGTAAAAGCCTCGGCACCTTGAGCAACCGTAGCGAGCAAGCGCGATATCGGCTTGAGTAACGCAGCCGTACTGAAGTACGGCGAGTAACGCCGAGTCGGGAGCGGGCTGCGCAGTAGGTTGCTCAACGCGCCAGCCACAGACGAAAAAAAAGCCCGCTAGCGCGGGCTTCGTTCCAATGTATTACCAATGCTTTAATCGTGTCATGGACGCCAGTGCTATCTGCAAAGTGCCTCCTGATTTTCGGACTCCCATGCTATCTGCATAGTGACTCCAAGGTGTAGCGACCATCGTATCCGGAATTACAAAATCCACTCTTCGCTCTGTCACGCCATCGACATTACACCTGTCGGTCGCCGCGCTGAAACTGGATGGTGAGATGATTTGCTGCCAAATCTCAATCACTGAACGGAGTATAGCACAGCTTTTTGTGCGATGCAATAATGAATTGAAGCCATACTTTAAATCAAGTCCTTAGCTCCAGCGGCTTCTCCTCTTCGCCGCCACGGGCCACTCTTTCGTATTCGGAAATCACTTGCGCGCCCAGCAGCAGCAGAGTGGCGCCGATTTCCAGGCTGAACATGACGACGATGGCCGTCGTCATCGAGCCATACACGACGTTGACCTGCGACAAGGTAGAGAAATACCAGACCAGCACATGGCGGGCGATTTCCCACAACAGGGCCGCCGTCACGCCGCCGATCAGCGCATGCGTGATCGACAGGCGCCCGACGGGCATGACCAGGTAAATCGAGCTGAGCACGAGAATTTCGCCCGCCAGCCCCAGCAAATACAGCAGCACGCCGGACACGCCTTCCAGGCCCCAGTCGTGGCGCAAAAAGCGCACGCTTTCCTCGCCCATCACCTGCAGGCCGCCCGCCACCAGGGTGATCAGCAGGATGCCCGCGCCCAGGCACAGGATGTAGCAGTACGGCAGCACGGCGGAAATGAGGAAATGGCGGCGGCGGATGGCTACGCGGTGCATGAAGATCACGCTCATGGCGTTTTCCAGAACGGTAAACGCCAGCGAGCTGAAAAACAGCATGGTCAGCAGCAGCAGCCAGCCGATCACGCCCCGGTTGTTGAGAAAATGCGCCACTTCAGCCACGATGGCTTTCGATTGCCCCGGCACCAGCCATTCCAGGTAATGTCCGATGGTCCGCAACAGCTCGTCTTCTGCGATCACGTGCGACAGGGCCACCACCACCAGCATCAGCAGGGGCACGATGGAGAGCAGCGAGTAATACGCGACGGCGCCCGCCAGTAGCAAGCCCTGGTTGGCGCGAAAACCCTTCAGCACCTGCAGCACGAAAGCCAGCGGGTGTCTGAGGATGTAGGTACTGGCGTGGCGATTGATCATGTCGGGAGCGGTGAAGAAGGCGGCGCGGCCTCGTGCCACGCTTGCAATCACACTAGCATACTGACAATCGCCCCGCTCCACCGTACGCTAGCAGACACCAGGCTCCCGCAAGGTCAAGGTTTGCCGGTCTGCATCCAAGGTCGCCAATATACCCATCGGTAGCGTGAACTGGTGGCGGATGTGGCCGAACGAATAACCGCTGACGGCCGGCACACTCAATGGCTGCAGATGCTGCTCCAGGGTAGCAGCGAGAGTCAGCGCCGTGTCGCCTTCGGCCGCCTCGCAATGCTCGAAGATACCCAGCATCAAGGCCGCCGCATGCTTGAAACCGATCGACAGGTCCAGTTGGCACAACATCCTGTCGATGCGGTAGGGCACTTCATTGATTTCTTCGAGGAAAAGAATGTGCTCGCGGAAATCGGCCGCATACGGCGTACCGGCCAGCGCGCTGACCATGCACAGGTTGCCGCCCGTCAAGCGGCCCGTCGCCTGGCCGCCATGCACGGTGCGGATGGCGAAGTTGGCATGTGTCTGCGCGCGGCGGTGGTTGTCCAGCGCCATCGGAATCGTGTAGCTGTCTTGCGGCGTCATCAGCACGTTTTGCAGCTGCGTCACCGTGTACTCGGAAAACGTGGACGAGGCCACGGGACCGTGGAAGGTCACCAGGCCCGTCTGACTGGCGATGGCCAGGTGCAGGGCCGTGATGTCGGAATAGCCGATCAGCACTTTCGGGTTGCGCTGGATCAAGGCATAGTCGAGCAGCGCCAGCAGCGAAATGCAGCCGGAGCCGCCACGGATGGCCCAGATCGCCTTGACCTCGGGGTCGCGGAACGCGGCGTGCAGGTCGTCCAGACGCTGCTGCACCGTACCCGCATAGTTGCCGTGCACGGCGCGGATGTTGGCGCCCAAGCTGGCGCGCAAGCCCAGCGATTCGATATTGCGCTGGGCCTTGGCGATGGCCTCCTCATCCGTAAAACCGCCCGGTGCGATGATGGCCACCAGGTCGCCGTCGCGCAGGCGCGCCGGTTTGATCAATGCGTGTTGCTGTTGCATGCGTTTGCCCTTCCCTTGCACGGCCGCCGCCCAAGCCGGTGTGCCTGCCGCCCCGAGGGTGGCGGCCAGCAAGCCGCCGAAGCGGCGCCGGCTGAGATTGGTCTGACTGGACATGCGGCCCTTTCCTAAAACAAAAAACGGCGGCGCCAGGCGCCGCCGCACGAGGTTAGCATGTCGGCGGGATCGCCGCCGGCATCGCTGCCTTACAGGAACTTGTACTTCAGCTGGAAGGTGAAGGCGCGGCCACGCGGGTCGGCTACGCGCGGGTCCCAGCCGGCGCCCACCACTTCATCCACGTTGTGCGCGGTGAACGGTGGATCGCGGTCGAACAGGTTCTGGATGCCCAGGGTCAAGGTGGTATTCTTGAAGCCCGTGTAGCTGCCCGACAAGTTATACGTGGTGTAGCTGGACACATCGGACTTGAAGCCCGGTGGCGGCGTGCCCTTGCCGTCATTCGGCACCTGGTCCTTGTAGCCGGAAGCAAAACTCTGGATCAGCAAGCCACTCCAGTCACCGCGCGATACACCGAAGCTGGCATTGTGTTTCCAGCGCAAGTACAAATCACGCGTGTAGAAATTGCCAACCAGCTCCTTGTATTCTTGCCCCTTGTATTCGGCAAACTTGAAGCTGTCCATGTACGTGCCGTCCAGGGTCGCAGTCCATTTCGCATCGCTGACCTTGCCTTCGCCGCGCAAGCTCACGTCCAGGCCGCGCACGCGGCTGCCCCCCGCATTGAACCAGCCCGCCTGTACATAGTCGATGGTGTCATCGGATTTGCGGAAAATGTACTGGTTCAGCGCCTGGTAATTGTCCAGCACAACTTTCGGCGTGCGTTTCAGGAGCTGGTCCTGGGTATTGATGGCCCAGTAATCGAACGAGGCGGAGTAACCCTTGACCGGTTCAATGACGATACCGACGCTGCCCTGCTTCGACGTCTCCGGCTTCAGGCTCAAGTTACCGCCCGTCGTGTAGCTGAGACGATCGATGCTGCAATACTCTTTCACGCCTGGATGCTTGATACAGCCTTCCGGATCTTTCACACCATTCGGCAATTCCTGCGTCAGCACGCCCGAATACAGCTGGTCGAAACTGGGCGCGAGGAATCCCTTGCTGGCCGAGGCGCGGAACAGGACGAAGTCCGCCGGCTGGTAGCGCAAGGCAATCTTCGGATTCGTGGTGGCGCCCACCTGGCTGTAATCGTCACGGCGCACGGCAAGCTGCATTTCCAGGTCTTTCATGATGGGCACCAGCAGCTCGGCATACACGGCCTTGACGTTGCGGCTGACATCCTTCAATGCGGCATTTCCTGGCGCCAACAGAATCAGGTTGGCATCGACATCCTGTCCGAAACTGTAGCCCTCGCGGCGGAAATCAAAACCGGCCGCCATCGCCACGGCTCCAGCCGGCAGCTGGAACAGCTCGCCGGAAACGGAACCGTCGATCTGCGTCAGGGTCGTCTTGCCATGCTGGAAGTCGCCACGGAACTTGGTCGACTCGATCAATTGTTTGGCCGCTTCCGTCTGGCTTTGGCCCGCGCCCACCCACGGATTGATGATCCCTGTCCCCAAGGCCGCGTACAACTTGTCCGTGTAGGAATAGCCATCGGTCAGCTTGGTCTTGGTGGTGCTCTGCGCGTAGGAAACGCCGGTCTTGTAATCCCATTTGCCGAAGTTGCCTTCAAAACCCACCAGCACGCGCGCATTGTCGGTGGTGTTTTCCTGCGTGCGGTTACCGATCTCATTGGCGCGCCATTTGTAGGCAATCGGCTTGGTATTGTCGAACGTGGGAATATAGCCCGATAAATCCTGATAATACGCGCCGCCCACCGGGTATACGGCCTTGTTGGCGATGCTCGTCTGCACCTGCATCGGCGTCAAAATGGCCGTGGCCTTGGTGCGCGAGCCGAGCACTTCGACAAACATGCGGTGGTCGGGCGCCAGCTTGAACGTACCACGCGACAAAAAATTGACCCGTTCGACAGGGAATTGCAGCACATAGTCG
The DNA here is from genome assembly GCF_051380935.1 of Janthinobacterium algoris. Classification (NCBI taxonomy): domain Bacteria; kingdom Pseudomonadati; phylum Pseudomonadota; class Betaproteobacteria; order Burkholderiales; family Oxalobacteraceae; genus Janthinobacterium; species Janthinobacterium algoris. The sequence continues at coordinate 7,624 of NZ_JBNYXZ010000016.1, read as the reverse complement.
GTGCCGTAGTCATACGCACACGAATGCGTGGTACTGCGTGGCGACGTCACGTCTTTCCACAGTTGCGTCTGGTACTGCGACATGCCGGCGACGCTGTCACACTTGCCCTGGAAACTCAGCGGATTGGCTTGTAAATACACTGTCGGGTCGCCAGGCAAGGTGTAACCGCCAATAAACGTCCCCGGGTTTTTAGGATCAGGATTGGGGATTTGCAGTGCCGTGCCAGGTCCCGACATCTGATTGGCAAACGGCGTGCCCGTGGTATCGGGCGACAGGCCCCGGCCCGGCTGGTAGCCGTTGACGAAAGAGCGGTCGCTGCCATTCAGGCGCTGCGCCTTGTCGACGGTCAGGCTGGCCATGATGTTGTAGCGGTCCTCTTCCAGCGAGCCCGTGCCGGCCAGGATGGAAGCGCGGCGCGTGGCGCCGCCGCCTGCCTGCGTGTCATTGGTGGAGACGGATGCTTCCACGCCGCTGTAATTGGTTTTAAGAATGAAATTGATCACGCCGCCGATGGCATCCGTACCGTAGATGGCCGAGGCGCCATCCTTGAGAATTTCCACGCGAGAAATTGCACCCAGCGGTATCGAATTCAAGTCGACAGCACGGCCACTGGCGCCATGCGTGGCCACGCGGCGGCCATTCAGCAGTACCAGGGTCGCGCCCGGGCCCAAGCCGCGCAGCGAGGCGAACGAGGCGCCGCCGGCAAGGCGGTCAGCATCGGCGCCAAATACATTATTACCCGAGGTCATGTTCTCGGCGCCCGTGCCATTCGCCGACAAAGTACGCACCAGTTGCTCAGCCGTCGTGATGCCCTGTTTTTCCATCTGGTCAAAGGTGATGACTTGCACCGGCAGCGCGCCTTCCTTGGCGACGCGCTTGATGCTGCTGCCCGTGACTTCGACCCGTTGCATCGCTGGCGCCGCCGCGTCCTGTGCCATTACCGGCCCCACTACCCCCATCAATGCCACCAACTGCGCTAGCTTCTTCAATTTCACAGGTCTTCTCCTTGTTGGGCAATCGAAACTTGAGTTATCAAGTCAGGCTGTTAGATATGTCGCAACGTCTGTCTCGCAGTACATTTTTTTATGACATTTGCGCATGACTTTATTTGTTTTCATTTTCAGAGTAGCGCGATGCATCCGCGGCCAGCCAATGAAAAATGCTTTCCTAACCATAACTTTTTGGAATGAATGCCCTTTTCAACGGCGTGGTCACTTGCCTGCGGGGCTAGCCCTGGTTTTATCCACGTCCAGATAACGCCAGGACGTGAATTCCACGGGGTGGCGCCTGTAGTTTTTTAGCCACGGTTGCTGCAGGTCGGCAGAGATGGGATGCGTCAGCAGCACCCACGGCGTGTAAGCGTGGATCAGCTGAAACAGGTCGAAGTACAGACTGCGTCGGCGCGGCGTATCGGATAGCAGGCGCGCCTCCTCATAGCGTTTATTGTAATCGGGCAAGTTGAAGCGGGCATAGTTGGCGCGGCCAACGTTGCCGCCATACAACAATTGCATAAAGTTATCGCCATCGGGAAAGTCGGCGATCCAGTTGGTCTCGAACATTTGCACCTTGCCCAGGCGCGACGCCTTGATGATTTCCGTCTTCTTGTCGCTTTTAAATGCCACGCGCAGGCCGATGGCGGTCAGGTTGCGGCGCCACAACTCATCGCGCAGCCGTCCCACCGTGCTCGGCTCCGTATGCATGCTCAAGATCAAGGGCGTGCCATCTGGCTGCGTGCGGAAACCGTCCAGACCCGCCTTGTAGCCGAAGCGGTCCAGCAGGGCGCGCGCCAGCACGGGATCGTAGCCGACGGGGCTGCGGTAAGCCTTGTCGTAACCGAGCACATTGGGCGGCAGCGGCGACTGGGCCGGCAAGGCCAGGCCTTTCTTCAACAGCGCGATGTCTTCGCGGCTGTTGTAGCTGAGGGCGATGGCGCGCCGCAGGGCCAGCTTGTCCTTGGTCGTGCCGCCCAGCACGGGGTCGTCCATATTCATCCACATGTAATACGTTTGCAGCACGGGAAAGCGCGTCAGTTGCAGACCCTTGGCGGCCAGCGCCGGTTTTAGGGCGCCGTTTTCCAGCACCATGTCTGTCATCGATTCGGGCACTTGCTCCAGGTAATCGAATTCGCCTTTCAAAAAGCCCAGCATGCGCGATTGATATTCCTCGACGATGCGCACCTCGATGCGCTCGACCAGGGGCAAGCGCTGGCCTTCCAGCGCGGTGGCAATGGCGCGTGCGTCCAGCGGCAAGGCATCCAGCGCCTTGGCTTGCGTACGGAATACGGTGGGGCGGAAAGTCGGATTGGCCTGCAGCACGATCTTGTCGCTGCGTTTCCATTCTTTCACCAGGAACGGCCCCGTGCCCACAGGGTGGTTGCCGATCTGCCCCGGCGCCGCATACGCTTCGGCCACTTCGCGCGCCACCACGCCGGTGGCCGGCATGGCCAGGTAAAACAGGAAGTTCGGGTCAACGCCGTTCAGGCGGATGCACAGGGTGTATTTGTCCAGCGCCTGCAAACCGGCGATCGGCGTGTCGTAGCTGAATTTGGCTTTCAGGGCCGCATCGCCCACCAGCTTATCTTCCAGCAAGAACAACCACGGCGACTTCAGGCTGGGGTCATACAACCGCGTCAGGCTGTAGACATAATCCTGCGCCGTCACTTCGCGCGGCCGGCCCTTGAAGGCGGGATCGGGGGTGAAGAAAATACCGGGCTGCAGGTGAAAGATATACGTGCGTCCACCGTCTTCCACGGTCGGCAAGCCGCGCGCCGTATTGCCCTGCAGTTGCACCGGGCGCGCCAGGTAATCGTAGCGCAGCAAGGGATCGAAGATGTTTTCCATCAAGTTCAAACTGGCCAGGTCCGACGCCACGGCCGGGTCCAGGCCCGTCTCGCTGGTGCTAAGGAACAAGTGCAATGTCTTGCCCGCCCGGCCCGCCGCGGCATCGGTGGCGGCGTGGGCCGGTACAGTGAAAAGCGTCAACATGGCCAGGCCGGCGGCGCAGGCGGTTTTGCGTAAAAACATCATCAGTGATCCAGTGCAGACAAGGTAACGAACAGCGATAAGCGACAGGCATCCCCCACACTACGCGGGCAAGCTACGGGGCGCCAATGAAAACAGGCTGCCAGCTTATAACTTTTTGGCATGCGATTGCTGCATTCTTTCATCAACTCGTATCGGGCTGCCCCTATACTTTGTTTGCAGACATTTTTCACTCCCGACACACAGAACTGATCGCATATGGCACTTAATTACATCTGGTCCGGCTTTTTCCTCGTTGGCTTCCTGGCCGCAGTGCTGCAGTGGCTGTTTCTCGGCGATAACGATATCTTCAAGCGCATCATCGATGGCACGTTCGAAACGGCGCGCATGGGTGTAATGGATATCGCCCTGCCGCTGGCGGGCGTGATGACCTTGTGGCTCGGCATCATGAACATCGGTGAAAAGGCGGGCATCGTCGGCTGGCTGGCGAAAGTGATCGCGCCCTTCTTTTCGCGCATCTTCCCGGAAATCCCGAAAGACCATCCGGCTACGGGCCACATGGTGATGAATTTCTCGGCCAATCTGCTGGGCCTGGACAATGCTGCCACGCCGTTCGGCTTGAAGGCCATGGAAAGCCTGCAAACCTTGAACCCGAACAAGGAAGAGGCGACGAATGCGCAAATCATGTTCCTGGTGCTGCACACCTCGGGCCTGACCCTGATTCCGCTGGCCATCATGGCGCAGCGCTCCATCCTCGGCGCGGCCGACCCATCCGACATCTTTATCCCCTGCATGATCGCCACCTATGTCGCCACCGTGGTCGGCATCATCACCGTGTCCATCAAGCAACGCATCAACTTGCTCAACCGCGTCGTGCTGGGCTGGATGGGCGGCATGACGAGCGCCATCGTCGCCATGATCTGGTACTTCACGCAATACCTGACGAAACAGGAAATCGAACTGGTCTCAAAAGTGGTCAGCAACCTGGTGTTGATCAGTGTCATCGCCATCTTCATCATCGGCGCCCTGCGCAAGAAGGTGAACGTGTATGACGCCTTCATCGAGGGAGCGAAAGGCGGCATCCAGACCTCGATCACTGTGATTCCCTACTTGGTCGGCATGCTGGTGGCCATCAGCGTGATCCGCAACGCGGGCGTGTTCAATTTCCTGATGAGCGGCATGAACTGGTTCTTTGCCCACCTGGGCATCAATACGGATTTCGTGCCTGCCTTGCCGACGGCCATGATGAAGCCGCTCAGCGGCTCCGGCTCGAAAGCCATGATGATCGACGCCATGAATACCTACGGCGTCGACTCCTTCGTCGGCCGCCTGGCCTGCGTCTTCCAAGGCTCCGCCGACACCACCTTCTATATCGTGGCCCTGTATTTCGGTTCCGTCGGCATCCGCAAGACGCGCTATGCGATCACGGCCGGCCTGATCGCCGATCTGGCCGGCGTGATCACCGCCGTCTTTGTCGCCTACGTCTTTTTCCACTAAGGAGCACCATGTTCCGTCCTGTTCTGATGGCTGCGCTGTTGGCTGGTCTTGGCCTGTCGACTGCCCACGCGCAATTGCCCGAATCCGTCAGCCTGCTATTGCGTAGCGCGAATATTCCCGAAGACGCCATGGGTGCCATCGTCTTGCGCGGCAACGCCACCGTGCTGTCGCATGGCGCCGAGCGCAGCATGCAGCCCGCGTCCACCATGAAGCTGGTAACGACGGCCGTGGGCCTGGAGCAATTGGGTCCCATCTTTCGCGGGCGCACGGAGTTGCGCACCAGCGCCGACGTCATCAATGGCGTACTGAAGGGCGACTTGATCCTGCGCGGCGGCGCCGACACGGATTTCAATGCGGACGTGCTGGCGCACATGCTGCAAACCCTGCGCAACCAGGGCATCGTGAAAATCAAGGGCGACCTGATCCTCGACCGCCAACTGTTCCAGCCGGCCAGACCCGATATCGGTGCGCTGCCCTTCGACGAGTCGGCCGAGTTCCGCTACAACGTCATCCCCGATGCCTTATTGCTGAATACCAATCTGCTTGATATCAATATGAGCTCGACGGACCGGCAATTGAGCGTCCTCATGCAGCCGCCGCTCGAGAATGTCAGCATCACCAGCGACATGAAACTCATCAAGGGCAGTTGTGCCCGGTGGGAAGACGGCTGGCGCCCGCCCGAATACCGGCGCGATGCGAGCGGCAAGTTGCAGGTGATACTGCACGGCACCTTCCCGCAAAATTGCAACAAGGCCACCAGCATCAATGTGCTTGATCGCAACGATTATGCGGACCGTTTGTTCCGCGCCACCTGGAAACGCCTGGGTGGCACGATCACGGGCACGGTGCGCGAAGCGCCGGCAACAGGCTTGCCGCCGACGGCGGAACCGGTCGGCACGCGTATGCTGGCCGACCATGTGGCGCGCGCCTTGCCAGAGGTCTTGCGCGATATCAACAAGACGTCCGACAACACTCTGGCCCGCACCTTATTCCTGAGCCTGGGCAGCTTGCAAAGCGATGGCTGGCTGGGTAGCCGCCCCGTCGCCATGGCGGCGCCCGAAGATACGGCCAATCGGGCGCGGCTAGTCATCCAGGAATGGTTCCAGCGACACAATATCGATACCCAAGGCATGCTGATCGACAACGGTTCCGGCTTGTCGCGCACGGGACGCATTGCGCCGGCGCAACTGGCCGGCGTGCTGCAAGCGATGCAACAAAGCCCATGGGCGCCCGAGTTCCAGTCCAGCCTGCCCATCGTGGCGCTGGACGGCACCATGCGCAAACGCATGCTGAACAGTCCGGCCGCCGCGCGCGCGCGCATCAAGACGGGCACATTAAAAAATGTGGTGGCCATCGCCGGCTACGTGCCCGACGCCAACAATCAACTGTGCGTGGTGGTCGCCATGATCAATAGCGACCTGGTGGGCAACGGCAATGGCCGCGCGGCTGTCGATGCGCTGATCGAGTGGGTCGCCAGAAGCGGCGCCACGCCGGTAGCGACCGGACAATAAGCCGGCACAGCGGTCTAGTTTCGCGGCGTGCGTGCTGCGCTGGCAAAAGCCAGGCGCAGCATGTAGGCGGCAACGGCGCTGATCAGCAAGACGGTCACCAGCGAAGCTTCCACGCCGAAGGCACCGCCAGTCAGCATGGCGTTGCCGGACAGTTCACCGCGCAGCAAGCCGTCCGTGACCACATGGCCGGACACCGTCGATGAGAACACCTGGCTGACACAGTAATTCCAGCCAATATGCGTGCCGATGCAAACCCACAGCCGGCGCGTCTGCATGTACAGGGCCGCCTGCAGCACGCCATAGGCGGTAATCGCTAGGATTGCCAGCAGCGAAAAGCCGGCATTGGGCAAATGCGCCAGGGCGAACACCAGGGATGAAATCACGATGGCAGCCTTGTTGCCCAGCGCACGTGCGGTCACGCCAAAGAGCACCCCACGAAACATCATCTCCTCGGCCATCCCCACCAACACCAGTTCGGCCAGCGGGAGCAGCAACAAGACGCTCAGGGCGTTGACGCCGCTAAACTGATACACGCCCAGTGCAGCGAGCACAACAAAGGTGAGGGCGACCAGTCCGGCGCCGAGCAGCAATCCACGTCCCAGTTCACGCGCCATGCCCGGCATCGCCAGTTCCACCGGTTGACGCTTTTCGATGTGGCGCACATAGAAACGGTAGCCGCACCATACCAGTACTGCCGCCAGCAACTGCGGCCACAGGATGCGGTAAGACTTCTCCACCAGATGGGAGGCGATGATCATGGTCAGCGGCACCGGGGCAAACGTCAGCACCATGCCCAGCACAATCTGCACCAGGGGATAGGCCATCAGGCGAGCCAGGGGGGATTTTTTGCTTGCCATGCTCAGCGTGTTGTCGATCATCGCTTTCCTCGTGGGTTGTCAGGGAGTGGCTTTTGCCTGATTGCTGGCATCGCGGATGCGCTCGCCGAATGAACGCTGTTCCAGAATTGTGATGGCTTGCGCCAGGCATGTTGATAAAGGAAATGCCAGTTCCGCATCCAGGCTGTCGGCGGCACACTTGGTCGCCTGCCAGCAAGTCTGCAGATGGGGCAGCAGCGCCTCGCCCTGGCTGCTCAGGCGTACTACGCGCTGACGTCCATCCTCGCCATCGGCGGCTACCAGCAGCAAGCCTTCCTTTTTCATCAAGGCTACCGTTTGTGTGACGGCCGGCTGCGTGATACCTGCCAGTTCGGCCAATTGACCGATGGTCGCGCTCCGCTGTTGTGCCAGTACCCGCATCACCGGCGTATAGCGGGGCCGGTAATCGAGGCCCGCGTCCGCATAAGCCTGCTGGACGGCGCCGTCGAGCAGTTCGATCAGGTGGCGTAGTTGTGTTCCGAGTCCTTGTTTCATGTAGTGATAGTAGCAGCATTTATATAAGCACTTATATAAATATTCGATTTTGTTGCATTTCATGCGCAACGTGCCAGGTGAGTACCTGAAAATGGGAGCGGAGTGGAAAGAAACCACCAGACGAAAAAAAACCCGACCATTTCTGATCGGGTTTTTCTCTACTACGAATAACAAGCCTGACGATAACCTACTTTCACACTGGTTGCAGCACTATCATCGGCGCAAAGTTGTTTCACGGTCCTGTTCGGGATGGGAAGGGGTGGGA
>NZ_JBNYXZ010000015.1:0-186678 GCF_051380935.1 Janthinobacterium algoris | reverse complement strand
GCTAGGGGGAATAGGGCTAAGCTGTTAGCGCGCTTGCATGGCATGCAAGAGGTCAGCGCTTAGCTCCCGCTTACCTCCACCAATAGCGCAGAAGTCACATGATAATCAAAGTCGCCTCGAGCGGCTTTTTTTATTTCCGCGACGCTTTCCGCCATACCCCTCTGGGGAATGTGGCTAAGCTGTTAGTGCGCATGCATGGCATGCAAGAGGTCAGCGCTTAGCTCCCGCAAACCTCCACCAATAGCGCAGAAATCACATGATAATAAAAGTCGCCTCGAGCGGCTTTTTTTATTTCTGCGACGCTTTCCGCCATACCCCTCTGGGGAATGTGGCTAAGCTGTTAGTGCGCATGCATGGCATCCAAGAGGTCAGCGCTTGGCTCCCGCAAACCTCCACCAATAGCGCAGAAATCACATAATAATCAAAGTCGCCTTGAGCGGCTTTTTTTATTTCTGCGACGCTTTCCGCCATACCCCTCTGGGGAATGTGGCTAAGCTGTTAGTGCGCATGCATGGCATGCAAGAGGTCAGCGGTTAGCTCCCGCAAACCTCCACCAATAGCGCAGAAATCACATGATAATCAAAGTCGCCTTGAGCGGCTTTTTTTATTTCTGCGACGCTTTCCGCCATACCCCTCTGGGGAATGTGGCTAAGCTGTTAGTGCGCATGCATGGCATGCAAGAGGTCAGCGGTTAGCTCCCGCAAACCTCCACCAATAGCGCAGAAATCACATAATAATCAAAGTCGCCTTGAGCGGCTTTTTTTCGCCATTACTCTCTGCTTTCCTTGCTGCTTGCGCGCGGCATATCCGCATCATTTGCGTTTCGGAATACCATTTTTACCATTCATCGCTTTTGGGTGGAGATTGTAGTGCCGGATGTTTAAGATTTCTGGCGTTGAAGCTGCCGATGGCCAAGTTTGCGCATGCGGCAGTTTTTTGTGCCTGTCAGTTTTCATGGAATTACTCAAATCCGGAGGTGGAATGTCCCGCTTATTTGCCAGCATTTTGTTTGCCGCTTTCTTTCCCGCTCCGGCTTTCGCTGCCGCAGCATCTGCCGCTCCCTTCGATCCTGCCGCGCACAAGTTGCAATCGGGGCGTATCAATGAAGTAATGGTGCTGGGCACGCCGCACCTGTCGCAGTTGCCGAAGTCGTTTGATCCCGCGCATCTGAGCGCCTTGAACGCGCGCTTGCTGGGCTGGAAGCCGCAAGCCATTGCCATCGAGGCTTTATCCGGCCTGCAATGCGCATACTTGCGCAGCTACCCGCAGCGCTATGCGGACACGATCAAGTCTTATTGCTGGGACCCCGCTCCCGCGCGGGCAGTGACCGGTCTGGAGGTGGTGGCGGCCACCGTGCAGGCGCAGCGCTTGCTGGCCGCTTGGCCGGAGGTGCCATCCGCCGCGCAGCGGCGCACCCTGGCGTCGCTGTTCCTGGCGGGTGGCGAGCGGGCGTCCGCGCTGGTGCAATGGCTGCGCCTTCCGGTGGAGGAGCGACGGGTGGGAGACGGGCTCGATGAGAGTCTGGTGGCGATGCTCAATGACAGGATGCAGCGGCGTGGCGAAGATGTCTTGATCGCTGCCGTGGTGGCGGCGAAGAGCGGGCACGAGCTGGTGTATGCCATGGATGATCACACGGCGGACGCACCCGCCGACAATGCACAGGACGAAAAGGCTGCCGGCGAGGCGATCGTGAGGGCGTGGGACAACCCGCATACGGCACAGCGCAAGCGTATCAGTGCAGAGCTGGAAGCGGCATTGGCGACGCCGTCAGGTGTGCTGGCCATGTACCGTGCCTACAATCAGCCTGGCCAGGCCGAGATGGTCTTCCGCAGCGATTTCGGCGCGGCGCTCGAAGAGCCGTCGCCCCGCCATTATGGCCGTAACTACGTGGCCTACTGGGAGACGCGCAATTTGCGCGTGGCATCGAATATCCGCGAAGTCATGATGGCCCGGCCCGGCATGCGCGTGCTGGTGGTGGTGGGGGCGTCGCACAAGGCTTACCTGGAAGCCTATTTGAACCAGATGCATGATGTGCGCATCGTCGGCACGGACGCTGTCCTGCGTCAGGAAGACTGATGGCTCGTTTGCTTGCCTTCCTGCCATCATCGCCTTTTCATGGGGGCGGGAAGTGCAATAAGATGGAAAATAAGAGGTCAGCAGTTGATTTCGTGAATCGCTTCGTGTTAAACTTCGCGCACGCTTTTTTGAGGGGTTAAGCAAAGCCTTCAACAAAGAGTCGGCTGAGAGTAAAGCCAGCACAGTCCCCATCGTCTAGAGGCCTAGGACATCACCCTTTCACGGTGAGTACAGGGGTTCGAATCCCCTTGGGGACGCCAGGATTCAGTTGTAAAGTAAGAGTGCAGTGCTGAACGGGCCTGACAAGTCAGGCTTTTTTGTTTCTGCGATTGCTGCAGTACCGGGTCGGGATGCAAAGTAATGCATTCAGGACAGATTTCTGTCCCCATCGTCTAGAGGCCTAGGACATCACCCTTTCACGGTGAGTACAGGGGTTCGAATCCCCTTGGGGACGCCAGATTCGCAAGTAGTGACAGGTCGGGATGCAGGGTAGCGCATTCAGGACAGATTTTCTGTCCCCATCGTCTAGAGGCCTAGGACATCACCCTTTCACGGTGAGTACAGGGGTTCGAATCCCCTTGGGGACGCCAAGACCGGCTGAATCAGCCAACAACAAAGCCGCCTGGTAACAGTGCGGCTTTTTTGTTATTTGCCGGCATGCCAACGTTTTTCCCTTCATTTCTTTGCCTGCTCATGCCATTATCTAGCGTTCGCGCACCATCTCTGGCTATCTTCTGCAAAGTCGTCGACAACTACGGCGATATCGGCATTTGCTGGCGCCTGGCGCGGCAGTTGAGCGGCGAGCACGGCGTGGCCGTTACCCTGTGGGTTGATGATTTATCCAGTTTCAAGCGCATCTGTCCTAAAATCGATGTGGCTGCCGAAGCGCAGCAAATGTCCGACGTCATGATTCGTCATTGGCGCGGCCAGGATGGCGTGTTTGTACCTGCCGATATCGCCGATATCGTCATCGAGTTTTTTGCCTGCGACATTCCGCCCGGCTACATCGCCGCCATGGCGCAGTGCGCGCCGCACCCTGTGTGGCTGAACCTGGAAGGCTTGACGGCGGAAGAGTGGGTCGAGGGCTGCCATGCGTTGACGTCGCCGCGCCATGGCATGATCAAGCATTTTTTCTTTCCCGGTTTCACCAATAAAACGGGCGGCTTGCTGCGCGAAGCGGCGCTCGATGAGCAGCGGCTGGCGTTCCAGGCCGATGCGGCCGCCATGGCGACATTCCTGGGGCAATTCGGCGTGACGGCGGCAGAAATGTCTGCTTTAAAGGTATCGCTGTTCTGCTACCCGTCCGCTCCGGTCGCCCAGTTGTTTAGCGTGTGGCAGGCGGGTAGCGAGCCCGTGACATGCCTGGCGCCGGAAGGCGTCGCGTTCGATGCCGTTCAAGCGTTTATCGGCGACGATGCAGCGGTGGCTGGTGTGGCGCGTACGCGCGGCGCGCTTACGGTGCGCGTGCTGCCTTTTGTGCCGCAAGACGATTACGACCGCCTGCTGTGGGCCTGCGACGTCAATCTCGTGCGCGGCGAGGATTCTTTTGTGCGGGCGCAATGGGCCGGCCGGCCTTTTCTCTGGCATATCTACCTGCAGGACGAAAACTTGCACCACGTGAAATTGCGCGCCTTCTTGCAGCGCTATGCGACCGATGCGGATGGGGCCATCGACAGCTTGGTGCAAGCGGCACTGGCCTGGAATGGCGCCAGCGCGGACGCCTTCCCGTGGACGCAGCTGTGGCTCGCCTTGCAGGCCGATTTGCCGCGCATCAGCGCGCGCGCGCAGGCTTGGCAGCTGCAGATGCAGTCCAATGGCGATCTGGCAAGTAACTTGCTGGCGTTCGCCGGCGCGACGAGATAGGCGCTTGCCAAAAATTAAGGTAAAATGCCCGGTTATTTCTAACGTATTTTTAACCGATCAAACGCAAGCTTGCGGCGCTGATGGCGCACAGGCGGCAGATGGTCTTCATGCAACCCACTTTTTACGTACATTCCTATGAAACCCGCAAAAGAAATTCGTGTTGGCAATATCATCATGGTCGACAGCAAGCCAATGATCGTGTTGCGTTCTGATGTCAACGGTTCGAGCCGCACGGGCTTCACCTACAAATGGAAGATGAAAAATCTTCTGACGAACACCCCGATGGAAAACGTGTTCCGCGGCGACGACAAGTTTGACGTTGTTGTTCTGGATAAAAAGCCAGTGACGTATTCGTACTTCGCCGACCCGCTGTTCGTCTTTATGGACACCGAGTACAACCAGTATGAAATCGAAGAAGAAAACCTGGGCGATGCACTTCATTACCTGAAAGATGGCATGGAATGCGAAGCCATTTTCTACGACGGCAAAGCCATCTCCGTTGAACTGCCTACGACCATCGCCCGTCAAGTGGTGTACTCGGAGCCTGCAGTCAAGGGCAACACTTCGGGCAACGTCCTGAAAGAAGCCAAGATCGAAAACGCCATCGACGCGCACCGCCACATCGTGCAAGTGCCGCTGTTCGTGGCACAAGACGACGTCATCGAAATCGACACCCGTACCAACGAATACAAGCGTGTCGTACGCAACTGATAAATCGTCACGCTGCGGTGCCCGCAGGGCCAGGCAAACGCCGGCCTGGCTTGCCCCAGTGCTTGACCATCAAGAAACGCTGCCTTCGGGCGGCGTTTTTTTTGCTTGAAAAATAATTCCCTTCGACAACAATTGAGTTGTAAGGACTGCTATGCTGTGGGTAGCACACTATTGCGTTAGAAACATTGAGGTTTCCTGGAGATACCATGCAGCGTAGTCATATGTCGCGCAATAGCGCCTATCGGGGCGTGACGCCTGCCGCGGCGGCAGTGTCGGCGCGCGTGTCGCGTCCCGTACTGACCCGTGCCACGGCGCCCGCCAGCCCCATGGCCCATCTGCTCGATGCGGGCGTCTTGCCGCAACAGCAGATGATGCAGGCAGGCAAACTCAGTTCGCATGCGCTGACGTCGCAGTACCTGGGGCGCATCCGCTCCCTGTGCAGCATCGGCGCGCGTGCCTATCCCGGCATTGAAATCAATCCCGATGCGCTGAAAATTGCCCTGGAAATGGACCGTGAGCGGCAAGTGCACAAGGTGCGCGGCCCCTTGCATGGCATCCCCATCGTCTTGCGCGACAATATTGCTACGGGCGACCGCATGAAGACGCGCACGCAGTCGCCCCTGGCTACGCATGCCAGCTGCGATTCCTTTGTGGCGGCGCGCTTGCGCGCGGCCGGCGCCGTCATCATCGGCAAAAGCAATTTGCGCCAGTGGGCCGCCGTCAGCGTGCCGCATGCCAGTGCCAGCTGGGCTGGTCTGACTATCCTGGCCGTGGACAGCGCGGCGGACGGCTCCATCGTCGCGCCCGCATCAACGTGCGGCCTGGTCGCCATCAAGCCCACGGGCAGGGCTGCCAGCGGGCAGGGCAGCGAGCCAGCCACGGCAGGACCGATGGCGCCCAGCGTGCGCGAGGCGGCCTGGCTGCTCGCCGCACTGACTGGCGAGCGCCTGGCCGATGGCATGGTGCTTGATGTCGCCGGCTTGCAGGGGCGCCGCATCGGCGTGGCGCGCCACCTGTTCGGCCAGTGTGGCGGGACCGATGCCGTGATCGAGCAGGCACTGCTGGTGCTGCGCGAACAGGGGGCGGAACTGATCGAGCCGCCGCCCGCGTCCGAGCCTGGCGGCATCGCAGCGTTGCTGTGCGCGCATCGGCTCGATGCGCTGGTGGGGCCCACATGCCATGGCGTAGCGCAGGCGCAGTCCGCCTTGCCGCATATCACGGTGCCGGCCGGCGTGGTAAAGGGCTTGCCCATCGGTTTGTCCTTCATCGGCCCTGCCCACGCCGAAATGCCGCTCATTGCGATGGCCTATGCCTACGAGCAGGCGACGTTGCACCGGCGCACACCTGCATTGCCGTCCAGCATCACGCAGGCGCTGCGTTGACCATGATGATACTTTTCGCTTTCCTTCGATAAACTATGCTTGCAACCTTGCTGCTGAGTGCGGCCGTGGCCGCCACCCCGACTCCTTTTGATGCCGCGCACCTGTCAGGCAGCTGGTCCGACAGCGTAAATACCAGTAGTGTTTGCGAAGAAGCGCGGCACTTTACGCGCATGCAGTTGTCTGACGACCATCAGCGGCTGGCGATCTTCAACGACCGCACCTGGAAAAGCAAGCTGGGTGAAACCAACCGCTTTGCCGCGACGGTGGTGGCGGAAACGGAGCATAGCCTGACTCTGCGCTATGACAATGAAACCCGCCTCAATGCCGCTGGCAAGCTGGTGGAATGGCAGATGATCATCGTCGCGCCCGGCGTGTACCGCTGGCGCGAGACGGGCTGGCCGGAAGGCAAGGTCAACGGGGTCGTCGGCATCCGCTGCTCTCCTTGATGCCGGTGTGCAAGCATGGCATTCTGCTATGCTACCCGCATTAGCCGATGTTTTTAGGAGATTGCATGTCCGCACGTTTGCTGTTCCCCCTGTTCCTGGCCGCCGCCGTGGCGCTGGCCGCCATGCCGGCGCAAGCGCGAACGCCCAAGCTGTCGCTCATTGAGCAAGCGCAAAGCTGCGATGGTGGCCACACCTGCCCGTATTTCCCCGACGTCTACAAGGCGGACTACGCCTTTCGCAATGCCTTCAACGTGGGCTTGAAAAAAGCCGGCCTGAAACGGCAGCGCTGGGTGCCCGACGGCGTGGCCAGTCCGCTCAAGCCCGTCGAGATCGACGGCAAGGCGCGCCTGCTCAGCAGCGTCTGCGAACCGCACAATTGCGGCCACCACTACACCATCCTGTACGACCCGGTCGAGCGCAGCATGACGGGCGTGTATATGGGCAGCGATGCCAAGGGTGGCGTGCGCACCGTGTACTTCGGCCAGCCCAGCATCGCCGAAGCCGACTTGCTGTTGAAGAACTGATGCACGCGCCACTGCGCATCTCCAGCGAGCGCGACGAACTCGACGTGCCCATGATTCACCGCTACCTGAGCGAACAGTCTTACTGGAAGCGTGGCGTGGCGATTGAAACGGTGCGCAAGGGGATCGCCAATGCGCTGTGTTTCGGCGGCTATGTAGATGGTCAGCAAGTAGCGTTCGCCAGGGTCATCACCGATTACACGGACTTTGCCTACCTGCGCGACGTGTTTGTGCTGCCCGCTTTCCAGGAGCGCGGATATGGCAAGCAGATGGTGGCCGCCGTGCTCGGCGATGCACGGTTGCGCGGTGTCGTTTGGATGCTGGGGACCGATGACGCGCATGGCCTGTATGCGGGCTTTGGTTTTGCGCCATTGGAGGCGCCACAAAAATACATGCGCCGACCCGCGCTATAGAAATTATCAAAAAAACCTTTAAATGGCAAGAGAACTATTGGCATTATTATACGAAATAATGTTGCATTGATAATGGCATCATGTCATTATTCGCGCTTTGCAGCGTGCGGTGCGTTGCTGGTGCTGTGCTTTGTCGTCGCCCCGGGCGCAGGCAAAGTTGGTGAGCGGTCCGATTGGTCGTCCCTGGCACGTTTTCTCTTTACTTTAAAGGAATACATCATGAAACAATATGGCGCCGAATTTCTCGGTACGTTCTGGCTGGTGCTGGGCGGTTGCGGCAGTGCAGTACTCGCCGCCGCCTTTCCCGGCCTTGGCATCGGTTTTGCTGGCGTGGCGCTGGCGTTTGGTCTGACGGTGCTTACCATGGCCTACGCCATCGGCCACATCTCGGGTTGCCATTTGAATCCTGCCGTGTCGATCGGCCTGTGGGCCGGTGGCCGCTTTCCCGCCAATCAACTGTTGCCATACATCATTGCGCAAGTGCTGGGCGCCATCGTGGCTGGCGGCGTGCTGTACGTGATCGCCAGCGGGCAGGCCGGTTTCGATGTCAGCAAGGGCTTTGCTTCGAATGGCTATGGCGCGCATTCGCCGGGCGGCTATTCAATGCTGTCGGCGCTGGTGATTGAAATCGTGCTGACGATGTTCTTCCTGATCGTCATTCTGGGCGCCACCGACAAGCGCGCCCCGGCCGGCTTCGCCCCGCTGCCGATCGGCCTGGCACTGACCCTGATTCACCTGATCAGCATCCCCGTCACCAATACCTCCGTCAACCCAGCCCGTAGCACGGGCGTGGCCCTGTACGTGGGCGACTGGGCTACCAGTCAGCTGTGGCTGTTCTGGTTGGCACCCATCATCGGCGCCTTGCTGGGTGCGCTGGCCTATCGATTGATTGCGGGCGAAAAAGAGTAAGTTCAACATGTAGAAAAGCAGCCTGCGGGCTGCTTTCTTCGTTTACTCGGCGGCGCGCCACTCGCTCAAGTAGTGCTGCGGCGTGCGGCCCAGGATGCGGCGGAACATGGCGCTGAAGGCGCTGGGGCTGGCGTAGCCCAGCGCATAGGCAATGGCCGCCACGCCTTCGCCCCGGTCCAGGCGGCAGAATGCCTCGGCCAGGTGGACTTGCTGCAGCCATTGGCGGTAGTGCAAGCCCGTTTCCTTGGGGAATAAACGGATCAGGGTGCGCGCGCTGGCGCCCGCATCCTGCGCCCATTCCTCGATGCTGCGCCGGCTGCCGGGCGCGCTCATGATGGCCGAGCAGACGGCCACCAGGCGACGGTCGCGGGGCCAGGGTATGGCGAGGGGTACCGTATCGGCCGCCGTCAGTTCCGACAGGATCAGGTGCGCCAGCCAGTCGCCGCGCCCCGCCAGCGCATATTCGATCGGTTCGGCCAGCAAGGCCAGGATCAGCTCGCGCAGCAGCCGGCTTACTTCCAATACCTTGCAACCGGCGCCATGGGGGGCCGCCACCTGCGCATCGATATACACGGTGCGCATGCTCAGTTCGCTCAAGATGTGGACTTCATGCACGACGCCCACGGGGATCAGCAGGGCGCGCCGGGGCGGCAAGATCCACACGCCATGTTCGGTGGAGACGCGCATCACACCTTGCGTCGCATACAGCAGCTGCGCCCGCACATGGCTGTGCGGCGCCGTGTAGTCGCCAGCCGCATATTGCCTGGACATGGCCGTCACGGGCCGCGGCACGTGCTGGTAATCGTGCGAGCTGGTGCTGCGGCTGAACGGCACGCCATCGGGATGGGTCTGGGTGGGGTGGTGGGTGTGCATGTGGGCCGTTGGATTGTCACCTGATTGTCACTCAGTTGTCACTTGGGCGACGATTATTGGAAGTCATCAGTTCAGTGACCATACTATACTGGCTTCTTTGCCGGGCCGCCGCCGTGCCCGATCATTGCGGAAGACACATGCACACAACCACACCTGCCCCAGCATTGGCCAAGTCCGTGCCGGCGGCCCCCTCGCTTCTTCGTCTCCAACAACAATCCGGTCTGGCCATGCACATCCTGGGCGCCGTCGCCTTCGTGCATTTGCTCAATGACTTGATCCAGGCCTTGTTGCCGTCGATTTATCCGATGCTGAAAGCCGAGTTTTCACTCAGTTTTACCCAGGTCGGCCTCATAACCCTGACGTTCCAGTGCACGGCATCGTTGCTGCAACCCTGGATCGGCTTGTACACGGACCGCCGTCCATTGCCATTCCTGTTGCCGGTCGGCATGTGTTTTACCCTGGCCGGCGTGCTAATGCTGTCCATCGTCTCGACCTTTCCGACCCTCTTGATCGCTGCGGGTCTGATCGGTGTCGGTTCCTCGACTTTCCACCCGGAAGCGTCGCGCGTGGCGCGCATGGCGTCGGGCGGACGCTACGGCTTTGCCCAATCGCTGTTCCAGGTGGGCGGCAACGTGGGCTCCGCGCTGGGGCCGCTGCTGGCGGCCGCCGTCATCGTGAACCGGGGACAGGGCAATATCGCCTGGTTCAGTCTGTTGGCCGTGCTGGCCATCGGCGTGCTGTACAAGGTCAGCCACTGGTACAGCGGCCACCTGGCCAGCTTCAAGCCGAAAGCGGGCGGCCATGGGCCAAACTTGTCGCGCAACAAGGTGATAGGTGCGCTGGGCGTGCTGGCCCTGCTGGTGTTCTCGAAGTACATCTACATGGCCAGCCTGTCGAGCTACTACACCTTTTACCTGATGGACAAGTTCCACCTGTCCATCGGCGCGGCCCAGCTGTACCTGTTCCTCTTCCTCGCCGCCGTGGCCGCCGGCACTTTCATGGGCGGCCCCATCGGCGACCGCATCGGCCGCAAGCGCGTGATCTGGATTTCCATCCTGGGCGCCGCGCCGTTTACCTTGTTGCTGCCGTATGTCGATCTGTTCTGGACGGCCGTGCTGACGGTGATCATCGGCTTCGTTATTTCCTCCGCCTTTTCCGCCATCGTCGTCTTTGCGCAGGAACTGGTGCCGGGCAAGGTGGGCATGATCGCGGGGATTTTCTTTGGCCTGATGTTCGGCGTGTCCGGCATCGCCGCCGCCGCCATGGGCCACCTGGCCGACGTGTCGGGCGTCGCCTATGTGTACAAAGTCTGCTCCTACTTGCCGTTGCTGGGCATCCTGACGGTGCTGCTGCCGCATATCGAGCAGGCGAAAAAGTAAGACAGTGGCGCCGGCGGGCTTGACGGCCTGCCGGCGCGCATGCGATATTCTTCCCATGATCTATTCCATCCTCCCTCCAGCTCTTGCATCCGGCGCCGCTGCTGCGCTGTGTCCGTGCACCTGGCTTCGTGAGGATGCGGCCCGGCGCCGTTAAACTTTTTACTCCTCATTCCGATGGCCACAGTGTTGAAAAACCTGTGGCCATTTTCTTTTTCCGCAACGCGCATGAAAGTTCCGCATGACACTCCATTTGTACGACACGTATAGCCGCAGCCTGCGGCCGTTTGAACCCATCGCTCCGGGCCAGGCGGGCCTGTACGCCTGCGGCCCCACCGTCTACGATTACGCGCACATCGGCAACCTGCGCACCTATCTGTTCGTCGACGGCTTGCGCCGCGCGCTCGCGTTCAACGGCTTGCAGGTGCGCCATGTGATGAATATCACGGACGTGGGTCATTTGACGTCGGACGCGGATAGCGGCGACGACAAGGTCGAAGCGCGCAGCCGGCGCAGCGGCGAGTCGGCCTGGGACATCGCCGCCGCATTCACGCGCGCGTTTGAAGAGGATTTGCGCCAGCTCAATATACTACCGCCCACCGTCTGGTGCCGCGCCACCGACCACATCGAGGAACAGATCGCGTTCATCGGCGACCTGGAAGCCAAGGGCTATACCTACCGCACCGACGACGGCATTTACTTCGACACCACGCGCCAGGATGATTATGGCAAGCTGGCGCGCCTGAAGCGCGATGGCCTGCAGGCGGGCAAGCGGGTGGACCTGGGAGAGAAGCGCGATATCTGCGACTTCGCGCTGTGGAAGTTCAGCGGCGTGCCGGGCCAGCGCCAGATGGAGTGGGACAGCCCCTGGGGTCTGGGTTTCCCCGGCTGGCACATCGAATGCTCGGCCATGGCGGAAAAGCACCTGGGCACGTATTTCGACATCCATTGCGGCGGCGAAGACCACGTGGCTGTCCACCATAGCAACGAGATCGCGCAAACGCAGGCGCGCCATGGCACGCGCCTGGCCAATTTCTGGCTGCACGGTGCTTTCCTCAAGACCCAGGATGCGAAGATGTCGAAATCCTCGGGTGACTTTTTGCGCCTGCAAAGCCTGCTGGAGCAGGGCATCGATCCGCTGGCCTACCGCTACCTGTGCCTGGGCGCCCATTACCGCAGCAGCCTCAATTTTACGGATGACGCCCTGCGCGCCGCCGCCAGCGGTCTGGCGCGCCTGCGCGTGGCCATGCATGGCTTGGGTGATGCGGACGACGATGCCGATCCGGCGTGGCTGGCGCGTTTTACGGCGTGCATCAACGATGACCTGAATTATCCGCGCGCGCTGGCCGTGGCTTGGGAACTGCTGAAAAGCGAGCTGCCGGACGCTGTGAAGAAAGCCACCATGGCCCGCTTCGATGCAGCCCTGGGGCTCGATCTGCTGGCTTGGCAGCCGGCGCAGCTGGCGGTGCCGCAGCAGGTGCAGGCATGGATGGCGAAAAGGGCCATCGCCCGCGCGCAGCGCCAGTGGGTCGAGGCGGACCGCTTGCGCGCACTGGCGCGCGCGGCCGGCTATGACATCGACGATACGCCGCAGGGCCAGCAGGCGCGCGCCTTGTGAGTGGCTTATGCGTGCCGTCGGGGCATAATGGTTGCCTGATGAACGCGGGAGATGCCGTGAAGCGTAGCGTGTTGTTATTGAGTTGCTGTCTTGCCTTCTCGTCTGCCCAGGCGGCCAGCGAGTGTCCCGGCTTTCCCGCCCTGGCCACGTCGGGCGAGGCGCTGCTGGCTCAGCTGCGCGCCTTGCCGCCCGTCGGCATCGAGCGCGAGCTACAGGCGTGCGCGCCGAAAACCATCATCGATTTTGCCTACAGCGGTGGGGTGCTGTGCCGCTTTGGCGTTGACAAGGAGAGCGTGGAGGCGGCGACGGCCGCCGTCACGCGCCTGGCGGATGGCGGTGAACTGGTCGAGTATCTGTACCTGTTTCCGTATGCGCCGGACTCGCACGCGCGCTTGCTGGCGCTGCTGGCCGCGCATTTTAGCCGGCTCGACAAGGCGGCTTATCCGGCCTTCCTGCAGGCCGCCAGGCCGGGCAAGGAAACCACGGCCCTGTTTGCGCATGGCGGCTACTATATCTCGCTGGGCAAGCCCGCCGCAGGCGATTCCGCCGAATGGTATTCGAATGTGATCTTTGAAAAGATGGATCGACCTGCGCTGGGCGTGCGCAAAATCTGCCGGGACGCTGCCGATGACTGAAACTGAGGTCTTTCCGGCGGCATTGGCGGGCACCTTGGCGCGGCTGCTGCCCGCGCTGTCCGCAAGCCAGCTGCACGCGCCGTCGGCACCGTTTGAAGTGCATCAGGATGGCCGCCTGCTGCGCATTCCCGTGCGCACCTATTACCAGCGCGAGCAGCTGTTGGCCTGCACCCAGCTGGCAGGCGACGCGGGCGTGATTGCCCTGTGCCTGGGCACGCGCCATCATGACGGTCATCTGCGCGAAGCCTGTTTAAGACAGTTGCTGCTGCAGGAGCGTGCGTGGACGGTGCCGTTCGTCGTGCACCTGTGCGGCGAATACGTGCTGGAGATTGTCGAGGTGATTGGCGCGGCGCTGCCGGACTGGAATGGAGCGGCGCTGGCGCGCTATCTGCGGGAAAACCCCGCGTATGTGGCTACCCTGGAGCGGCGCAGCATCAGTTACTGGAGCTGCTACTACCGCGGGCATTATCCCGTGTGGGAAGATTACCCGGGACGCAGGGCCATGGCGGCCCTGCGTGCATTGCAGCAGCTTACGCCTCGATAAAGCGCATCTTGAAGCTGCGGCCTTTGATGTTGCCAAAGTCGCGGCCCAAGGAGTTACCGGCGTTGAGGCGCTTGAAGGCTGCTTCGGCGACCTTGCGGTCGAGTGCCACGTAGGTCATGAACTCGAATACGTTGATCTTGCCCACTTGCTCCTTGGTCAGGCCCGCATCGCCCGTCAGCGCGCCCAGCAAGTCGCCCGGGCGCAGCTTGTCCTTCTTGCCGCCCATGATGCACAAGGTGACCATCGGCGCCGGCAGCGCCTCGATCCCGTCATCTTCAGCCAGTTCCTTCAGGTCGTGCCATTCGGCGGCGCTGTTCTGGTACTGCTCGATCAGCTTGACCCATTTTTTCTCGTTCGGCGCGCACAGCGACAGGGCCAGGCCCTTCTTGCTGCCGCGGCCCGTGCGGCCGATGCGGTGGATATGTACTTCCGTGTCTTTCGAGACGTCGACGTTGATCACGGCGCCCAGGTCGGAAATATCGAGCCCGCGCGCGGCGACGTCGGTGGCGA
The DNA here is from genome assembly GCF_051380935.1 of Janthinobacterium algoris. NCBI lineage: Bacteria > Pseudomonadati > Pseudomonadota > Betaproteobacteria > Burkholderiales > Oxalobacteraceae > Janthinobacterium > Janthinobacterium algoris. Next base: position 172,801 of record NZ_JBNYXZ010000015.1, on the reverse strand, counting down.
CCAGCACGGAGCAGCTGCGGTTGGCGAACAGCACCAGGATTTCATCGCGCTCGCGCTGTTCCAGCTCGCCGTACAGTGCCAGCGCGGAAAAGCCTTGCTGGCGCAATTCTTCAGCCAGTTCGCGGCAATGCACCTTGGTGTTGCAGAAAGCCAGCGTGGATTCCGGCTTGAAGTGTTTCAATAGCTTGCCGACGGCGCTATTGCGTTCGTCGAAGCCGATTTCATAGAAGCGCTGTTCAATCTTGTCGTTGTCGTGCTGCGCCTCGACCGTTACTTCCAGGGGATTGACGAGGAACGATGCCGTGGCACGGCGGATGTCTTCCGGATACGTGGCTGAGAACAGCAAGGTCTGGCGGCGCGCCGGGCAGGCGCTGACGATGCCGGCGATTTCCTCGTAAAAGCCCATGTCCGTCATGCGGTCCGCTTCATCGAGCACCAGCGTTTGTACGTGATTCAGGTTGATGGTGCCGCGGCCCAGATGGTCGCGCATGCGGCCCGGCGTGCCCACCACGATATGGGCGCCGTGTTCCAACGAGGCGATTTGCGGGCGCATCGGCGCGCCGCCCGTCAGGGTCAGGATCTTGATGTTGCCGGCCGCGCGGGCCAGGCGGCGCAGTTCATTGGCCACCTGGTCGGCCAGTTCGCGCGTGGGGCACAGCACCAGGCCTTGCACGGCAAACCAGGCCGGATTGAGCTTGTGCAGGATGCCGATGCCGAAGGCGGCCGTCTTGCCGCTGCCCGTCTTGGCCTGGGCGATCAGGTCGCGGCCATCGAGTACCGCCGGCAGGCTTTGTGCCTGGATGGTGGTCATCTCGTGGTAGCCGAGCGAATCCAGATTGGCCAAAAAGGCGGGCGTCAGCGGCAGGCTGGAAAAAGAAGTGGTGGCGGAGGTGGTGTTCATAGGGGGCGGAGCCGGTAAAAAGCGGGTGGATGGGCACAGTCTACAGGCTTACGCCCTTGTGCGGTGGTGTGGAAGCCGGCGGCAAACGGCCGCCCGCGTGTTGTATTAATTATCGGGCGCCCAGATGGGCAAACCGGTGAGGTCAAGGCCGGCGTCGCGCGTCCATACGGGCAGGCCGGTGGCATCGGTCGGCTCCAGCAATTCGAGCTGCACCTGCTTCAAAGCCAACTTGCGCGCGCGCGCGCGGCGCTGTGGCTCCGGCGCCGGCGCTGGCGCCTCGTGCGCTGGCAGCGGGCCGAAACCGGGCAAGTCGATGGTGGCGTTGTCTTTTTTATCTCTCATTTGATAACCTCTGTCCTTGGCCTGCGACGGCCAAGGGGCGGGCAACATGCTGTCCGCCTATGTCCATACGCTTTAACTTCATCCACAAAACAAAAGCCCGGCTACAGGAGTCGGGCTCATTGTGAATATCACCGGCAGGAAAAGCAGACCTGTGGATTAAAGTGCGGCACGCAGTGTATCACAGGCATGCCGCATTGTGGGAGGCTTAGCGGAAGCTCAAGGCGCCAGTCAAGTCACCCGGTGGCAGCGCGCCGCGCGCCGCGAATGCGTCGTTGCGCACTTTCAGACCTTCGAGCAGCGGCAAGTCGTGCAGGCGCGTGATCAGGCGCAGGATAGACGTGGTGTCGTAGAAACTGTGGTCGACGGCGCCTTTCTTCGCGTAGGGCGAGACGACGATGGCGGGAATGCGCGTGCCCGGCCCCCAGCGATCGCCTTTTGGCGGCGCCACGTGATCCCACCAGCCGCCGTTTTCATCGAACGTGATCACCACGATCATGTCTTTCCACTGCGGCGATTCCTTCAGATGCTGGATGATGTTGGCAACGTGCTGGTCGCCCGACTCGATATCCGAGTAGCCGGCGTGCAGGTTCAGGTTCCCTTGCGGTTTGTAGAAGGTCACGGCGGGCAGCTTGCCCGCCACCGCGGCGGCCAGGAATTTGTTTGAAATCGGGCTGTCGCCCGTGCCGCCATCGCGCAGGTGCTCGGCGCGCGCGGCAGTGCCAGGCGCGAACTGCTTGAAGTAGTTCAGCGGCTGGTGGTGGAACTGGAAGTTCGGCTTGCTGCCGCCGCCCTTCTGATCGAGCGCCGCTTGCCAGCCGCCGCCATACCACGCCCAGCTGACGCCCTTGCGCGACAGCAGGTCGCCGATGGTGTCGTAGGTTTGCGGCGGCAGGGTATTCGCGTCCGCCGGGTCGGCATGCAGCGGATCGCCGTCAAAGGCGGGGCGGACATAGCTGGGCTGGTATGGCGGCGCCATGGTGTTGACGGCGTAGCCGTCCGGCGTGAGGGCGCCGTCGTTCACGTACTTCGGCTTGCCGTCCAGTGCGGAGGCGGGGCATTCGGGCGAGATCGCCAGGCGCACGCCTTGCGGGCCGTCGGACAGCACGGCGATCTTTTTCTTCGCCGCCGTATCAAACGCGTTGAAGTATTCGTTGGCGCGCCCCGTGACGAGGAACTGGTGGTTCATGTAAGAGCCGCCGAAAGCCGCCATGAAGAAGTTGTCGCACAGGGTGTACTGTTCGGCGATCTGCCACAGGTTCAGGTTTTTCGACGTTTCGCCGTAGTGGCCCATCACCAGGCCGCCGCTGTCGGCCCACGCGGCAAAGCCGTCGTTCTTGCCGCCGTTGATCTGCATCTGGTTGTTATAGAAGCGGTGTACCAGGTCGCGCGTGATGATGCTCTCGGGCAGTGGCTTGCCGGCCGCGTCGCTCAGTTTGTAGGGCGCGTTGGGCAGGCCGGAAATCTGCTCTTCCTTGATCAGGTAATCGATGCCGCCGATATTTTGCTGGTTTGGCACCAGGCCGCCCCAGATTTTCGGCAGGGTGGCCAGCGGCTTGCCGTCGCGGTCCAGCTGCTGCACCTGTTCGGCCGTGACGGCGGACAGGGGCGCGCTGGTGCCGGGGAAGTTGGCGAACAGGTTGTTGAAGCTGCGGTTTTCCAGGTAGATCACCACCACGTTCCTGACATGCGCTTTCAGTTTCGCGTCGAGCGAACCCTTGGCGATGGTTTTCTTGGCGGGCGCGGCATCGGCCAGCGCCGGCAGGCTGGCGGCCAGGCCGACTGCGGAAGCGGCCTGAAAAATGCGCCGGCGCGAGGGATTGGCGGGTTGGTCGGCCGGATCGGCTGGCAGGGCGGGGGCGAGGTCCTTCACACATTCTCCTTGGGTGTCTCTATGGGCACGGGCGTTGGCGGCAATGGCCGGCAACGCCCGTGAAGCGGGAAAATTGTATCACCGGCCCTGTGCCGATATGAAACATTCAGCCCAGCCCTGGCGCTAGAACTGATACCGCACGGTCAACGCCACCTTGCGCGCCGGGCCATACATGCCCGAGTACCACCAGTCCGATACGGACGCCGTGTACTGCTTGTCGAACAGGTTGGCCACGTTCACGGTGGCAGACAGCTTGTCGTTGACGTCGTAGCGCGCCATCAGGCTGGCCACCGAATACGCTTTCTGTTTCCAGTGCAGGGTGCTGTTGATCTGCCAGGCGTCGATGTCGGAATACACGCGGCTCTGCCAGTTCATGCCGCCGCCCACCGTCAGGCGATTCAGCTCGCCAGGCAGCCGATAAGTGGTCCACAGCTTCACCAGGTGGCGTGGGAAGGTGGTCAGGATGGCCTTGCCGGCATTGTTTTCCGTCTGGCTGTACGACCACGAGCCCGAGATGTTCCAGCTTGGGGTGAGGGCGCCCGTCGCTTCCAGGTCCACACCCTGGGTTTTGGCGCCCTTGATGGTGCGGTTGGCGGAATTTTGGGTGCCGGGCACGGTGTAGCCCGGGTCCGATTCGGCCAGGTTGCTCTGGCGGATCTGGTACAGCGCGGCAGCCGTGTTCAGACGGCCATCGAGCCAGCCGCTCTTGATGCCCGCTTCAAAGGTCTTGCCCTCGCGCGGCGCCAGCAGCTTGCCGTAGCGGTCTTGTAATGCTTGCGGCTGATAGATGGTGGAATAACTGGCGTAGGCGCTGTGCGTGCCGTCGATGTCGAACACCAGGCCGCCATACGGCGTGAAGACGCGGCTTTCCGAGGCAGGCGACGCGCTATAAAATGGCACGGAAGGCGCGTCCGAGATGTAATTCTCGCTGTAGCGCAGCACCTTCGCGCCGGCGATCAATTTCAGGCGCTCGGAGAGATTGAAGCGCGTGGCGGCATACGCGCTAGCCTGGCGGCGCGTGCTGTCGTAGGTGACGAAGGTATCGCCAAACACGGGTGTGGCCGTGCGATTCCAGCGGTACAGGTTGGCGGGCGTGCGCTGGATGCTCTTGTCGAAGCGGCCATCCGTCGTGCTTTGAAATTCGCTGTAGTCCATGCCCAGCACCAGTTCGTGCTGGCGGCCGAACGCGCTGAAGGGGCCGCGCACATTGATGTCCACGCTGTTGATCTGAAGCTGGTAATCGCGGTAATCGGCGCTCAAGCGCAGGCCATCGCCCGTGGCTTGGTTGGCGAAGCCGTCGCTCACGTTCAGGTAGACGGCGCGCTCTTCCTGCGACGACTGCACGCGGTTGGCCGAGATTTTCAGCTTCCAGTCGTTTGCCAGCGCATGTTCCACGGTGACGAATAGGTCGGTCGAATTGGTGTCGAAGCGATTCGACGTGGCCGCCGGGCTGAAAGAGCGGGGCAGGTCCGTCATGGCGCCGTTGCTGTAGAACAGGGGAAAGCCCAGGTAGGACAGGGATCCGTTCGAGCGCTTGCGCTGGTGCGTGACGCCGGCTGTCAGCCTCGTATCGGCGGACAGGTCCGCCTCGACCACGCCGTAGACCACTTTCTTGTCGCGGCTGTAGCCGTCGACGATGCTGTCGCCTTCCTCGTACACCGTCACCAGGCGGCCGCGCACCGTGCGCGCTTCGTTGAGCGGGCCTGCAACGTCGGCCAGGATGCGCCGTTCATCGTAGGAACCCAGCTCGCCCTCGACGGATGCCTGGAACTGCGGCGTCGGCTTTTTGCGCAGCATATTGATGGCGCCCGAGGCATCGCCTGCGCCCGTCATCAGGCCCGAGGCGCCGCGCAGCACTTCGATGCGGTCATACAGCGCCATGTCGGCCAGGCTTTGCGACGGGATGGCATTGAGGCCCAGGTTTTCCGAATGCGTGCTGACACCATCGAGCTGGTAATTGGTGATCGAATAGCCGCGCGAAGTAAAGCCCGTGCGCTCGCTGCCCAGCGAGAACAGGGTGATGCCCGGCGTTTGCGCCATCACTTGTGCGATGGTGCTCAAGCCCTGGTCCTGCATGCGCTGCTGCGTAATGACGCTGACCGACTGCGGCGTTTCCCGAATCGACAGGCCCAGCGGCGTGGCCGTGGCGATCGGCAGGGTGGAAACATACGCACCCGAGCCTTCCGTCGCATCCTGCCGCGCCTTGACCGACACTTCCGGCATCATCGACAGCGCTTCGCCGCCCGCCGCCGTATTGGCCGGGCGCAGCACATAGCTGCCGTTGGCGCTGCGCTCGACCTTCAGGCCCGTGTCGCGCAGCACGCCGTTCAGGGCCGCCAGCACGTCGTGGCGGCCCGTGAGGCCAGAGGAAGTCTTGCCGCGCGTCTGTTCCGGCGTAAAACTGAGGATGACCCTGGACTGGCTGGCGACCTGGCGCAGCGCCGCTGCCAGGTCGCCGGCCGGCACCTGGAAATCCTGGTTGGCCGCTGGCGCTGCGGCGCTTTCCTGCGCCAGGGCTGGCACCTGGGCGTTCAGGAGCAGGGCCGAACCGATGAAGACGAATTGGAGGGCATGCGCCATGCGCGTGCGCCGTGGGCGCGGCCGGGATCGGGAAGATAAAACTGGAGACATGGTTACCTTGTGGTGTAGTCGTCAAAAAGAACGTTGCCTACACAGGTCACGCGAGAAACCGAAACGGGTACTTTTTATTTGCGGTGGACTCAAAATAAATGCTCAGCGCTGCTGGCGCGCTTCCACCTGCACCCAGTAGCGCGTGCGCAGGCGCACGTCGACGGGCAGGGAGTCGGGCAGCGACAGCAGCACGGCGTCCAGGTCGGCCAGCGGGAAGACGCCGGACAGGCGCAGATTGGCGACAGCGTCGTCGCAGCCCAGCAAGCCGTGGCGGTAGCGGCTCAATTCATTCAGGAAGTCGCGCAGCGGCATGGCGTCGGCCAGCAGCAAGCCCTGGCGCCAGGCCCAGATGTCGGGCGAGACGGCGTGCGCGGGCAGGATTTTTTGCGCCGTCATGCCGCCGCCCTGGCCCGCCTGGATCACGCGGTTGCCGTCGCCATGGCGCGGTGTCAGCCGCACGGCGCCTTCTTCGACGGCAACCAGGGTGCTGCCGTCCGCCTGGCGCACCGAGTAGCGCGTGCCGAGCGCCTGCGCGTGGCCTTGCGCGGTGTCGACGATGAAAGGGCGGTAGGGCAGGCCCGTTTCGCGGGCGGTGGCGATGAAGACTTCGCCCTGCACCAGTTGCAACAGGCGCTGCGTGCCCGTGTAGCGGATGTTCACGGCGCTGCCGCTGTTCAAATGCAAACGGCTGCCGTCGGACAGGATCAGCTCGCGGCGTTCGCCCACGCTGGTGGACAGGTCGGCCAGCGCGGCGCGGGCAAAGTCGGGCGCGTAGGACGAGCGCGCGCCGAACCAGCCCGTGATGCCGATGGTGGAGATCCACGCCAGCAGCTGCAGGCTGTTGCGCCGCGAGATAGAACGCGAGATGGGACTTGGCAGCAGCGCCTTGCGGCTGGCTTGGGCATCGAGTTGCCGCAGGCCGCCGCTGGCGCTTTCGATGTGTTTCCACGCTCGTTCATGGTCGGGGTGCGCCTGGCGCCACGTTTGCCAGGCCGCTTTTTCCGCCGGCGTGGTTGCACCACTCATCAGAGTGGCCAGCCATTCGGCGGCCTGCATGGCGATGGCCAGGTCGATGGGCTGGCCCAGTGCATAGACGGTGGCGGCGCGCATGTCAGGCGGCGGCAAAATCGGGCACGGCAAAAAAGCACAGCAGATTGGCCTTGCTCAGGTATTTTTTGACGCAATGCGTGGTGGTGCCCAGTTCGGCGGCGATCTCGGCGTAGCTCATGCCGTCCAGGTGGGCCAGCAGGAAGGCGGCCCTGGCCTTGGTTGAAAGCTGGTCCAGCGCGCGGTCGATCAGCTGCAGCGATTCAAGCAGGATGGACATCGCTTCCGGCGAGGGCGCGCAGGCTTGCGGCTGGTGCCGCAGGGCGTCGAGGTAGGCCCGTTCGAGCTCTGCGCGCCGGCAGTGATTGGCCAGCAGGCGCTTGGCGATGGTGACCAGGAAGGGGCGTGGCTGCACGATCCCGGCACTGCTGCGCGCAAGGAAAATCTTGATGAAGGTATCTTGTGCCAGGTCGCCCGCCAGCCCCGCATCGTGCAGGCGACGCTTCAGCCAGTGCAGCAACCACGCGTGGTGCTCGGCATACAGGGCCTGGAAGTCGGACGACGGGGAAGGGGCGGACGGCATGCGTACAGGATGGCTTAATCTAAATGAGAATTGTTCTCATGATAGCGCAGCGCTGCGCGCCAGGCAATCAGGAAAACGTGGCGTTGCTGAAATGCGACTGCGCGCCTGGGCCGCGCGCGGCCGTAGCTTTGCGCTGCCGCACGGCAGATGTAAAAGTTTCCTTGGCGCAAGCTTTCATGTGAGAAAATGCGGGTTGTCGATGTGGTGCGGAGCGCAAAATGATGTGGATGGTTGGCGGTGCCCTGGTTCTTTTGGTCGCCAGATTTTTATGGTTGGCCTTTTTTCATCGGGTCAACGCGATGTCGCGCCAGGCAGAATTGATGAACTGGCTCGACATCGGCCGGGTGTCGAATGCCGATGGCGGCAAGGATATTTTGTTGGCGAGAAATGAGCGCGGCGCCCGGATCGACTGGCGCACGGGCGAGGTCTGGCTGATGAATCCCAAGGTGGAGCAGCCGTTTGCTGATTTTCTCGCCGTCGAACGCTGGCTGACTTTGCGCGACATGCCGACGGCGGGCAAGCCGGCGCATGCCGCTCCTGCGCCAGCGGAGCCGGAACCGGAGGCAGCGCCTGAGCCCGGGCCGGCGCGCGAGACCTTGCCGGCTTTCCAGCAAAAGGTCGACGATTGCCTGGCCAAGGCGGAAGGTGGTCAGGAATTGCTGGAAACGAAGCAAGCCTTCGAGGCGGGCAGCGAGCCTTACCTCGAGGCGTCGACTGAACTGAGCAAGACCGCGCTGGAGCTCGATGTCTCGCCGGCGATGGTGGCCACCTTTCATATCAGCGCGTTTGCCGCGCTGGCCGAAACGGCGGGAGCCGACAAGCTGGAAAGAGTGGCGGCCAGCCTGCATGCCGCAGCCAGGCAGATCAGGGCCAGCGTCAGCGCGTAAAAGTATGGGGCAGGCCAGGCCAGGCCAGGCCTGGAATGAAAAAACCGCTGAATCCCTTGCAGGAGGCAGCGGTTTTTATGTATTGGTTGCGGGGACAGGATTTGAACCTGTGACCTTCGGGTTATGAGCCCGACGAGCTGCCAGACTGCTCCACCCCGCAGGCGAATTATAACCGAGTTTGCTGCATTGCGAAAGAGCGGATGCAAATAGAGGGTATTTGGCTTGCAAGATGGTCATTGACATACTGCGACGCAACGGAAAAAGCCGCTGATTCCTTTGCAAGAATCAGCGGCTTTCATATATCTGGTTGCGGGGACAGGATTTGAACCTGTGACCTTCGGGTTATGAGCCCGACGAGCTGCCAGACTGCTCCACCCCGCAGGCGAATTATAGCGGGGTTTGCTGCAATGCGCAATGGCCTTGCATCAGGCCATTAATTTAGTCTGGTATCAGGCTGCGGCCAGGCGCCACAGCGACGTGATTTCCTTCGAACGGGCCGCATGCAGGCTGTCCGTGGCATCCTGCGCGCGCGGGTGCGTGGGTTTCACGTCCAGGCGGTCGATGACTTTCAAGCCCGCTTGCGCTATCCATTCGAGCAATTGCGCGCGCGGCCGCAGGTCCAGATGCTCGGCCAGGTCGGACAGGATCAGCCAGCCTTCGCCGTTTGGTTCCAGATGGTCGGCCAGGCCGGCGAGGAAACCGCGCAGCATGCGGCTGTCCGGATCGTAGACGGCGTACTCGATGGGCGAGCTGGGACGTGCGGGCAGCCACGGCGGATTGCACACGACCAGCGGCGCGCGGCCGGCGGGGAATAAGTCGGCCTGCACCACGTCGACTTTGTCGAGCAAGTCGAGGCGGGCCAGGTTTTCGCGCGCGCAGGACAGGGCGCGCGGGTCCTGGTCGGTGGCGACGATGCGTTCGATGCCGCGCTGCGCCAGCACGGCGGCCAGCACGCCCGTGCCGGTGCCGATGTCGAAGGCCAGGCTGGCGCGCGGGGGCAGCGGCGCGTCAGCCACCAGGCCCACGTATTCGCCGCGGATGGGCGCGAATACGCCGTAATGGGGGTGGATGCGCTGGCCCAGGGCCGGCAGTTCCACGCCCGTGCGGCGCCATTCGTGCGCGCCGATCAGGCCCAGCAGCTCGCGCAGCGAGGCGACGAACGGCTCTTCGCCGCGGCCATACGCTTCATTGCAAGCCAGTTTCACGTCCGGCGCGCGGCGCAGCGGGATCGTGTAGTCGGCATCGAAAGGCAGCAGCAGCATGGCCAGGGTGCGGGCGCGTTGCGACTGGGCCTGGCGGTGCAGATGGAAGGCTTGCGTGGCGGATGGTTCGGGTTGCGCCAGCTTGGAGGCCTTGGCTTTTTTGCTCGGTTTGTCGTTCTTGTGGTCGGCGCGCCGCGCCAGCGCCTGCAGCAGCTGGCGCGCGTTCTGGAAGTCGCCGCGCCACAGCATGGCCGTGCCTTCGCAGGCCAGGCGGTAAGCCTGATCTGCCGTCGTGCGGTCATCGGCGATGACGACGCGCTTGGGCGGCGGCATGCCGCTTTCCGAGCGCCAGCGGGCCGAATGCTCGGCGCCGTTTTCGCTCCAGTGGATCTGCGGATGAACGGTAGGTGAAGAAGTGTCGGACATGGGATTCAATCGATAGAAGGGGGCGCGCGGCATGGTCGCCTGCGCAGGCCGTCTTCCATTATACGTCGCTGGCCGTGCTGTCTGCGGTGTCCGTGCCATAGGCGAGTGCCAGCGCACGGGCGCGCGCCTGCTCTTCCGGCGTGGACTCCGTAGCTTTCTTGCCGGCCTCGGCGGACTCGGCGGCATGGTCAGGCTGCAGCAGCTTGAGCAAACGCAAGCTCAGGTTGCCCGCCAGATCGCCATCCTTGCCGCTGGCGCTGGCGCCGTCGGATTGCTGACTGAATATACTGCTGTGCAATTGCTGGTCGAGCAGCTTGAACAGGTCGTGCAGATTGCCGGCAAAGGCCGTGGCGGGCAACTCTTTGGCGGGCGGCGCGGCGTCATCGGATGGTGGGACTTCCTGCGCATCGTCTTGCGTTTGCGTCAATGCGCCCGCGCTGATGTTCGATTGATATTGCACTTCCACTTCGAAGTCGAAGGTTTGCCCATCGGCCGTGGTGATCTTGCCCTTGCCGATGAAATGCGCGTTTTCATCGAGACTGAAGGCGGCCGCGCGGCGGCTGCCGCCAGCGCCCGAGACGCTGGCGCTACCGCTGCTGAAGCTGGAGCCGGCCTGCAGGCCGACCGAATCGAAAGTGATGCTGGCACCGTCGCCAAACAGCTGGCGCGTCATGCTGGAAAGGAAATCCTGCGCCACGTCGATGGTGGCGTTGCCCAGCGCGTCCGTGCGCTGTTCCAGCCCCTTGGCCGACAGGTCCAGGCCATTTTTCGACAAGGCCACCACGTCTTGTGCGGTGCGCTGCATCAAGGACGAAGCGGCCAGGCCGGCCGTGCCAACGCCCGCTTTTTGCGGCGCTTGCCCTGCCAGGGGTGTGGCGGCAGGCTGGCGCGAGCCGGGGCCGAGGGGAGGAGCGAGGGCGGGAAGCTGGGACATGGTCGGTTCAAATGGGGAAGATATGCGAATTAACGGCAATATCTCCCCGTACTTTAACCATTAGTGGTGGTGCGACCAGCTACCGTCAGCCGATGCCAGGTAGGACTTGACGGCATCGGCCTGGCCCGTGGCGTGGCGCTTGAGTTCGCCGCATGCGCAAATGCCCTGGTAGGGCTGGATATGCGAGCAGGCGGAGACTTTTTGCAGGTAGACCTGCATGGATTTGTGACATTTTACGCACTTGAAGGTGAGGCTGCGGGCGGCTTTCATGGGTTTCCTTGAACTGTTGCGGGGCGTAGGCGGTGCTTGCGCGAAGGCGGCGATTTTAACGCACTCCGGCCATCGTTACACGTTGTTGCATCTGCGCCACGCGCAGGTCAACTGAATCCGCGCCATGACGTTGAACGTATATAGGAGGTCGTCTGACCGCCATTGAAGAGGTAGCACCATGGACAAGCATGACAAGGAAAAGCCTGTACAGCCCGCCAAGGAACTGGTCAGGAAGTGGTTGAAAGCGGAGCTGGAACAGCGCCGGCCGCCGCCCGACCCCGAGCAGATCCGCCGCGAACTGGGCTGGGATTTGCTCCGGCTGGGCCGCGAACCTGTGCCACGCTAGCGCACCGTCACCACGCTCTTGCCGCCGGACCCCGGCTGCACGAGGATGCGGGTGGCGATGCGTTCCGTCATTTCCTGCACATGCGAGATGACGCCCACCTTGCGGCCCATCGCTTGCAAGCCGTCGAGCGCATCCATGGCCACGCGCAGGGTTTCCGTGTCCAGGCTGCCGAAGCCCTCGTCGATGAACAGCGATTCCACGCGCACCCGGTTCGAGGACAGCGAGGCCAGGCCCAACGCCAGGGCCAGCGAGACGAGGAACGATTCGCCACCCGACAGCGAGTGCACGGAACGCAGCTCGCCGCCCATGTCCTGGTCGCGCACCATCAAGCCCAGCGATGGATTGTTTGGGTTATCGATGCGTTCCAGCTGATAGCGGCGCGCCAGGTGGGCCAGATGCGCGTTGGCATAGCCAAGCAGCACTTCCAGCGTGAATTGCTGCGCATAGTTGCGAAATTTCTTGCCGTCGGCCGAGCCGATCAATTCATTCAGGCTGGCCCAGCGCCGCTCGATGACGGCTTGCGCCTCGATTTGCGCCAGCATCGATTGCGCGCTGTGGCGCCTGGCGTCGTCCTGCGCGATAGCCAGGCGTAAGCGCGTCGCTTCCTGGTTGGCCGCCAGGCGTTCCGCGCCAAGCGCGTCGAGCGCGCCTTGCAGCGCGGCCACGTCCGTTTCCAGTGCTTCCGGTGGCTGCTCCAGGTGGTCCGCATGCTGTTGCCGGCGCTCGGCCAGCACGGAGAGCGCCGCCGTATGGCCGTCGGCGATCACTTGCAGGGCATCGCGTTCGGCGCGCATGGCTTCCGGCGCGATGGCCAGATGCGCGCGCAAGCCGGGCATGTCGGCGGGCGCATGGGCCGGATGGGCCAGCTGGAAGCGGCGCAGCCAGTCCTCCAGCGCTGCCGCCGCCGCGTTGTCTTGCTGGCGCAAGGTATCCAGGCGCAGGGCCGTTTGCGCGCACGCTTCATCGAGGCGCGCGCGCGCCTGGCTGGCCGACTGCGCCGCCGTTTGCTGCTGCGCCAGCTGATCTTTGGCACGCGCGATGGCGCCGGCCAGCGCACCTTCCACTTCGGCCACGGGCTGGCCATCCCACAGCGCCGCGCGCTGCGCTTGCAGCGCCTTCAACTGCGCATCCAGGGTGGCGTATGCCGCATGCGCTTCCAGTGCCAGCTGCTGTGTCGTGTGCGCGGCAGCATTGGCTGTGTCCAGTTGCGCGGCCAGGGTCGCCAGCGCGTGGAGGCGGCTGTCCTGCTCTGCCTGCTGCTTCAGCCATTGCCGGCTTTCCGTTTCGCGCGCCGCGCGGAAGGCGGCAGGGCCGGCGCGCCAGCCATCTTTCCAGTCTTCGGCGCCATCCGTGTCGGCAAAGGCGGCATCGAGCTGCGCCAGCAAGCCATCGAGGGCGCTGCGCGACGTCTCTGCCTTGTCCTTGCTGGCCGTCTGCTGCGCCTGCAACTGCGCCAGCCGTGTTTGCGTCTCGGCGACGGCGGCCGTCAGGCGCGCGTGTTCGGCGCCGGCCAGTTCGTGCGCCGCCTGCGCCTGCTCGCGGCGCGCGCTGGCCTGGCGCAACGCCGCCTCCTGCTGCGCCAGCGCCTGCAAGCCGGCCACATTGGCTGTCAATTGTTGCGTGAACCAGTCCGCGCGCCGGGATTCTGGCGGCAGTTGCAAGATGGCGCCATGCGGCTGCCACTGCGCCTCCAGGGTGGCGATGGCGGGCGGCAGGGCCGCCAGTTCGGCTTCTATTTGTGCCTGTTCGCGCGCATAGCCAGCCAGCGCCGCCCTGTGCGTGGCCAGCTGGTCCAGATTGCTGCGCGCCTGCGTGCGGCAAGCCAGCACTTCATCCTGCAAGCTGGCCAGCATTGCGTGCAAGGCGTTGTCGGCTTGGCCAGCGTGGCCAGCGTGGCCAGCGTGGATATACGGGTGCTCGAGCGCGCCGCAGACGGGGCAGGGCTGCGCGTCCTGCAAGGTCGCGCGCAGCTGTTCGACGCTGGCCGCGCATGCCGCTTCGGCACCCTTCAAGGATTTTTCCGCCTGCGCCAAGCTCGCTTCCAGCAGCGCCGTCCGGGCGGCTTGCGCCGCCAGCGCCGTGTTTTCCGTCTGCACTGCCTGGGCCAGTTGCGCGGCCCGGGTTTGTCCGCGCGCCAGCTCCTGTTGCTTGCGCGCCAGCTCCGTCCATGTCTTTTCCGCCGCATTCAACTGGCGCGCATGCTCTTCCAGCTGGCCGCGCTGTTGCTGCAACAGCTGTCCATCGATGGCTTGCACGGCCCCAGCCGCTGCGCGCCGCTCGGCATCGCGCGCGGCCAGCGCCGATGCGGCAGCGGCCAGCGCGGTGTGCTCTTCACGCATAGAATCGCTGGCGTGGCGCACCAGTTGCGCCGATGTGGCCACCTTGGCGTCGGCCGCATCGGCTTGCGCAGCGGCCTGGCCGGCCTGGGCGAACAACTGGTCCGACAATTGCCATGACGTGGCCAGCGCCTGCCAGTGTTGGCGCGATGCCAGCCACAGGCGGCCCGTGTCCTGTTCCGCCTGCATGGCGTGCTGGCGCTGCTGCAGTGCCTGCAGCGCGTTGCGGGCCGACTCGTTGGCCTGGTCGGCGCCTTGCGCGGCTTGCCTTGCCTGGCCATGCGCGGGCAGTTGCGCCAGGATGCCGGCATCGAGCGCCTTGGCTTGATCGAGCAGGGGCGCCGCATCGCGCTGCGCCGCCTCCCTAGCATGCAAGGCGGCTGTCGCCAGCAGCAATGCCTGCGCCAGTTGCGCTTCGGCGGTGACGGCGTACGCCGCCTGCACGCGCGACGCTTCCAGCGCGGCGCCGGTGCTGGCGATGTCGCCCGCCAGGCGCGTCACGTCGTCGATGAGGGGTCGCGCCGGTTGCAGCAATTCCCACTGCGCCAGCGCCGTGCGGCGTTCTTCCGCGGCGGCGCGCTCAAAGACCGCGCTACCCAGCGCCTCTTGCGCGGCAGTCACCTGGGTTTGCAGCTTGTGCGTCTCCTGGTGCCAGCGCTGCTGCAGTTCCAGCACGGCCTTGCGCAAGTCGAGGTGTTGCAGCGTGGTCTCGGCCGCACTGCACAGCGCCTCGGTCTCGGTGCGTTCTTGCGGCGACAAGGGGCGCTGGTCGGCCAGTTTTTCGCCCAGGCGTTCGAGCGCCTGTTTTTCCTTTTTCGCCCGCTCGAAGGCGCGCACGGAAATATCGGTATAGATGCTGCTGCCCGTCAGGGTTTCCAGCAATTCGCCCCGTTCATTGTCTTCCGTCTTGAGGAAGGTGGAGAATTCGTTTTGCGCCAGCAGCACGGCGCGCGTAAACTGGTCGAAGGACAGACCGATGCGTTTTTCGATCTCGTCCTTGACTTCCGTCTTGGTGCCGCCGATGGGTTGCAGCGCGGGCAACTGATGCAAGCTCATGGCGGTCGCTTGCAGCGCCCCTTCGGCCCGCGTGCGCGAGCGGCGCACGCTCCAGCGCGCGCGGTAGCTTGCGCCGTCGTTGCCGACGAAATCGACTTGCGCGTAACCGTCCGGCGTGCCGCGGCGCAGCAGTGTGCGCGTATCCTGGGCATTGACCGTTTCCTTGCCCACGTCGGGCAGGGCGCTGCCCCGGCCCAGCACCTTCAGCAGGCGCGGCGTGGCGTCGTACAGGGCCAGGCAGAGCGCGTCGAGCAGAGTGCTCTTGCCCGCGCCCGTAGGGCCGCTGATGGCGAACAGGCCGGAAGACGCCAGCGGCTCTTGCTGGAAGTCGACTTCAAATTCGCCGGCCAGCGAAGCCAGGTTCTTACCGCTGATTTTCAGGATTTTCATGGATTTTCCGGTACAGTCAGGCGCCGGGCAGCAGCAGTTCGGCCAGGGCCGAGAGGAGTTCGGGCGGCGCGGGCCGGCCGTATTTCTGCAGGTACAGGCGGCGCAAGATGTCGTCCGGCTGCAGCTGGCCTAATTGATCGAGCGTCATGTTCTCGGGCGCACTGCTGCGCGCGGCGCTCGATGTTTCGATCTTCGCCAGGCGCACGCGCTTGCCGTCGAGCGCCGTTTCGATGCGCGTGCGCAGGCCCGGTTCCGGCGCATCGAGGCGCACGCGCACTTCCAGGAAGGGCTGCGCTTCCGTGGGCGCATCGGGCACGTCGAGGGCGGCCAGCTGCGCCAGCACCTCGTCTATCGGTGCCGGCGTTGCCGGTACGCGCAGCAGGGGAACGGCGCGCGGCACTTCGATGGCGCGTACTTCGCGTAACTGCTCGCCGTCGATATCGAGGCACAGCACCTGGTGGCGGTAGTTCACTTCGGCGAAGGACAGGGGAATCGGGCTGCCGCAGTAGCGGATATGTTCCTGGCCGCCCACGGCCTGCGCCTTGTGCAGGTGGCCCAGCGCCGCATACGCGATGGATGCGTCGAAGATCCCCGATGGCAGCATCTCGGTGCCGCCGATGACGATGCGGCGTTCGGAATCGTTCGACATTTCGCCGCCCACCATGTGGCAATGGCCCATGGCAAGGATGGCTTGCCCGGGCTGGCGGCGCGCCAGCGCCAGGTCCGCCAGTTGGCGGTACAACAGGGCGATGCCGCCCAGGTAGGCATCCTGGGTATCGCCAGCCGGCAGCTTCGGCACGTCGCCGGGGCGCAGGAAAGGCACGGCCAGGCACCAGGCCTGCACCTGGCCATCGGCGCCCGACAAGGGCAGCAGCAAGCGTTCCAGGTCGATCTCGCCATCCTCATCGCGCAGCAAATGGCCGATGACGTGCGTGCCATGCGCGGCCAGCAAGGGGCCGGGCGCTTCGAGCCGTCCGGCCGAATCGTGGTTGCCGGCGACGACGAGCAGTTGCAGTGCGGGCAGGCGCGCGCGCGCCTGCTGCAGGAACACGTACAACTGCTTTTGCGAGGCGGCCGACGGGTTGGCGTTGTCGAACACGTCGCCCGCCACCAGCAGCACGTCGACGTGTTCGGTCACGAGCGTGTCGAGCAGCCAGTCGAGGAAGCGCTGGTGTTCGTAGCCCCTTTCAAAATTGTGCAGGGTCTGGCCCAGATGCCAGTCGGAAGTGTGCAGCAGGCGCATGGTGTGGCAAGGGTAGGGAAGACAGGCGCCAATATAGCAGGTATGGCGCCAGGCGCCAGCGGCTGGATCAAAGCACTGCGGCACCCGCGCGATAAGTGTTCCTGCCATCCTGCTTGGCCTGGTACAGCAGCACGTCGGCGCGCTGCAGCAGCACGGCGGGGGAAATATCTTCGTCGCGGTAGAAGGCCAGGCCGATGCTGGCGGAAATGCGCACGGTGATGCCATCGAGTTCGAACGGCTGCTGCATGAAGGCGACGATCTTTTCCGCCAGCAGTGCCGCGTCGTCGGGCCTGCTGATCTGTTCCATGATGATGGTGAATTCGTCGCCGCCCAGGCGGGCGATGATGTCGGTGACGCGCATGGTCTGCGTCAGACGCTGGGCGAAGGCGCGCAGCAGGGCGTCGCCGGTGCCGTGGCCATGCGTGTCGTTGACAGGCTTGAAACGGTCGATATCCATGTACATGACGGCCATCAGGTGCTGTTGCTGGCGGCTCGCGTGCATGGCGTCGCTGAGTTTTTGCTGGAAGCCGGCGCGGTTCGACAAGCCGGTCAGCGCATCGACCTGGGCCAGTTTCAGCAAGCGCTGTTTTTCGCGCTTTTGCACGGTGATATCCTGGCGCATCACGTGAAAACCCGCCACCTGAAGCTTGTCTTCGCCGAGCTGCGGAATGTAGATCACTTCCATGCAGCGCTCGATGCCGTCCTTGTCATCTTCTTCCTCGAAGCTCAGGGTTTCGCCCGCCAGCACGCGTTCGATATATGGCGCCACCGTGCGGTAGCGCGCCTCGCCCACCGTATCGCGCACGCTGCTGCCCAGCGCCTGCCGGCCCGTCAGGCCGAATTCGCGCTCATAGGCGATATTCAGGAAGCGGTAGACCTGGTCGGCGTCGATATACGCGATCATGGCCGGCAAGGTGTCGGCAATGGTGCGCAGGCGCGCTTCGCTTTCCAGCAGCGCCACTTCCGATTCGCGCAAGGTGGTGATGTCGTCCAGGCTGCCCACGTAGCCTTCGATCTGGCCGTCGATGAGGATGGGAGCGATCTTCACGGAGACCCAGACCAGCCTGCCGTCGCGTTGCAGGCAGCGCAAGGTGGACTGGAACGGCGTGTGGCTGCGCATGAGCTGTTCCAGCGCTACATGCATCAGCGGATAGTCGTCTGGGTGCACGGCGCTGGTCCAGCCGGCGCCCAGGGCGGCGGCGCGCGGCAGGCCCGTAATCGATTCGAAGGTGCGGTTGACGTAGGTGCAGCGGCGCTGGCGGTCCAGGCGCACCAGGCCGAGTGGCGAGGCATCGTTGACAGCGGCCAGCTCGGCCTGTTTCTGGCGCAGTTCCAGCTCCTGCTGGCGGCGCTGCGAGATATCTTCGGCGATGCACAGGATATGTTCGATCTGCTGGCGCTCGTCGAACACGGGCACGGAGACGGCGCGCAGGTAGCGCAGGCTGCCATCTTGCAGTCGCAACGGTTTTTCCATATGGTCGACGACGCCGCGCTCGGCCAGGATGGCGCGGTCGTCTTCGGCATCGTGCAGGCCGAAGTCGGGTGGGAAGGCCTGGCAATCGGTCTTGCCGATGACGTCGGCGGCCAGGTGGCCGGTAATATCCTCGGCCGCCTTGTTCCACACTTCCATCTGGCCGAAATTCTCCGGGCGTGCGCTTTTCACGTAGACCAGCACGGGCAAATGGTCGATCAGCGACTGCAGGAAGCTGCGGTTATCCTGCAGCGCCAGTTCGTCGTGCTTGCGCGCGCTGATGTCGCGCGAGGTGACGGCCACGCCGTCGGTGATGGGCACCACCTGGTGGCGCAGCCAGCGTGTGCCGCCCGAGGCCAGCGTCAGCTCGAATTCATCTTCCAGCGGCTGGCCCGTTTCCATCACCCGCACGAAGCGCTTGAAAAAACGCTCGCCGCGCAGCAGCGGCACCCGCGGCAGCACACGCTGGCCCAGCAGTTCGGAGCGTGGCTTGCCCAACATGTCGGCGGCCCGCTCGTTGACGTCGGCGAAAATGAAATCTTCCACCGGCTTGTCCGGCGCGGGGCGCCAAGCCTTCAGCAGCAGCACAGCGTCGAGGCTGCCCTGATGCGCTGCGCGCAGCAAGGCTTGCGTTTCCTTGGCCTGGCGGATGCTGCGGCGCAGGCGTGCGCTCTGGCGCGTCAGCAGAGTCGTAAAGCCGGCAATGAGCACGCTGGCAGCGAGCAGCGTGCCGATATACACCAGGCGGCGGTGTTCGAAGCGCGTCAGGGCGACGGCACGGCTCACGCCCACCACGGCCAGCAGCGGGTAGCGCGGCAGCTCGCGGTAGCTGTAGATGCGTGACGTCGCGTCGATGGGCGGTTCGATCAGCAGTTCTTCGGCGGCATGCTGGGGCGGTCCGGGCATGCGGAAGTCGATGCGGTCGCTGAGGATCAATTGCTCGCCGATGCGCCCGACCGTCAGGCCGCTGTCGCGTGCCACCAGCATCAGGGCGCCATGCTCATCGAGATCCAGGCGGTCGTAATCGTCGATAAAATAAGTGGGGTCGACGAGGATAATGATGGCGCCGGCGAAGCGGCCCTGTCCATCGTTCAGGCGGCGCGCCAGGCGGATGGTCCAGTGCTTGCTGTCTGCGTCGAGCATCGGCGTGTCGACCAGGGCCGTGTCGGATGAATTGGCGGCCAGCGCCCTGAAAAATGCCTGCTTGGCCAGATTTTCCGGCAAATACGCGTTGGCGCTGTCGATCACATTGCCCTGCGCGTCGGCCAGCGCGATCGGCAGTGCCAGCTTCGATGGCAGCACGCTGTCGAGCAGGCCCTGGCGGCGCGTGAATTCATTCAGGCGCAGGCCGCCGCTTGACTCCTCGTATTTGAGCTTGAACAACTGGGTGGCATGGTCGGTCTGGCGCAGGGTGAAACTGGTATGGTCGGCCAGGGTGCGCGCCAGCGACTGGCTGACGGCCACGGCATCGCGCACGGCGCTGGCGCGCTCCTGGCCCACCTGGTAAAAGACGGCCGCCCACAGCGCCAGCAGCAATATGAGCGCAAACAGGGGCACCAAGCTGAGTCGGTACAGGCGGCGGGCAAGGCGTTGCAGGGGTCTCGTTATCGCTATCACGGGCGCTTGCAGGCTATATTCATGGAAAAGGGGAGGGGCGGCGTGGCGCGCATGATAGCCGAAATCGGCTGCCTTGCGCGTAACCCTGTTGCCGCCGCTTCCATCGTCTGTTCGCGGTCTGTCGCTAGGCTTATTTTGCGTTAAATCAAGTATCTGTGGTGCCGCGCACGCTAAAAAAAGCACGCCGGCGGCGACACTGGCTGGCGGCGTGGCAGAAAAAGTACAATTGTGCCCCCATCCTCATTAAAATGAGTGCTTCTACCGCCCATATCGAAAGTTGTCATGCAGAGTAAAAAGCCCGACGCGGCAAGACTGGACAAGATCGTGGCCGAAGCGCGCCGCGCCGCCGACCAGCGCGAGAGCGGCTACCGCGAGCGCTCGCTGAAGATGTATCCGTGGGTGTGCGGCCGCTGCACGCGCGAATTTACGCGTGCCAATGTGCAGCAGCTGACGGTGCACCACCGCGACCATAACCATGACAACAATCCGCCGGACGGCAGCAACTGGGAATTGCTGTGCCTGTATTGCCACGACAATGAGCACTCGCGCTACCTGGAAGCGGACCGTGGCGCCGGCCTGCTGTCGGCCGAGGTGGCGCCCGCCACGCACAATCCGTTCGCCGCGCTGGCCGGCCTGATCAAAAAGAAGGACTGAGCGGGCCACCGGCGCCCACTCCATGCGCATCCTGCTGACCCAAGACGATCCGCGGCAAGAAGCCGGGGCGGGCTTTGAGGCGCACCGTGCCCGCATTCAAGGTGACGCGCTGGTTCAACTGGTAGCTGCTGCCTAGGTGCAACATGGTGTAACCGTGGTCGTCGCCCAGGGCGGCCTTGGCGGCGCGCGTGGCGGCCGAGGTGCCCGGATCGCGGAAGCGCTCGCTGCGGTACTCGGCGCTCAGCCAGCCGTTCCACTCGCGCGAGATTTCAGCTCGACGCCGCCCTTGACGGCCCAGCTTGGCGCTGCGTTCCACACGCCCTGCACGGTCTGGGTGCCGAGCTGGCCGGTAGGTCTGGCGGCCCGCGTCCGCGTCGTCGGCTGCGGTGTCGTGCACCTGGGTTGCGTGCAGTTGCCGGGCAAGCCGATAGCGATAAAACGTACAAGTGTCACGCGGAATGCGGTATCTTTCAGCTATGCACAGCCCAGACAAGCACATTCTTCCCGACCTCCCCCCTTTATCGCTGGCTGCCGCGCGCGCCTTGCACCTGGCTGCGCAAGGTTTGCTGCAGGCGCGCCGCAGGAAGGCTGTGAAGGCCGACGTGCTGGCCGCCGTGCGCCAGATGGGCGTGCTGCAAATCGACACCATCCATGTGGTGGCGCGCAGCCCTTATCTGGTGCTGTGGAGCCGGCTGGGCGATTATCCGCAGCCGTGGCTGGAGCAATTGCTGGCCGAGGGTGCGCTATTCGAATACTGGGCGCATGAAGCCTGCTTCGTGCCCATCGAGGATTACGGCTTGTACCGCCACCGCATGCTGGACCCGGCGGCCATGGGCTGGAAATACTCGGTAAAGTGGATGGCCGAGCAGGGCGATGCCGTGGCCGCCGTGCTGGAGCACATCCGCGCCAACGGCGCCGCGCGCTCGGCGGACTTTGAGCGCACGGATGGCCAGGCAGGAGGCTGGTGGAGCTGGAAGCCGGAAAAACGCTCGTTGGAAGTGCTGTTTACGTCGGGGGTGCTGATGATCGCCAAACGCCACAATTTTCAGCGCTATTACGATCTGGCCGAAAGAGTGCTGCCGGGCTGGCACGATGGCTTGCTGTCGCCAGAAGAGCAGGTGCGCCGGCGCCTGCTGCTGGCCAGCGTGAAGGCGCTAGGCCTGGCGCGGGCCAGCTGGATCAGCGATTATTTCCGCACCAAACAATCGCGCGCCAGCCTGGCGCACGATTTGCAGGCGCTGGTGGACGAGGGCGTGTTGCTGCGCTGCTCGGTGGTTGGCTGGGATGATGCCGTGTATGTGCATGCCGAGCATGGCGAATTGATGCGCGCGGCGGCGGCCGGCAAACTGTCGCCCACCTTGACGACGATATTGTCGCCATTCGACCCCGTCGTCTGGGACCGGCGCCGGGCCCTGGAATTGTTCGGCTTTGACTACCGGCTCGAATGCTACACGCCAGCCGAAAAACGCCGGTATGGTTACTTCACTCTGCCGATTTTGCGGCGCGGCGCGCTGGTGGGGCGCCTGGACGCCAAGGCGCACCGCGCGCAGGGGCGCTTCGAGATCAAGTCGCTGGTGCTGGAAGACGGCGTGCGCCTCAGCCCCCGTCTGGTGCAAGACGTGGCCGGCGCCGTGCAGCGCCTGGCGCTCTGGCATGCGTGCCCGGATATTGCTATTGCGCAAGCGCAGCCCGCGCTATTTGGCACGCAGCTGGCCGAAGCCCTGCAGGATGGCCGCGACGCGGTAAGGCGGGTCGCATGATGCTGCCACCAGCCCCGCCCGCGCTGCTCGACGCCGACGGCCAGCCCCGTTTTGGCCGCTACACGGGGCAATTGAATGCATTCGACTGGGCTGCGCTGGCGCCGCCGCACGCGCGCGGCGCCCTTTGGCGCTTGTTCCACCACAAGCGCTGGCATTATGTGGCCCTGTCCACGCCCACCCTGTTCTGCGGCGTGGCCATCGTTGACCTGGGCTGGACCAGCACGGCGTTCGCGTATGCCTTCGACCGCCACAAGGGCAAGATCGTGGCGAGCTTTTCGCAGGATGGCATTCCCGGCCTGTGCGCGTCGGTGGCGCCGCATGCTGCTGCCAGCAGCCGTTTCCGTTTCCTCTCGCAAGTGATCTCCATCGAGGCGCAGCCGCAGCAGCGCTACCGTCTGCAGCTCGATTGCGGTCATTTCGGCATCGATGCGGAATTCGGCCCGCCCGTGGCGCCCACCCTGCTGGCCGTGGGGCCCGTGGGCGAGGGCGGCAGCGTGCATGCGACACAAAAGTCGGGCGGCTTGCCCTTGTGGGGCACGGTGCGCTGCGGCGCCAAGGGCTACAGCCTCGATGACGGCGTGGCCAGTTTCGACTATTCGAACGGCTTGCTGGCGCGCGAGACGGAATGGCGCTGGGCTTCGGCGCACAGCCTGGACCTGGGTTTCAATCTGCAGGCCGGCTATTTTGGCGCGCATGAAAACGCGCTGTGGCTCGACGGCCAGGTGTATCCGCTGGGTCGTGCGCATTTCGACTTCAATCCCGATAACCCGCTGGCGCCATGGCATGTGTGGACGGATGATGATCTGCTGGACCTGCATTTCAAGCCCGAGGGCGCGCGGCGCGAGGATAAAAACCTGTGGGTCGCCGCCAGCCGCTACATCCAGCCCATCGGCACTTTCAGCGGCTGGGTGCGTACCAGCGCGGAAGCTCCCAAGCGCATCGTGGCACAGCTGGCGGGCGTGACGGAAAGCCACCGCTCGCGCTGGTAGGCGCGCACGGATTTTTTGCGAAACGCGCGACAAGGTCAAGTTTTTTTGGCAGCGCATCCTATACACTGGCGCAGCCACTCCGGCAATCCCGCTCCGGCAATCCATGAGGCCAGAACATGAGTATCCGTAATCTCGACAAGCTGTTCAAGCCGGCCTCGGTGGCCCTGATCGGCGCCACGGCGCGCGAGCACAAGCTGGGCGCCATCGCGCTGGCCAACCTGATGGGCGGCGGCTACCAGGGCAAAATCTGGCCTGTCAATCCCAAGTACGACCAGCTGATGGGTTTGAAATGCTACCGCAAGTTGGCGCAACTGCCGAAAGCGCCGGACCTGGCCATCATCTGCACGCCGCCCGCCACCATCACGGCCCTGATCCGCGAACTGGGCGCGCTGGGCACGCGCGCCGCCATCGTCATGACGTCCGGCCTCGACCCCGTGCGCGAGCAGTCGCTGCGCCTGGCCATGCTGAAGGCAGCCAAGCCGCATCTGCTGCGCATCCTGGGGCCCAACAGCATGGGCTTGCTGGTGCCGAAACTGGGGCTGAACGCCAGCTTCGCCCACCTGGGCGCGACCAGCGGCAAGATCGCTTTCGTGTCGCAATCGGGCGCGCTGGTGTCGGGCGTGCTCGATTGGGCCAATGCGCACGGCGTGGGCTTTTCCAAGTTCATTTCGCTCGGTGGCAGCTATGACATCGATTTCGGCGACTTGCTCGACTACCTGGCCGGCGACATCGACACGGCCGCCATCTTGCTGTACATGGAAGACATTCAGGCGGCGCGCAAATTCATGTCGGCGGCGCGGGCGGCCGCGCGCAGCAAGCCGGTCATCGTCTTGAAGGCGGGGCGCGCGCCAGAAGGCGCGGCCGTGGCGGCCTGGCATACGGGCGCGCTGGCCGGTTCCGACGCCGTGTATGACGCGGCCATCCGCCGCGCCGGCATGCTGCGCGTGTATTCGGCCGAGGAACTCTTCGACGCCGTGGAAACCCTCACGCATATCCGCGCCCAGCGCGGCGAGCGCCTGGCGATTTTATGCAATGGCGGGGGACTGGGCGTGATGGCCACCGATGCGCTGGTGGGCAGCGGCGGCAAGCTGGCCGATTTATCGCCCGATACCGTGATCGCCCTGGAAAAGGCCCTGCCACGGGGCTGGTCGCACGACAATCCTGTGGGCTTGCCCGGCGACGCGCCCGTGCAGCGCTATGTCGACGCCATCAAGCCGCTGCTCGACGAGCCGCAGGCGGACGCCTTGCTGCTCCTGCACGCGCCTACGGCCATGGTCTCGTCGATCGACATCGCCGAAGCTGTCACGCCGCTGATCAAGGCCACTTCGCGCACGGTGCTGTCTTGCCTGTTGGGCGGCACCACCGTGGCGCCCGCGCGCCAGGTCTTCAACCAGGCCGGCATTCCCACCTACGACACGCCGGAAAAAGCCGTGCATGGTTTCATGCAGATCGTGCAGTACCGGCGCAATCAGGAAACCCTGATGCAGGTGCCGGCGCAGCTGCCCATGTCGGCCACGCCGCGCCGCGCGCGCGTGCGCGAAATCGTCGCCGCCGCGCTGGCCGCCGGCCAGACGGTGCTGGGCGAATGCCGCTCGAAGGAAATCCTGGCCGCCTACGGCATCCCGGTGGCGATTACGCGCATGGCGGCCGACGTGGAAGAGGCGCTGGCCGTGGCGACGGACATCGGCTACCCGGTGGCGCTGAAAATCCATTCGCCCGACATTGCCCACAAATCCGACGTGGGCGGCGTGGCGCTCGACCTCGACACGCCCGACATCCTGCGCACGGCCGCTGCCGCCATGCTCAAGCGCGTACGCCGCATGCGCCCCGATGCGCTGATCGACGGCTTCACGGTGCAGCAGATGGCGCGCCGGCCGCAATCGCATGAATTGATCGTCGGCGTCACCACGGACGCCGCGTTTGGTCCCGTCATCCTGGTGGGGCAGGGCGGCATCGCCGTGGAAGTGACAGCCGACCATTCCATCGGCCTGCCGCCGCTGAACATGGTGCTGGCGCGCGATATGCTGGCGCGCACGCGCGTGTCGAAACTGCTGGCCGGCTACCGCAACCAGCCGCCGGCCGACATCGACGCCATCTGCTACACCTTGATCCAGGTGGCCGAACTGGTGGCCGATATCGGCGAACTGGCCGAGCTCGACATCAACCCGCTGGTGGCCGACGCCGACGGCGTGATCGCCCTCGACGCGCGCATCCGTTTGCAGCCGGGCCAGAAGAGCGACCGCCTGGCCATCCGCCCGTATCCGCAGGAGCTGGAAGAACAGGTGACGTGGATGGGCCAGTCCATCCTGCTGCGCCCCATACGCCCCGAGGACGCGCCGCAGCACATGGATCTTTTCCACGCGCTGGACCCGGACGACGTGCGCCTGCGCTTCTTCACTTCCATGCGCGAGCTGCCCGTGTCCCAGCTGGCGCGCCTGACGCAGATCGATTACGACCGTGCCATGGCCTTCATCGCCACGCACACGGGCCCGGACGGCAAGCCGGAGACCCTGGGCGTGGTGCGCGCCGTGGCCGATCCGGACAATATCCACGCCGATTTCGCCATCGCCGTGCGTTCGGCCCTGAAAGGCAAGGGCCTGGGCCATATCCTGTTTGAAAAGCTGGTCGACTACTTCCGCAGCCGCGGCACGGAAGCGCTGGTGGGCGAGGCGATGGCGCGCAACAAGGGCATGCAGCGGCTGGTGAAAAGTTTTGGCGGAGAAGTCTCGCCGTCGGAAGAGCCGGGCGTGGTCAACCTGCATATCGGGCTGCGCGCGCCCTGAAAGAAGCCGCTGCGGGTTTGTGCAAGATCAAACCCGCCCCTGTCGCTAGTCTTTACACTTTCACTTCCAGGATGAGACATTCAGCGCGTTTTTGGGAGTGAGTACATGCTTACGGCAACATATATATTGGTTTCCCTGTCGGTGGAACAGGCAAGTATCCGCATGAGTTTGTTGGCATTTCAAAAATACATGCAGATGCAACTGCGCCAGCAAAGCAGGCTGAGCCTGGCGCAATTGCAGTACACGGGCGACTGGCTGAACCGGCTGTACCAGGGGGGCTACTGGCGCAAGGTGGAGATGTATCTGATTCCCGCCATTCGCCAGGCGACGCCGCATGCCGATGGTTTGCTCAACGGTCTGCTCAATGAGCTCAACGGCTTGAACCACGCGGCGCTGGAAAGCATCAATGTGGTGCAGCAGCGCGCAGGTGCCGCCCTCGACAGCTCCGAGCAGCAGGCCGAGCAGCTGTGCGCGGCTATCGACACCTTTTGCGCGGCCTTGTTGCAGCGCCTGGAAAAAGAAGAGCGCGAACTGTTCGCGCTGGCGCGCAAGGTCATCGTGGGCGAAGCGTGGTTTGCCATCGCCTACCAGTTCCTCGCCCATGATGCGCGCGCGCAGGAAGCGCGCCGCGGCAAGGCGCAGGTGCTGCCCTTTGTTTTGCCAGTGCCTTTGCCGGCACCGGATACGCCCGACGGTGCCGCTGAAACCACGGGCATCGCCGGCACCGCCGCCACGGACGCCGTGCCTGCCGTGTCACAGCCGCAGCGCGCGCAGGCTTGAACGGATAGCGAGCGCACACCCCCGTCCGCCCGTTTGCGTCGGCTCCACGCCCTTGATTTTGCGCTGGCGCCAGCTTGGGAGATATGAGCTTGTTAAATATTTAATGTTTATCATTTAGCAACTTGTACAGACCTGTTCGATGCAATACCCGTGGCTTTGTTATGATGGTGGTTTTGATCCACGCGAAACCCGTCATGTTCGAATTTCTTTTCAAGCGTTCTGCCAGCAAGCCTTCCACACCAGACCCTGTCGTGGCAGAACAGGCTGCCGCCTCGGCGCAGAGCGCATCGCGCCGCGCCGAACAGGTTGCGCGTGCCCATGCCGTGGCGGGCGACGAAGCCGCCGCCTTTGAATTCATTGTGTCCAGCGAATTTGCCGATGCCCGTCTGATCGCGGCCGAACACGTCCATGCCTTGCCGCTGCTGGAAAAACTCCACCAGGCCATGCGTAACACGGACCGCCGCGTCGCCAAGCTGATGCAGGGCCGCATCGACCTGATCCGCCACCAAGCGGCGGAAACCCAGCGCGCCCAGGCCAGCATCGATACCGCCCAGCGCCTGTTGAACGATGACAAGCTGAGCCCGAATCAGGTAGCTGAGCTGGACCGCCAATGGCAAGTCATCAAGGCCACGCCCGAACTGGCGACCGCCTTTAGCGCCGCGCGTGCCGCGCTGGCAGCCCGCCTGGAAGCGCAAGTGGTGTTGCAGCGCGCCGTGATCGACGCCGTCGCCGCCGCGCGCGCGCTGGCGAGCAACGGCCAGTCCGCCGGAGAACTGGCGCAAGCGCTGGCCCGCCTGGATGCGGAACATGTGCAGCATGCGCAATCGCCCGAACGCGCTTCGCTGCCGAAACATCTGCAGAGCGATTTTGCGCAGGCGCGCGAGCAGGCGCAGTCCGCCTTGCAAGCCTTGCAGCAGCACCAGGCCGTGTTCGACGTGCGCCAGGCAGCGCTGGCCGAATGGCAGGCGCAGGATGCCGCCACACTCGACGCGGATACCTTGAAGCGCGCTTGGCAAGCCCTGCCGCGTCTGCCCGAATCGCCGCTGTCCGACAGCCTGCAGCAGCAATTTGCAGGCGTGCTGGCCAGCGCCCCGGCGCCGGTCGTCACTGCCGCGGCCGTGGCTACGCCAGCGCATGCCGAAGCGGCGCCGCGCAAGCCGCGCCAGGAGCTCGCTCCCGTGGCGAAAGAGGCGACCGAGCAGTTCTTCAAGGTGCTCGACGCCATGGAAGCGGCGTTGCAGGATGGCTTATTGCACGTCGCTTCCGAGCATGACAAGACTTTGCGCGATAGCAAACACGGTCGCCTGACACCTGTGCAAGCGGATCGCCTGGCCCATGTGCGCGGGCAATTCAAGCAACTGGCCGACTGGGCGCGCTGGGGCGGCAACGTGTCGCGCGAGGAACTGGTCAAGGCGGGCGAGGATTTGCGGGCACAGCAACTGCCAATGGCCGAGCTGGCCAAGAAAGTGGGCAGCCTGCGCGAGCGCTGGAAGTCGCTCGATACCTTGTCCGGCCCCGCGCCCAAGTCCCTGTGGGAGCGTTTCGATGCCGCCTGCAGCCTGGCGTATGCGCCGGCGGCCCAGCATTTCAAGCAACTGGCCGAAGAGCGCCACGGCAATGCGGCCAAGGCCCAGGAATTGATCGCGGAAACGGCAGCCCTGGCGGCCGAAGAGAGTACCGACTGGAAACATGTCGCGTCAAGCTCGCAGCGCCTGCGCCAGGCGTGGACGCGCCTGGGCACCATCGACCGCAAGGAAAAGAAACGCCTGGATACGGAATTCGGCACCGCGCTGGACGCCCTGTCGAAGCCGCTGGACACGCAGCGCCAGATCGAGACGGCGCGGCGCGAACAATTGATCGTCGAAGTAGGCTTGCTCAAGCCGTCCGAGCGCAACACCGTCGACATGCTGAAAGCCTTGCAAGACAAATGGCAGGAGCTGGCGAAAGCCTTGCCGCTGGAACGCCGCGCGGAACAGGCGCTGTGGCAGCGCTTCCGCGCCGCCTGCGACGATATCTTTGCCAAGCGTAAGGAAACGGCCCATGCGGCCGACCACGAGCGCCGCGAACACCTGCATGCGCGCGAGGCGCTGTGCGCCGCGCTGGAAACGGCCGTCGTGCCCGAGGGCGACGACAAGACCCGCAGCGCCTTTATCAATCACTTGCTGCGCGACACGCGTGCCGCCTGGAACGCCACCGGCCCCGTGCCGCGCGCCAGTGAAGCAAAGATCGAGCAGCGCTACCAGGCGGCTGTTGCTGGCGTGCAAGCGCAAGCGGACGCCATCGCCGAGCGCGCCGGTGCGGCCCAAGCCAACGCCCTGCGCGACAAGTTGCGCCTGGTGCAATCGCTGGAAGCCGCACTGGCTGATGGCGACGCCGGTGCGGATGCGGCAGCGTGGAGTGAGCGCTGGAGCGCCTTGCCGCCGCTCGACACACAGTATGAACGCAGCTTGCAGCAGCGCTTTACCGCCGCCCAGGCCGCACTGGGCGAGGGCGGCACCGCCTACGTGCAGCAATTGCAGGCCAACCAGGAGCGCTTGCGCGATGAGGTGTTGCGTCTGGAAATCGTTGCCGGCGTCGACAGTGGTGCCGAATTTGCCCGCGACCGCCTGAAAATGCAGGTGGAAGTGTTGCAATCGTCGCTCAAATCAGGCCAGAAGCCGCTCACGCAAGTATCGCAGCTGATGCAGTTGTGCGCGATAGCCGCCGCCACCGATGCGCGCACTGCCAGCCGCATCGAAACCTTGCTGCGGCGCATCGGAGGCGACGCCAAATGAGCACTTGCGTCCGCGTCCAGCAAGCTGATTTTGACCTCAGTCAAGAAATTGCACAATTGCGTGCAGGCAATCCCAAGGTAGGCGCCGTCGTTGGCTTCGTCGGCACGGTGCGCGACATGAACGAGGGGCTGGACGTGGCGGCCATGGAGCTCGAGCACTATCCGGGCATGACGGAAAAGTCCATCGAGGCCATCGTCGAGCAGGCGCGGGGCCGCTGGCCCCTGTCCGGCGCGCTGGTGATCCACCGCGTGGGGCCATTGCTGCCGCAGGAGCAGATCGTGCTGGTGGCGGTCTCGTCCGCCCATCGGGGCGAGGCCTTTGCCGCCTGCGAGTTCATCATCGATTACCTGAAGACGGAAGCGCCGTTCTGGAAGAAGGAAGATACGCCGGAAGGCGCGCGCTGGGTCGATGCGCGCGACAGCGACGAGACGGCGCTGGACAAATGGACGGCAAAAGCAAGCGCCATTTGAATCGTGTCTGCCGCGCACGCTAGCATTTGCCCAAGTGCAGCGGTTTTCTGCTTTGTGTATGCTTGAAAAGTACTGCCTCACCCCAATTTGATTAGCAACTAATTAACCGGGAGCGCTTTTCATGCGACAAGACAAACTCACTACCAAATTACAGGAAGCCCTGGCCGATGCGCAAAGCTTAGCCGTGGGCAACGACAACCCCTATATCGAACCAGTCCACCTGCTGACGGCCCTGTTGAACCAGGACGACGGCGGCGCCCGTTCGCTCTTGCAGCGGGCCGGCGTCAACGTGGGCGGCCTGTCCAAGGCCCTGGGCGCCTCGATCGAACGCTTGCCGAAAGTGTCGGGCACGGGCGGCGACGTGCAGGTCAGCCGCGAATTCGTGGCCCTGCTGAACCTGGCCGACAAGGAATCGCAAAAGGCGGGCGACCAGTTCGTGTCCAGCGAAATGGTCTTGTTGGCCATGACGGACGACAAGTCCGACTGCGGCAAGCTGGCGCGCGAAAACGGCCTGACCCGCAAGGCCCTGGAAGCGGCCATCGACGCCGTGCGCGGCGGCAACAAGGTCGATTCGCAAGAGGCCGAAGGCCAGCGCGAAGCACTGAAAAAATACACGCTGGACCTGACGGAACGGGCGCGCAAGGGTAAGCTCGACCCTGTGATCGGGCGCGACGATGAAATCCGCCGCACCATCCAGATCTTGCAGCGCCGCAGCAAGAACAACCCCGTGCTGATCGGCGAACCGGGCGTGGGCAAGACGGCTATCGTCGAAGGCTTGGCGCAGCGCATCGTCAATGGCGAAGTGCCGGAGTCCTTGAAAGGCAAGCGCGTACTGTCGCTGGACATGGCCGCCTTGCTGGCCGGCGCGAAATTCCGCGGTGAATTCGAGGAGCGCCTGAAATCCGTGCTGAAGGAACTGGCCATGGATGAAGGGCAAACCATCGTCTTCATCGACGAGATGCACACCATGGTGGGCGCGGGCAAGGCCGAAGGCGCAATGGATGCCGGCAATATGCTGAAACCGGCGCTGGCGCGCGGCGAGCTCCATTGCGTGGGCGCCACCACCCTTGACGAGTACCGCAAGTACATCGAAAAGGATGCCGCGCTGGAACGCCGCTTCCAGAAAGTCCTGGTCGACGAGCCGACCGTGGAGGCGACCATCGCCATCCTGCGCGGTTTGCAGGATAAATACGCGCTGCACCACAAGGTGGAAATCACGGACGCGGCCATCATCGCCGCTGCCGAGTTGTCGCACCGCTACATCACGGACCGCTTCCTGCCCGACAAGGCGATCGACTTGATCGATGAAGCGGCGGCGAAGATCAAGATCGAGATCGATTCGAAGCCGGAAGTGATGGACAAACTGGAACGCCGTTTGATCCAGCTGAAGATTGAGCGCGAAGCCGTCAAGAAGGAAAAAGACGAAGCGTCCTTGCGCCGCCTGGGCTTGATCGAGGAAGAGATCGTCAAGCTGCAGCGTGAATATAACGACTTCGAGGAAATCCTGAAGGCGGAAAAAGCCGTAGTGCAGGGCAGTACGCACATCAAGGAAGAGATCGAGCAAGTCAAGCTGCAGATGGAGCAGGCCACGCGCGAGAGCAACTGGCAGAAAGTATCGGAATTGCAATACGGCAAGCTGCCGCAGCTGGAAGCCCAGCTCAAGCAGGCTGACAGCGGCATACCGAAACGCGATCCCGACCAGCCGAAATTGCTGCGCACGGAAGTGGGCGCCGAGGAAATCGCCGAAGTGGTGTCGCGCGCGACGGGCATACCCGTGTCGCGCATGATGCAAGGCGAACGCGACAAGCTGCTGCACATCGAAGAGAAGCTGCATGAGCGCGTCGTGGGCCAGGATGAAGCGATCACGGCCGTGGCTGACGCCATTCGCCGCTCGCGCGCCGGCTTGAGCGATCCGAACCGTCCTTATGGTTCTTTCATGTTCCTGGGACCGACGGGCGTGGGCAAGACGGAGCTGAGCAAGGCGCTGGCGACTTTCCTGTTCGATACGGAAGAATCGATGATCCGCATCGACATGAGCGAGTTCATGGAGAAGCATTCCGTGGCCCGATTGATTGGCGCGCCGCCCGGCTATGTGGGTTACGACGAGGGCGGCTACTTGACGGAAGCCGTGCGCCGCAAGCCGTACAGCGTGATCCTGCTCGACGAAGTGGAAAAGGCGCATGCCGACGTCTTCAACGTGCTGCTGCAAGTGCTCGACGATGGACGCATGACGGATGGCCAGGGCCGCACGGTGGACTTCAAGAATACTGTCATCATCATGACCTCGAACCTGGGTTCGCATAAGATCCAGGCCATGGAAAGCGATGATCCCGGTGTCGTGAAGCTGGCCGTGATGGCCGAGGTACGCTCGCACTTCCGTCCCGAATTCGTCAACCGCATCGATGAAATCGTCGTGTTCCACGGACTCGACGAGAAAAACATCGGCGCGATCGCGAAGATCCAGCTGAAGATCCTCGAAGAACGCCTGGCGCGCATGGACATGCAGCTGAGCTTGACGGACGCGGCCTTGCAGCAAATCGCCGAAGCGGGCTACGACCCGGTGTATGGCGCCCGTCCTTTGAAACGGGCAATCCAGCAGCAGATCGAAAATCCGCTGTCGAAGCTGATCCTGGAAGGCAAGTTTGGCCCGAAAGACGAGATCCGCATCGACGCCCGGAACGGCAACCTCGTATTCACGGGCGCGCAGGTGGGGCTGGATAAGGTGTAATGTTGGCAGGTCAATCCCTGCTGGATTGGAAGCTACCCCATTGGGGTAGCTTCCCCCGTCGGGTCTGACCCCAGTTTTTCGGCATGTGCAGTGAGGAGGATTTACAACGCCTAGCAAAACCGTAGCGAGCGGCAGTGAGTTGTGGCAGAGAAGCGCAACCGTACTTTAGTACGGTGAGCATCGCAGGCCGCAAATCGCGACGCGCAGTAGGTTTTGATAGGCGTCCTTAGGCAGGGCGGTATCAGGCTGGACCTGATGCCGCCCTTCTTGCTATCATCGTCACTATTTTCTGATTCTTCTGGAGGCGGTACGATGGCAAACACATGGCAAGCAGGGCGGCGCATTGGAGTGGGATTGACCTTGGCGGCGGCCATGTTGGCCTTGCCTGCCCAGGCTCAGGCTCAGGAAGAAAAAGTACTGAATATCTATAACTGGTCGGACTATATCGGCGACGATACGATCAAGAATTTTGAGAAGGAAACGGGCATCAAGGTACGCTACGACGTTTTCGACAATAACGAAATCCTCAATGCGAAACTGGTGGCGGGCAAGTCCGGCTACGATATCGTCGTGCCGACGGCCCAGTGGGCGCGCCTGCAGATCGACGCGGGCCTGCTGCGCAAACTCGACAAGAGCAAGCTGACGAATCTGGGCAACCTGGACCCCAACCTGCAAGCCAAGCTGGCGAAGATCGACCCGAACAACGATTACCTGGTCGACTGGCTGTGGGGCTACACGACGGTCGGCATCAACGTCAACAAGGTCAAGGCTGCGCTGGGCGCCATGCCCATGCCCGACAATGCCTGGGACCTGGTCTTCGACCCGAAATATGCAGCGAAGCTGAAGTCGTGCGGCGTGTCTTTCCTCGACTCGCCGTCGGAAGTGCTGCCGGCCGCCCTGCAATATCTGGGCAAGCCCGCGTACTCGAAAACGGCCGGCGACTACCAGGAAGCGGGCAAGGTGCTGCAAGCCATCCGCCCCTACGTGACCCTGTTCAGCTCGTCAGGCTACATCAATGACATGGCCAACGGTGCCGTCTGCGTCGCGCTGGGTTGGTCGGGCGACATCAATATCGCGCGCCAGCGCGCCATCGACGCGAAAAACGGCAATGTGATCCAGGTGTTGGTGCCGAAGACGGCCGCCCTGATGTTCGACACCATGGCTATCCCCGCCGACGCGCCGCACCCGAACAATGCGCACCTGTTCATCAACTATATCCTGCGTCCGCAAGTGCATGCCAGCCTGAGCAACAAGGTCTTCTACGCGAATCCGAATCCGGCCAGCATCAAGTATGTACGCAAGGACATTGGCGAGAACAAGGCCATTTTCCTGTCGGATGCCGACAAGCAGCGCATGGCCGCGCCGGAAGCGACCACGGCCGATATCCGTCGATTGATGACGCGTATCTATACGAAGTTCAAAACGGGAGTGTAAGCCTGGAGTGTAAAAACAACGATGGCGCGAGAGACGGGCTTGGTAGCCGTCGCTGGCGCCATGCGATATTGCCGAGGTGAACACTACTCGTGGTAGCGGTCCATCAGCTTATGGTGACTGCCGCGCATTTCTTCGATCAGTTCAAAGGCGACGAAGCCGATGATGGCGGCGAAGATGGCGATGAAGAGAAAAACGAGGAAGGTTAACATGGTCTTTCAGCCGCCGTTGGACGGCTGTCCGCTGGGTTGCTCAATGTGCCAGAGCAGCGCTCCGACACGTAGTTGATGCAATTAAACTCTAGCAGATCGGCCGCGCTTTACAAGGCTGTCGAGTTGTAATTTCTACTAGTATTTGTCCCTGCGCACTTTTTTGCGCATTTCCCTTATTTCACTACCCTTATTTCACCACAAGGTCATGCGCCATCACGGCTTTCAAATAGACGCTGATCGGGTCGCCCGGTTCGCGTTGCGAGAACCTGTCCATTCTTGCGCTGGCCTTGCGCATTTCCCTGCTTGACTACCGTTATTTCACCACCAGGTCATGCGCCATCACGGCCTTTAAATAGACGCTGATCGGGTCGCCTAATTCTCGCTGCGAAAACCACCACGCGCTGGCCTTGCGCATTTCCCATTCCTGCTCCTCGCCCGTCAGCAGCAGGGCCGCCGCCTGTCCCAGCGTGGGCTGGTGGCCGACGATGAGCACGGTTTCCTTGCCGCCGGGCCAGTTGGCCGCCTTCAGGACGTCTTCCGCCTCGGCGCCAGGCGCCAGTTCCGGCATCAGCTTGAACTTGCGCCCCAGCGCTTCCGCCGTTTGCAAGGTGCGCAGGGCGGGGCTGACGAGGATGCGGCAATTTTCCGGTAGTTGCGAAGCCAGCCATTCGCCCATGCGGCGCGCCTGTTTCTGGCCTTTGACGGTCAGGGCGCGTTCGAGGTCGGGCAGGCCCGGCTCCGCTTCTGCGTGTCGCCACAAGATGAGATCCATGCTGTACTCCTGTGTGTAGAATTGCCTAATCGCCGACCTCCGCGCCCGGCGTGCCCAGTGCGTGCATCAAATACTG
Organism: Janthinobacterium algoris; assembly: GCF_051380935.1. Lineage (NCBI taxonomy): Bacteria > Pseudomonadati > Pseudomonadota > Betaproteobacteria > Burkholderiales > Oxalobacteraceae > Janthinobacterium > Janthinobacterium algoris. Next base: position 137,820 of record NZ_JBNYXZ010000015.1, on the reverse strand, counting down.
CTGGGCGCTGAACGGCGTTTGCTTGCCGCGCGGCTTGCGGCGCGCGTAGTGGCCTGTCGGCTCCAGTTCCCATGCATTCGTATTATCCTTCAAATACGGATTCAGGCCCTCGGCGATCACGCGCCGCTTCAACGCCCGGTCCAGCACGGGGAAGGCCACTTCTACGCGGCGGAACAGGTTGCGGCTCATCCAGTCGGCGCTGGCCAGGTAGACATCGTGTGCCAGGTCGTTGCGGAAGTAATAAATGCGACTGTGCTCAAGGAAACGGCCGATCACGGAGCGCACCTTGATGTTTTCCGACAGACCAGGCACGCCCGGCTTCAGGGTGCAGGCGCCGCGCACGATCAGGTCGATCTTCACGCCATCGGTCGAGGCCGCATACAGGGCGCGGATCACGGATTCATCGACCAGCGCGTTGACTTTAACGATGATGCGCCCGCGCCGGCCCGAGCGGGCGATCTTCGCCTCGTTGCGGATGGCCTTGATGATTTCGCTTTGCAGGCCGAACGGCGCCAGCCACAGGTGGTTCAGGTTGTGCGGTTTGGTCAGGCTGGTCAGGTGGATGAAGACTTCGTTCACTTCCACGGCCAGGTCCTGGTTCGCCGTCAGCAGGCCGAAGTCGGTGTACAGCTTGGTGGTGGTGGGGTGATAGTTGCCGGTGCCCAAGTGGGCATAGAAGCGCAGCGCGCCTTCTTCGCGGCGGATGACGAGCGCCACCTTGGCATGGGTTTTCAGGCCCACCACTCCGTACACGACTTGCGCGCCGGCCTGCTCCAGCTTGTCGGCCCAGTTGATATTGGCTTCCTCGTCAAAGCGTGCCATCAATTCCACGATGACGGTCACTTCCTTGCCCAACTTCGCCGCCGTAATGAGTGACTCCATCAAGTCCGAGTTCATGCCTGTGCGGTAGATTGTCTGCTTGATGGCGACGACGGACGGATCGTAGGCGGCGCTGCGCACGAAGTCGATCACCGTCTGGAACGACTGGTAGGGGTGGTGCAGCAGGATGTCGTGCTTGTTGAGCGCGGCAAAGATGTCGTTGCCGATGGCTTTATGCGCGAGGCCGGGGAAGAAGGGGGGGAAGCGCAGCTCGGGCTGCTTGACGTGGTCGATCATTTCCGACAGGCGCACCAGGTTCACGGGGCCGTTGACGCGGTACAGCCGGCTTTGATCGAGGCTGAACTGGTCGAGCAGGAACTGTGACAGTTCTGGCGGGCAATTGCGCGCCACTTCCAGGCGCACAGAGGTGCCGAATTGGCGCCCCACCAGTTCGCCCTTCAAGGCCTGGCGCAAGTTCTTGACTTCGTCTTCATCGACCCACAGGTCGCTGTCGCGCGTGACCCGGAACTGCGAGTAGGCAATCACCTCGCGCCCGGCGAACAAGTCCGAGATGTGTGCATGGATGACGGACGACAATAAGCAAAAGGACACGCCATCGCCGGATATCTCATCCGGCAACTTGATGACACGCGGCAAGACGCGGGGCGCCTTGACGATGGCGATCGCCGTGCCGCGCCCGAACGCATCCTTGCCGCTCAGCGAAACGATGAAATTGAGGCTTTTATTGACCACTTGCGGGAACGGGTGGGCCGGATCGAGGCCGATGGGCGTGAGCAGGGGGCGTACTTCGCGGTCGAAATATTGCTTGACCCAGGCGCGCTGAGCCTCGTTGCGGTCGCTGTCGCGCAGCAAATGCACGCCCGCTTCGCGCAGGGCTGGCAAGACGTCGCTATTTAATATCTCGTACTGGCGTTCCACCAGCGCATGGCATTCCTTGCCGATGCGCTCCAGGTTGGCCGCCAGGGCAGGGTGGCCCGCCAGCGAACCGCCGATGCTGCCGGCCGCTAGCAGGCTGGCCACGCGCACCTCGAAGAACTCATCCATGTTGCTGCTGACGATGCACAGGTAGCGCAGGCGCTCGAGCAGCGGAATGTTCGGGTCTTCCGCCTGGGCCATCACGCGCCGGTTGAAAGTCAGTTGCGACAGTTCGCGGTCCAGCAGGATGCCCGATTTGGTCACTTCCATGTGCATTTCAGGTTTCATATTCTTTTGTCTTTGCAGATAGTTAATTCTAGCCGTATTTCATCATGTATGACGCGTTGTGAGTGTAATCATGAAATATGACGTAAGCGTGACATAAGCTGTCATAAAGCGTCGCCGGTCCTGTCATTTTTCGCGCCGAAAAGGGCATTCCTCGGGGCGTAGTCAATTATTTCATGAATTTTTAGCTATGTCATAAAGCTGTCATATTCGCTTGTTAGACTGCGCAGCATTCAACCGGGACTTTGAGCCCTAACAACCCTGAGGACTTGATATGCAAATGAAGCAAATGTTCAAATTTATCGTCGTGGGTGCTTCGGCAGCGATGGCATTTTCTTCCGCTTCCGTCATGGCGGCAGATATGACAGGTGCTGGTGCTACCTTCCCGTACCCGATCTACGCCAAATGGGCCGAGACGTACAAAGCCAACACCGGCAACGGCCTGAACTACCAGTCCGTCGGTTCCGGCGCTGGCATCAAGCAAATCAAGGCCAAGACTGTTGAATTCGGCGCCTCGGACATGCCTTTGAAGGCAGAAGAGCTGGAAGAAGCGGGCCTGATGCAGTTCCCTGCCATCATGGGCGGCGTGGTCACCATCGTCAACCTGGACGGCGTGACCCCAGGCCAGTTGAAAATGACGGGTAAAGTCGTTGGCGACATCTACCTGGGCAAGATCACCAAGTGGAGCGCGCCTGAGATCGCCGCACTGAACAGTGGCGTCAAGCTGCCAGACACGGAAATCACCGTGGTGCATCGCGCCGACGGTTCGGGCACGTCCTTCCTGTTCACCGACTTCCTGTCGAAAACCAACCCGGAATTCAAATCGAAAATCGGTGCTGGCTCGGCTGTGAAATGGGCCGTGGGCGTGGGCGGCAAGGGTAACGAAGGCGTCGCCGCCAACGTACAGCGCATCAAGGGTTCGATCGGCTACGTCGAGTGGGCTTACGCCAAGAAAAACAAGATGTCGCATACCCAGCTGCAAAACAAGGACGGCAACTTCCTGCAGCCTGACGACGAAAATTTCAAGGCAGCAGCCGCTTCGGCACCTTGGACGCAAACCCCAGGCTTCGGCGTGGTCCTGACCGACCAGGCTGGCAAGAACAGCTGGCCTATCACCGGCGTGTCGTTCATCCTGATGCACAAAGTCCAGGCTGACGCAGGCAAGGCAAAAGAAGTCCTGAAATTCTTCGACTGGGCCTACAAAAACGGTGGCGCCGCTGCCGTTGAACTGGACTACGTGCCGATGCCGGCATCGGTCGTGAAACTGGTGCAAGAGTCGTGGAAAGCCAATTTGAAAGACGCATCGGGCAAAGCAATTTACTAATCCGATAGTCTGAATACTTAAGTACTGATCCTTGTCCCTCCGCCAGCAGCACGGCGGGGCAGGGAGTTAGCCAGGACCGCCCGCCAGCCCTTGCAGGCGGTCCCGGCTAAAAAAGCAAGATAAAACAAGAGTTCAAAACAGCAATACCGGCAGTACCACCCACATCTGGCACAATATGAGCGCACAATCTACCTCCTCCACGATCCCCATGCCAGGCGGCACCATGACCGATTCCATCAGTCACGCGCAAATGCTTTCCACCATGCGCAAGCAGCGCTTCCAGGATTTCATGTTCCACAAGGTGACGATGCTGTTCGCCCTGTCGGTGCTGATCGTCCTGGTCGGCATCATCATTTCGCTGATCATGGAATCGATACCGGCCTTCAAGACCTTCGGCCTGCATTTCATCGTGTCGGCCGAGTGGGACCCCGTCAATGACCAGTACGGCGCCCTGATCCCCATCATCGGTACCCTGGTGACGTCGGTGATTGCCCTGCTGATCGCCTTTCCCGTCAGCTTCGGCATCGCCCTGTTCCTCACGGAGATCTGCCCGGCATGGCTGCGCCGCCCGCTGGGCACGGCTGTCGAGTTGCTCGCCGGCGTGCCATCGATCATCTACGGTATCTGGGGCCTGTTCGTGTTTGCGCCCCTGTTTGCCGACCACGTCCAGCCCATCCTGAAAGCCACCCTGGGCAACGTGCCGGTCATCGGCCAGCTGTTCAGCGGCCCCATGATGGGTATCGGCTTGCTGACGGCCGGCCTGGTGCTGGCCATCATGATCATCCCCTTCATCGCTTCGGTGATGCGCGACGTGTTTGAAATCGTCCCCGCCGTGCTGAAGGAATCGGCCTACGGCCTGGGCTGCACGCGCTGGGAAGTGGTGCGCAAGATTGTCTTGCCTTACACTAAGACCGGCGTCGTCGGCGGCGTCATGCTTGGCCTGGGCCGCGCGCTGGGCGAAACCATGGCCGTCACCTTCGTCATCGGCAACGCGAATAAACTGTCGTGGTCGTTGTTTGCCGCCGGTAACAGCATCACCTCCTTGCTGGCGAATGAATTTGGCGAAGCGCAATCCGAGTTGCATGTGGCATCGCTGTTCTCGCTGGCCTTGATCCTGTTTGTCATCACCTTTATCGTCTTATCCGCCGCCAAGCTGATGCTGGCTGGCATGTCCCGCAAGGAAGGCACGAAATGAGCCAGCTCAGCCAAGTTAGCCCCCACGACGCTCCGGCCAAGCCGGCCATGAACCCCGTCTACCGCAAGCGCCTGTTGATGCACCGCATCGGCATCGCCCTGTCGGTGGCCGCCATGGCCCTGGGCCTGGCCGTGCTGGTATGGATACTCTTCACCCTGATTATCAAGGGTTTCGGCGCCTTGTCCGTCGACCTGTTCACGCAAACGACGCCGGCCCCCGGCAGCGAAGGCGGCGGCCTGATCAATGCCATCGTCGGCAGCGCCCTGATGGTGGGCCTGGCTACTGTCGTCAGCACCCCGATCGGCATCCTGGCCGGCATCTACCTGGCCGAATACGGCGAAGAAAACAAGCTGGCGCAAGTGACGCGCTTTGTCACCGACATCATGCTGTCGGCGCCATCGATCGTCATCGGCCTGTTCGTGTATGCGCTGTACGTGGCCCACGTCAAGCACTTCTCCGGTTACGCCGGCGCCATCGCCCTGTCGCTGATCGCCGTGCCGGTAGTGGTGCGCACGACGGACAATATGCTGCGCCTTGTACCGAACAGCCTGCTCGAAGCCGCCTTTGCCCTGGGTGCGCCGCGCTGGAAGGTCGCCACCCTGGTGCGCTTGCGCGCCGTCAAGGCCGGTGTCATCACCGGTGTTCTGCTGGCATTGGCCCGCATCGCCGGCGAAACGGCGCCGCTGCTGTTCACGGCCCTGAATAATCAGTTCCAAAGCTTTAACATGAATGCGCCGATGGCCAACTTGCCGTCCGTCATCGCATCGTTTGCGATGAGCCCGTACGACAACTGGCGCTCGCTGGCCTGGGGTGGCGCACTGCTGATCACTTTCAGCGTGCTGGCCTTAAACATCCTGTCGCGCACCGTGTTCAGCCAAAAAGTCCCTAATTAAACAGATATCGAGCGAAGCGAACCCACATGAATACGCAAATGAATCCAGCCCAAGACTTGGCACCAAAGAAAAAAACCATCGAGATTTCGGGCCTGAACTTTTTTTACGGCAAAACGCAAAGCTTGCATAACGTCAACCTGGACATCCACGAGAAGAAGGTCACTGCCTTCATCGGCCCGTCCGGTTGCGGCAAATCAACGCTGCTGCGTACCCTGAACCGCATGTATGACCTGTACCCGGGCCAGCGCGCGGAAGGCTCGATCTTGTACCGCGGCCGCAACGTGCTCGACGCCGACCAGGACGTCAACATGCTGCGCGCCAAGGTTGGCATGGTGTTCCAGAAGCCGACGCCGTTCCCCATGTCCGTCTATGACAATATCGCCTTCGGCGTGCGCCTGTATGAAGACATGTCGAAAGGCGAGATGGACGAGCGCGTGGAATGGGCCTTGAAAAAGGCCGCGCTGTGGGGCGAAGTCAAGGATAAACTCTCGAAGAGCGGTCTGTCGCTGTCGGGTGGCCAGCAGCAGCGTTTGTGCATCGCGCGCGGCGTGGCCGTGAAGCCGGACGTCTTGCTGCTCGATGAGCCGACCTCGGCGCTGGATCCGATTTCGACCTCGAAAGTGGAAGAGCTGATCAGCGAACTGAAACAGGATTACACGATTGCCATCGTGACGCACAATATGCAACAGGCGGCGCGCTGCTCCGACTACACGGCGTACATGTATCTGGGCGAGTTGGTGGAATTCGGCGAAACGGACCAGATATTCATGAATCCGGCCCGCAAGGAAACGCAGGATTACATCACGGGCCGCTTCGGCTGATCCGTCGCGCACCGCTATATACAAGACAACTGAATACGGAGAGACAGCATGATAGGCGAACATTCATCCAAGCAATACGACAACGAACTCGAAGCGATCCGCTCGAAAGTGCTCCTGATGGGCGGCATCGTTGAAACCCAGTTCCTCGACGCGATGACGTGCTTTCGCATCGGCAACCCGGAACGCGCCGACCGCGTGATGCGCGAAGACGACGTCGTCAACCAGCTGGAAGTGTCGCTGGACGATGCCTGCAGCCATTTGATCGTGCGCCGCCAGCCGGCCGCCAACGATTTGCGCACCATCATGGCCACCATCAAGGTGATTACCGACCTCGAGCGCGTAGGCGACGAGGCGACCAAAATCGCCCGCGTGGCGAAGAGTCTGCACAAGCGGGGCAACGGCGTCGTCAACCATTACGAGATGGTGCGCGGCATTGCCAACACGGCCACCGACATGCTGCACGACGCGCTCGACGCGTTTGCCCGCAACGATGGCAAGCAAGCCTTACAATTAATTGCACAAGATGCCATCATCGACCATGAGTTTCGGTCTATCATGCGCAACTTGATCACCTTTATGATGGAAGACCCGCGCACGATTTCGGCGGCGCTCGACACCCTGTGGGTGGCCAAGGCCATCGAACGGATCGGCGACCATGCGAAAAATATCGCCGAATACGTGATTTACGTGGTTGAAGGCAAGGACATCCGCCACACCAAGGTGGCTGCTCCCGCCATTTCCGAGGAGCTCCCTGAGTAAGCTTTATGGCATCTGATAAAACCACGGTACTGATTGTTGAAGATGAGCCGGCCATCGTTGAACTGGTGACCTATTCGCTGCGCGAATCCGGCTGGAATTGCTGTTCTGTACAAAACGTTGCCGATGCCTGGGAATTCATCCAGCACCGCACGCCGCACCTGATCCTGTTGGACTGGATGCTGCCGGACCAGACGGGCTTGCGCCTGCTGTCGCGCATCCGCGCCGACCGCAATTTCGCCGCCATCCCCGTCATCATGCTCACCGCCAAGAGCATGGAAGAAGACAAGCTGGCCGGCCTGAACAGCGGGGCCGACGATTACGTCACCAAGCCGTTCTCGCCGCGCGAGCTGCTGGCGCGCGCCAAAGCGCTATTGCGACGCAAGAGTCCGGAACACGCGCAGGCGCCCATGCGCGCCGGCAACGTGGCCTTGGACCCCGTCAGCTGCACCGTGATGATGGATGAACAGAAGATCGATATCGGCCATGCCGAATACAAGCTGCTGAAATTCCTGCTGGCCCATCCGGAGCGCGTGTTTTCGCGCAGCCAACTGCTCGACAAGGTGTGGGGCGACCATGTGGTGATCGAGGAACGCACGGTCGATGTCCACGTATTGCGCTTGCGCAAAGCCTTGAAAGAGGCGGAAAGCCTGATCAAGACGGTGCGCAGCGTCGGCTACATGTTGTCTGAAAAATAAAGCCTGTCTCTTATGAATCCGAAATTGCTGTTCTGGGTACCGGCCGCCTTGCGCATGGTGCTGGCGCTGCTGGGCGTAGCCGTCGTTTGGTATCTGTTTGGCGCCACGTATGCGCTGGGTATCGCCTTCGTGCTGATGGCCATGATGGTGTTCGTGCAGCTGTCGTACCTGTTCCAGCTGAGTAACTGGCTGGACAATCCGCAAAGCGCCAAGCTGCCCGACGGCTGGGGCGCCTGGACCAGCATCTTCGCGCGCCTGTACCGCATGCGCCGCGACGACGAGAAAAACCAGGCCGAGCTGACGGAATGGCTGGCGCGTTTCCGCCAGGCCATGCATTTGCTGCCCGACGGCGTCGTCATCATGGACGATGTGCTGTTCCTCGAATGGTGCAACCCGGCCGCCGAGAAACATCTGGGCCTCACGCACGAGCGTGACAAGGGCATGCGCGTCACCAACCTGATCCGCAGCCCCGAGTTCATGGATTACATCATCCTGGGCCGCTACGACCAGCCGTTGACGATCACCTTCCGCAACCGCAAGCTGATCGTGCAGATCATCCCGTTTGAAAACCGCCGCCAGATCCTGGTCACGCATGACGTGACGGAGACGGAACGCATCGAAATGATGCGCCGCGACTTCATCGCCAACGCATCGCACGAACTGCGCACGCCGCTGACGGTCATCGTGGGTTTCCTGGAAATCGCTTCTGCCGAGCTGGACCTGGATGCCGCCACGCGCGCCGCCCACCTCAAGCTGATGACGGAGCAGGGCCACCGCATGCAGCATTTGATCGAAGACATGCTGACCCTGTCGCGCCTGGAATCGGTCGACTATCCGCTGCGTCCCGAGCCGGTGGATGTCAAACAGCTCATGCAGCAAGTCTTGCGCGACGCCAAGGGTTTGTCGGCCGGCAAGCATGAAGTGAGCATGGAATGCAAGGGCCCCGATGTGCTGGGCAGCTATGACGAGCTGTACAGCGCCTTCGGCAACCTGGCCTCGAACGCCGTGCGCTATACCCCGGCCGGCGGCACCATCACCCTGCGCTGGCAGGATGGCCCGGCCGGACCGCAATTCATTGCGCAAGATACGGGCATCGGCATCAGCCCCGAGCATATCTCGCGCCTGACCGAGCGTTTCTACCGCGTCGACAAGAGCCGTTCGCGCGAAACCCAGGGTACGGGCCTGGGCCTGGCCATCGTCAAGCATGTGCTGCTGCGCCACGGTGGGACTTTGGCCATCCAGTCCGTGGCCGACAAGGGCAGCAGCTTCATCGTCAGCATGCCGAAGTCCGTCGTCACGCCGCTGCAGGGCGAACTGCTGGTCAAGTAGTCCGGGGGAGGGTAGGCCTCTCCCTGTTTCCTCGGCGACTGGTGCAATGTTGGCATAAGTCGTTACAATCAGGTCATGACTTTAATCAACACTTCTTTTCGCCACGCCGGCGCGCAGCAACTGGCCCAGTCGCTGCAGGCTGCGCGCCAGGATACCCTGTCCCTATTCGACTGTTATGTCACTGCCGGCCTGGACGTGGTGGCGGGCCTGCCCCGTCATCCGCGCTTCAATCCGCCCTTATGGCAATTGGCGCATATTGCCTGGTTCGCCGAGTGGTACATCCTGCGCGAAGCCGCTTCCAGCCATCCGGCCGACGCCATTTACAATTCCCTGCTGACGCGCGGCGACGACTTGTTCGACGCCAACATGGTCGAGCACCGCGCGCGCTGGAAGCTGGAATTGCCCAGTCCGGGCGCCGTGAAGACGTATTGCCACGAAGTGCTAGACAGGGTCTTGGATAAACTGTCGCGCGAAGCCAATGTCGACAGCGCCCTGGCGCCATACCGGCTAGCGCTGGCGCATGAGGATTTGTGCGGCGAGGAAATGCTGGCCGGCTTGCAATGGCTGGGCCTGGAAGCCCCGGAGTCCCTGGCTGCCAGTCCCGTCTTGTCGGCAGGGGCGGGGGAGATCGCTTTTCCTGGCGCTAGCATCGAACTGGGCTCGCCGCGCGGGGCCGGATTTGCCTTCGACAATGAATCTCCACCCCATAGCTGCTACGTGCCGCCGTTCCGCATGGACGCCGTACCCGTCTCCAACGCCCAGTTTGCCGATTTTGTCGCCGATGGCGGCTACCAGAACCGCCAGTTCTGGAGCGCGGCCGGCAGCGCCTGGCTGATGCAGCAGGAGCGCTCGTCGCCCCTGTACTGGCTGCGCGAAGCGACGCAGTGGCGCACCATGCGTTTCGGCCAGCGCACGACCTTGCCGCTGAATGAAGCCGTGCGCCACATCAATCTGTATGAAGCGCAAGCGTACTGCGCCTGGGCGGGGCGGCGTCTGGCGACCGAAGCGGAATGGGAGTATGCTGCGCTGTCCGGCCATCCGCGCTTTCACTGGGGCCAGGTGTGGGAGTGGACGGCGACGCCGTTCGAGCCGTATGCGGGCTTTGTGCCGGATGCCTGGCGCGAGTATTCAGCGCCGTATTTCATGCAGCACCAGGTGCTGCGCGGCGCCGCCTTCGCCACGCCGCCGCGCCTGCATTCGGCCCGCATGCGCACTTTCCATGCGCCCGAGCGCGGCGACATCTTTGCCGGCCTGCGCACCTGCGCCTGGTAAGTCCGAGACAGCCAGCAGCTACCCATTTCAGGAATTCTTTTGAGTACAGATAACGCCCCGCAGTTCATTCCCAAACGCATCACGCCCACGCCGGAGCAGGTGGCCATCCAGACGGCGCAAAAGAAAGTGGTGCTGATCGACGCCAATGCCGGCGCGGCCAAGACGACGACCCTGGCCCTGCGCCTGGCCGAGGCGCTGCACCGGGGCCGCGCGCCCGAGCGCATGCTGGCCCTCGTGTTTACCGAGGCGGCGCGCGTGGCCCTGCGCCAGCGTCTGCTGGAAGTGGGGGTGCCGCTGGGCGTCGTCAAGCGCCTCGTCATCGACACCTTTGACGCTTTTGCCGCCAAGGTGCTGCTGCAGCTGGAAAACATGCAGGTGGCGTTCATGCGCAGCGATGAAGAGTTGCGTCCCGTGGCCTGGGAAGCACTGGAGGTGGTCTCCGAGAAGTACGCTGACCGTTATCCGTTGGAAATCAATACGACGAACGGGGCGATAGCCGAATTTCTGAAACTGCAATTGCGCACCAAGGCGCGCCTGGATTTTCAAAATCCTGATTTCGAGAGCAATTCGCTGGACGATAACCTGGAAATGCTGGGCATGTCGCGCACGCATTATCTGTGGCTGCGCGAATACGAGGGTTTGCGCGGCGCCGACACGGGCGATATCCAGTTCCGCGCGCCATTCGACGCCACCTACGACCTGGTGCGCATGCTCGATGGCGACGAGCCGCTGCGCCAGCAATTGCCGGCCTTCCAGATCATCGTGGCCGATGAATTGCACGATTTGAATGAGGCGTCGTTCCGCCTGCTGACCATGCTGATACGCCGCGGCAACGCGTTTTTCTGCGGCGCCGGCGACAAGGATCAAGTCATCTATACGTGGTCGGGCGCCGACCATCGCTTCCTGCGCCAGCGCTTCGAGCAGGAATTCCCCACCTTGCAGCGCTTGCCGTTGACGGCATCCTACCGCTACGGCCCGCAACTGGCGCAAGCCGTGGGCGTGCTGAAAAACAAGGCCAGCGTGTCGGCCCTGTCGCGTGCCACCCACATCGAAGTGCTCGAGTATGACCATGCGCAGCCGCAAGCGTGCAGCGCCCAGCTGATCGCCGCGCTTGAACACGCGCATGCGGGCACGACGGCCATTCTGCTGCGCGACCGCGACCAGGCCATCCGCGTGGAAACGGCGCTATTCCAGAGCGGCATCGCGTATGGCCTGGTGGACATGAACAGCTATCTGCTGAGCCTGGAAGTGCTGATGCTGCGCGGCATGGTGGCCATCGCCCGCAAGGATTTGCATGCGATCAAGAGCGGCCCGCGCCGCGGCGAGATCCTCGAAGCGCTGGTGGCGTTTGCGGAAATCCCGTTTACGCGCGGTGAGCTCCAGCAAGCCAAGGCCGACGTGGCCAATTACCCGGACTTGCTGGAAGGCTTTTTGACGAACCAGCTGGCCAAGTCGCACAACCGGGACAAGGCGGCGCTGACCTTGGCCGCCGTCGATTACCTGCGCGCGCTGCCCGCCGACGCTTTGGCGGGCGATGCCTTGCAGCATATCTTTGGCCTGATGCAGCTGGAACAGACGGCGCGCCGCATCTATGTCGACCCGGCCCAGGCGCGGGTCGTGGCCCGTTCCCTGCACGGCTTCATTGCCGTGTGCAGCGAAGCGGGCGTGGCGCTCGGTGGCTTTGCCGGCTGGCTGGGCGAGATGGAAGAAGCTGTGACGGTCTCGACCGGCAAGGCCAGGCTGGTGATCGCTTGCATCGACCAGATCAAGGGCCTCGAGTACAACCACGTGATTTTGCCCTACCTGGCCGTCGACGAATTCCCGCGCAGCAAGACTGACCCGCTGGAAGAAGAAAACCGCTTCTATGTGGCCGCCACGCGCGCGCGCGACAGGCTGACCTTGCTGACGCCGCAAGACCCCGCCTATCGGAGCCGCTACATCGCCGCCTTGCAGCTCAAACAGAAGATTGTTGCGCCCAAGGCATAGATCTTTTGCCGTGTGGCTGCTTTTTGCGCAAGATGAAAGCGGGCATACTGGGCTGGTGTGATTGATAGCAATCTAACCAGACAGGGAGTGACGGCATGAAAGTATTCTTGACAGGCGCGGCAGGTTTCATCGGCAGTTCCATCGCGGCGGGCCTCGTGCGCGCCGGCCATCAGGTGACGGGTCTGGTGCGCAAACCGGAACAGGTGGCCGAGCTGGCCAAGGTCGGCGTGTTGGGCGTGCAGGGCGATTTGAACGACCGCGCATTGCTCATCGAGCAGGCGAAGGCGGCCGACGCGGTCATCAATGCGGCCAGCAGCGACCACCGGGGCGCCGTGGAAGCCATCCTGGAAGCGCTGGCCGGCACCAACAAAGTGTTCCTGCATACCAGCGGCTCGTCCATCGTGGGCGACGCCTCGGGCGGCGAGGGCACGGAACAGATTTATGACGAAGACAAGTTGCCGGCGCCCACGGCCGACAAGGCCGCCAGGGTCGCCATCGATGAGCTGGTGCTGGCCAGCGCCGCGCAAGGAGTCCGTGCCAGCGTACTGTGCAACACCTTGATCTACGGCCATGGCGCTTTGCCGCGCGACAGCGTGCAATTGCCCCGTTTGCTCAAGCAGGCGCGCAAAAGCGGCATCGTGCGCCACGTGGGGCCGGGCCGCAACATCTGGTCCAACGTGCATATCGACGATGTCGTCAGCCTGTATTTGCTGGCACTGGAAAACTCGCCCGCCGGCACCTTTTATTTTGTCGAGTCAGGCGAAGCGGCCTTCCGCGACATGACGGTTGCCATCGCCAAGGCACTGGACCTGGGTCCCGCGCAGGATTGGCCGCTGCCCGAAGCGATTGCCGAATGGGGCTACGAGATGGCTTCCTACGGCCTCGGCTCCAACAGCCGGGTGCGCGGCGCGCGGGCGCGCAAGCTGGGCTGGCAGCCGCAGGGTCCATCCGTGCTGGCATGGATCGAGAACGACATGCTCAAGCCACCACACGCCATCGCCGTTTGATGCAGCTCAGCAAAGCCGCATCTGTGTGCGCTAGCGAACGGTGCAATGTGACGATCAGGAGTATGATGACTTTGCTTGGTTGAGACGCACTGCCGTGAAGTTGGCGGCATGTTCGATCTTCCAGCAGGTCAGCCGGTCGCCTCAAGGATCGGCACCAGATTTCCGCTGCCGGCGCGTTGGCTCATTGGCGCCATGCGGCTGTGCACTGCAACTCCAGGTCGCGGTGCGTACTGCGAACCCCTTCAAGGCCGGCCCTAGCCGGTCTTTTTTTGCCTGTCGTTTCTGCCGTTGCGCCATTCACCGCTGCCTGCCCGCCATTCGCCGAAGCGGTGTTTTCGCGCGCCCGAAATCCGCGTATCTTTACGATCAACCAACTCAAAGGGGTGACCGTGAAACCTGAACCAGCTTATTGCCGCCGTACCCAGCTGCTGTGGGGCGTGCTGCTGATCGCCATCGGCGCCGTCATCCTGCTGGACCGGCTCGATGTGATCTATCTCCACGATTACTATGCACTATGGCATTATTGGCCGCTGATACTGGTCGTCTTTGGCCTCAACAAGTTGCTCACGCCCATGTCCGCGAAGCAGGTACTGAGCGGCCTGTGGCTGATCTTTTTTGCCGCCTGGTGGTATGTGTCGTACGAAGAACTGTGGAACTTGAATTTCTACAATAGTTGGCCGGCCTTGCTGATCGCCTGGGGCGTGGGCCTTGTGCTGGAACCGCTGCTAAACAAACATTTTATTGCCTATCGGGAGTCCGAGCATGAAAAATAAATCGCCGCTGCACTCGCCATCGCAGATCGTGCTGGGCGTCATCGTCATCGGCCTGGGGCTGTTGTTCCTGCTCGATAATCTCGGCTTCATCAATGTGCGCTACACCTTCCGCTTCTGGCCCACCATCCTCATCATTTTCGGCTTGCTGAAAATATCGCAAAGCCATACACGCTCCGGCTACGTGCTGGGCGGCGTGATGGTCTTGCTGGGCCTGAGCTGGACCCTGAAAGCCATGGGCTTGTTGTATATCAACTGGAGCATGCTGTGGCCGCTGCTCATCATTGCCGTCGGCGTGGCCGTGGTGTCGAAATCCCTGCCAGGCGGGCAGCGGCGGCAGCGCCGCCGGCACTTTGCCGCACCGCCGGATGGTAGTGCGGCGCCTGACTCATTCGGCCAGGCCAGGAATGGCGCCGTGTCGTTGGACAAGGCGGCCACCGATGCGACGGCAGCACCCGGCGCCGGCGGGCAGGCAGACGATGACAGCATCATCGAAGTGACGGCCATCCTGGGCGGCTATGTGCGGCGCGTGTCGTCGCAGCGCTTCAGGGGCGGCGATATCAATGTCATCATGGCCGGCTGCGAAATCGACTTGCGCCAGGCGTCGATCGAAGGCGAAGCCGTGCTCAACGTGTTTGCCCTGTGCGGCGGCGTCACCATCAAGATTCCGCCCGACTGGAGCGTGGTGCTGCAGGGCACGCCCATCTTGGGCGGCTTTGAAGAAAAAACCATCGTGCCGCCGAACCAGAACAAGCGTTTGTACGTGACGGGCTACGCCATCATGGGCGGCCTGGAAATCCGCAACTAGGCGCCATGTCCGGGCCTTTGTCGAAGCGGCGCGGCGCCGTGGTGGTGTTCCTGGTATGCATCGCGCTGGGCCTGGCCCTGGCCTGCATCCTGGCCAGGGTGGCCCACGCGCCCTGGCTTAATGCGATCCTGCTGGTGGTGCCCGCCACGCTCGTGTATGCAATCGGTTCGGGATTTTCTGCATTTTATCTGTGCCGCGCCTATCCCTTGCACGCCCGCCATCCGCTCGCCATCGCCGGCGTGATGGGTGTGGCGGCCCTGTTTGCGGGCTTGTTGTGGGCGACCCTGCTGCAATTTTTGAACAGCGTCAGCCTGTTGCTGGAGCTGCGCTGGCTGGGCGTGAACCTGACGCAGTCGCTGCTGGCCCTGTTCTTCGGCCTGGGCGTGCTGCTGTATTGCCTGGCTGCCGCCGTGCATTATCTGTTGCTGGAATTCGTGCGCGCCAGGATGGCCGAACAGCGCGGCCTGGAAGCGCAGCTGATGGCGCAGGAAGCGCAATTGCGCATGCTGCGCACGCAGATCGATCCGCATTTCCTGTTCAATAGCTTGAACTCCATCAGCGCCCTGACGTCCATCGATGCGGCGGGCGCGCGCCAGATGACGGTGCAGCTGGCCAGTTTCTTTCGCCAGAGCCTGAGCCTGGAAGCGCACAAGCACATCACCGTGGAGCAGGAACTGGTGCTGATCCGCCACTTTCTCGCCATCGAGCAGGTGCGTTTCGGCGCGCGCCTGCAAGTGGCGGTAGCCATCGACGACGCCGCGCTGGCGTGTTTGCTGCCGCCCATGCTGATACAGCCGCTGGTGGAAAATGCCGTCAAGCACGGTATCTGCGGCTTGACAGAGGGGGGGCTGATCGCCATCGAGGCCAGGCGCGCAGGCAGCCTGTTGCAGATTGCCGTGCGCAATCCGGTGGATGCGGATCAAAGGTCGGAGCGCGGCAATGGCGTGGGCCTGGAAAATGTGCGTCAGCGCCTGGCCGGCGCCTATGGGCACGAAGCCAGCGTGCACTGGGGCCGGCGCGACGGCCATTTCGAGGTGATGATTTCCATGCCGGCGCAGACCGGCGACACGGAGGAAGCATGATGCAGGCAAGAATGCGGGTGGCCATCGTCGATGATGAATTGCTGGCACGCAGCGTGCTGCGCGAATACCTGGCGCGCCATGATGATATCGATATCGTCGCCGAGTGCGCCAACGGTTTCGAGGCCGTCAAGGCCATCGCGGACCTGGCGCCGGAACTGGTCTTCCTCGATATCCAGATGCCGCGCCTGGACGGTTTTGAAGTGGCGGAGCTGATCGGCGCGAAGACGCGTTTGATCTTTGTCACGGCCTACGACGAGTATGCCTTGAAAGCGTTTGAATGCCATGCCCTGGATTATCTGCTGAAGCCGTTCAGCGAACAGCGTTTCGACCAGGCGCTAGCCCACGCGCGCGCCAACCGCAGCACACCCGAGACTGTGCTAACGGTGGCGCGCGAGGCGGCCACGCGCACCGCGCACCTGGACCGCGTGCTGATACGCGATGGCGCCAAGGTCCACGTGATCGCCAGTGCCAGGATCGATTACATCGAGGCGCAGGACGATTACATCAGCATCCGTTCCGAGGGCAAGTCCTACCTGAAAAGCCAGACGCTGGCGGAGTTGGAAGCCCAGCTCGATCCTGCCAAGTTCCTGCGCGTGCACCGGTCGTATCTGCTCAATATCGACGGCATCCGCCGCATCGAGGCAGCCACCAAAGACAGTCACGTGGCCATCTTGCGCGATGACACGAGGATACCCGTCAGCAAGGCGGGTTACCAGAAGCTGAAATTACTGGTTGGCTAGCTGGCCAGCTGCACATCCCACCAGGTGGGCAATAGCTGGCGGATCTCCGGCCGGGAAAAACGGTCGTCGATCAGGTACACGACGCCTTTGTCCGACTGCGTGCGTATCACACGGCCGGCGGCCTGCACTACCTTTTGCATGCCCGGATACAAATACGTGTAGTCGTAGCCGGCGCCGAAGATGTCGCCCATGCGCTGGCGGATCTGCTCGTTGACGGGATTGATCTGCGGCAAACCGAGGGTGGCGATGAAGGCGCCGATCAGGCGCGCGCCCGGCAAGTCGATGCCTTCGCCAAACGCCCCACCCAGCACGGCAAAGCCGATGCCGCGCGTGTCCAGGCCGAAGCGGCCCAGAAATTGCGCACGGGCAGTATCGTCCATGCGGCGTGGCTGCTGCCAGATGGGTACGTCGGGATAATGCTGGGCAAACAGGGTGGCCGTCTTTTCCATGTAGTCAAAACTGCTGAAAAAGGCCAGGTAGTTACCCGGCGTTTCTGCGTACTGGCGCGCCATCAGTTGGGCGATGGGCAGCAGCGAGGCGGCGCGGTGCTGGTAGCGCGTGGAAATGGTATCGGCCACGCGCACGGATAGCTGCTCCGCCTGGAATGGCGATTCCACGTCGACCCAGGCCGTGTCGGCCGGCATGCCCAGTGTATCGCTGTAGTAATTCCACGGACTCAGGGTGGCGGAAAACAGGGCCGTGCTGTGGCTGGCCGCGAAGCGTTCCTTGAGGAAGGGCGCGGGCACGATGTTGCGGATGCACACGGTGGAGCCGGTTTCTGTTTTGCTGACGTCGAATAGCGAATGCTCGCCAAAGCTCTCTGCCAGGCGGTTGATCAGCAGCACGTCGAAATAAAAGCGCTGCAAATCCTCGTCCAGCGCCGCCGCGTGCTCGGCCAGGTAATCGCCGATAGCCGTCGCCACCCCTTGCAGGGCGCCAAAGAATTTGTCCGGCAAGGCTGGATGCACGTGATAGTCGCCATCCTGTTCCTTGAGCAAGGCCGTCCACTGGCGCGAGAGGCGGTCCAGCGGCTTTTTCAGCCCCTCGGGCGCAAACTTGCGCAGCATTTTCAGCTTGATCTGCTCCAGCTCGGCCGAATACATGCTGCGCGCGCGCGACACCATATTGTGCGCTTCGTCGACCAGCACGTTGACTTTCCAGTCGTGGGCCAGGGTCATGCCGTACAGCATGGCGCTGAGGTCGAAGTAATAATTGTAGTCGCCGATGACGACATCGCTCCAGCGCGCCAGCTCCATGCCCAGGTAGTACGGGCAGATACCCTGCTGCAAGGCGATGGCACGCACGGCTTCCTTATCCAAAATCAAGCCGCTGGTCAGCGCCACCTCGCGCGCCAGCGGCAAGCGGTCGTAAAAACCCTTGGCCAGCGGACACGATTCACCGTGACAGGCTTTGTCGGGATGTTCGCAGGCGCTGCTCTTGGCGCTCAGTTCCAGCACGCGCAAGGGCAGCAGGGGGGCGCTGTCTTTCAGGATGGCGCAGGCGTCGAGCGCCATCTGGCGGCCCGGCACCTTGGCGGCCAGGAAAAACAGTTTATCCAGGCCATGCGCGGCCGTGGCTTTCAACATGGGAAACAAGCTGCCCACCGTCTTGCCGATGCCTGTGGGCGCCTGCGCCAGCAAGCCGCAACCGCGGCTGCTGGCCTTGTACATGGCCTCTGCTAATTGGCGCTGGCCCGGGCGGAAGTCGGCATGGGGAAAGGCCATGGCCGTCAGCTGCGCGTCGCGGCTGGCCCGGTGCGCCATTTCCTGCTCGGCCCAGTCGAGGAACAGCGCGCAATGCTGTTCGAAAAAAATGCGCAGCGCCTCGGCCGTGCATTCCTCATGCATGAGCGTTTCCTTCTGGCTGGCAATATCGAAATACACGAGTGCCACGCGCAGCATGGGCAAGTTCAGTTGCTGGCACAGCAGATGGCCGTAGATGCGCGCCTGCGCCCAGTGCAG
Source organism: Janthinobacterium algoris (assembly GCF_051380935.1). NCBI lineage: Bacteria > Pseudomonadati > Pseudomonadota > Betaproteobacteria > Burkholderiales > Oxalobacteraceae > Janthinobacterium > Janthinobacterium algoris. Next base: position 119,138 of record NZ_JBNYXZ010000015.1, on the reverse strand, counting down.
CTGGCGGTGGTTGGCGGGCATGGCGTCCAGTTCGCCCCGGTACGTCTTGATTTCTTCCAACTGGCGGCGTGCCGGGTCGTAGCCATCGGCGCGGCCCCGCACATGCAGAGGGCCGAAGTCGCCGCTTAAGCTGATTTCGCGCTGGTAATCGTCGTCGCGCCGGCTAGTGACGGTAGCGTGGCCGGCCATGCCTTCCTGCGCCGTGGGCGAGGGGGTAAAGCGCAAGTCCAGGTCGCCCACCTTGGCGGTGAATTCGCACAGGGCGCGCACGGCGATCGTGTAACTTTTGCGGTTCATGCGAGCACCTGCCATTGCAGGTAGCACACGCTGACGGGCATGGCGTGCTCGGCGCAATACGCGATCCAGCGCAGCTGGTTGTCTTGCAGGCGGTCACCCGGACCCTTGACTTCGATCATGCGGTAGCGCTGTTCTGCCGGCCAGAACTGGATCAGGTCGGGCAAGCCGCTACGGTTGCTTTTGATGTCGAGCAAGATGCGCTCGAACGCCTTTTTCAGGTGGGCAGCCGGGATGCAAGCCAGGGCCAGGTCCAGCAAGCCGCCGTTCAGTACCTCCCAGCTGACGAAAGGCGAGACGATGCCGTGCTTGGCGGCTTGCGTGGCGCGGATGGCGGCTTGATAGCTGCCGTCGTCCAGTTGCGCCAGGCAGCTGGCAAAGTCCAGGCTGCGGCGCTGGTAAAAATCGGCGCTGTGCAAGTCGGCCGGGCCACGGTGGAATGGGTGGAAGAAGGCGCCCGGCATGGCCTTGAAGATGGCAGGCCAGCACAGCAGGCCGAACAGCGAGTTGATCAGGGTGTTTTCCACGTAATACACGGGCGCGTCGTCCTGCATCAGGTGTTGCTGCACCACCCCTTCCACATAGCACGCTTGCGCCGGATACGGCAACAGCAAGTCGATGCGCTCCACGGCGGCGACCGCGCTGGCCGCCTGTTTTGCGTGGCCCAGCTTGCGCCGCAAACGGGGCGCCATGCGCAGCAGCAATTGCTGTTCCGCTTCGCTTTCCGGCGCGGCCAGGGCGATCATCAGGCGTTCGTAGGCCGCTTGCGGCTGTTCATCTTTTTCCAGCACGCGGATGGCGCGGCCCCGGGCGCCCGGATAGCGGCAATCGGCGTAGGCGCGGTAGGCGGCCGGCCAGTCCTGGCATTTCTCCAGGTGCTGGGCGATCTGGAAGCGGAGTTTTTCTCGCCGGCTGGCCAGCCAGGTATTGTCCTGGGATAAGGGTAGCGCCGCCAGTTCTAGCAGCACTTCGTCGGCCGGCGCGCTGTCGTTGTAGCGTTCGCGGCACTGGTGCAGCACTTCATAGTGCTCGATATCCTGGCGCGTGCGAAAGCCGCGCGATAGCGGCGAGAATTCCACTTTTTCATACTGGTACACACCGAGGTCGGACAGCACGAATTCCGACCAGTCCTGGTGATAGTTGCCAAAGTAAATCAGGCGCAGCCGGTCGCACAGGGGCTGCAGACCGATGCGGTACAGCACGTCGGTACCGGCCGGATGCCATGCGGAGAATGGTTTCTCGTCCGCATGCAGTTCGCGCAAGGCGTCCAGCTGCTCGGCCTTGCGCGCCGCCTTCAGGGGCGCGGCGAGGCTGAAGGCTTGGACGATTTCCCCTTTCAGCAGTTGCTCGAACAGTGTATCGAGCGAGATGGCAGGATCGGCTACCACCCAGCCCGTGGCCAGCAAGGGCAGGGCGGCCGCGCGCGTGTCGCCGATTTCCGGGTAATTGAGCTTGCTGGCGCGAAACAGGCAGCCCTTGCGCATGACGAGGCGCACGAACAGCGCGCGCGACGGCTGCGGCAGCGCGCCGAATGCGGCAATGAACTGTGTTTCTTCAGCACTCAGCAGATCGGCGTAACGTACGCTGATCCAGCTCAGCACATCCTGGAAATTATCCAGATAGTACAGGGTATTTTCCAGGACTCTCAGCATGGTGGGGCAATAGGGCAATAGGGCGGGCAAGATGCAAGATGATCGATTTTACTGTGTTTATATACAGTTTAAACCTTCAGCCGCCGCTTGCCCAGCGAATTATGTTCAGCCAGCCGTGCTGTAGGCAAAACTGCTGTCGAACTTTTCGTAGGGAATCATTGCCTCGCGCAGGCTGGCCAGTTCGATATCTGTCAGCAAGCCCCGATGCGCCTCTTTTCTTCCTTTGGGCAGCACGCCCTCGTAATCGATGATGTCCCTGTTCAGCAACGCGGACAGGACCTGCGCCTGTTCCGGCGTCAGGTAGCGCGCATGCGTGCCCAGGGTTTTTGCCAGTTGGTCCTTGAAGTCCTCGTCGCCGACCTCGTTATACGTATCCTGCTCCGCCATGCTGGTCAACAACATGTGAAACAGGAAGTCTTGCAGGTTTTTCGCCAGGTATTGGGCTTCGTTCTGGTCGTGCCACAGCAGCACGATGGGCATCTCGCCGTCCTGCAGGCTTGATGTAAAAAAACAGTAGTGGTCACCGGCGCCTGTTTGCGCAAATGGGATGAACTGGAAGGCGGGATCGATTTTCCGATAGTCGTCCGCGTCCAGCAGCGTATCCACGGCGTCGGCAACGGCCTCGATATTGAGCAATTCGAAATCGTCCGCGTGCAGCAGCAGGGTCGGCCGGTCCGTCAATGTGGGATAGACCAGCTTGTACCAATCGGGGCCATATTCACCCATGTCGAGCATGCCGTCGCGCTCCAACTGACGATACAGTGCAGGATAGGTGAAGTCATATTGGTGTTCAATTTCTGACAGTGTCATGTTTGCCCTGTTAAACGTGAGTCATAGACAAATGATAGCCGAGGCGATGGCGCGCACGGTTAGCGTCATGGCGGCAACGCCTGGCATAATTAATAAACATTTTAGTTTACTAATTTGACATGGTCAGGTAGTCTTGCCAGACAATATCCATTGAGTCCGCATGAAAAACATCCTGTTAATTTCCGCCGCTTGCCTGCTGGCGCTGCTGTCGACCATCGGCGCCTCCCTGCCATATCCGATCCTGCCGCCCCTGTTTGCGGCCGAGGCGCCGAACGCCTTCAATAATTTCCTGGGCTTGCCGTCGAAACTGCTGTTCGGCCTGGCGCTGACCATCAATCCGCTGGGCTTGCTGATCGGCTCGGCCGTGCTGGGGCCGCTGTCGGACCGCTATGGCCGCCGTCCCTTGCTGATGCGCACGGCCGTGGGTGCGGCCATCGGCCACGCCATCACGGCCTGGGCGCTGGTGATCCAGTCCTATCCGTTGTTCATCGTGGCCCGTTTCATCACGGGTTTGCTGGAAGGTAACGGCGCCGTGGCGCGCGCCATGCTGGCCGACCAGTTGACGGGACCGCTGCGCCTGCGCGCCATGTCGTGGCTGAATGGCGCCTTTTACCTGGGCTGGCTGGTGGGGCCCATGTTGGCGGGCGCGACCCTGCATTGGGGCGTGACGGTGCCGTTCTGGATCGCCGCCGCCGCCCTGATGCTCGTCGCTGTGCTGGTGGCCGCCGGTTTGCCGCGCGAAACACCCTCGCTATTGACGACGTCGTGGTGGCAAGTGGCACGCGACCGGCATTCGCTGAACCTGCTGCGCCATGAGGAGTTGCGCACCCTGTTCATCGTGCAACTGGCGCTGACCTGTGGCGTGGCCAGTTTTTACGAGTTTTATCCGCTGTGGTTGGTCGAGACGGCCAGTTACCGTGCGCAGGAAATTGCCTGGGTGAATGTGGGACTGTGCGGCACGATGACGGTCACGTCCCTGCTGGCGGGTGGGCCCAGCCGGCATGCGCCGCTGTTGCGGGCCAGCTGGTATGCCTGTGGCGTGGCGCTGGCGGTGGGGATCTTGGCGATGGGCAATATCTGGGTGGGCATCGCCGCCATCGTGCTGTTCGGCATTCCGAATGCGCTGTACAACACGGTGATCCAGGGCTGGTGCGCCGAGCGTTTCAGCGTGCACGGGCAGGGCGCCGTGATGGGCTTGCTGGCCACCACCTTTTGCATCGCCAACATCGTCGTGGCCCTGAGCGGTTCCGTGCTGACCCTGATCGACACGCGGCTGATCCTCGTTGCGGGCGCTGTGTCCGCCGCCTGGGCCGCGTGGCGCATGGCGGCCTGGCGCCGCCAGCTGGACGGCACCGTTGACGCGAAGGTCGTGGCATGAATGCCAGCACGTCGGAGCAAACCCTGTTCCTGTTGAAGATGCGCGGGCCGCAGACGGCGCAGCAGTTGGCGGCCTTGCTCGAGATCACCTCCATGGGTGCGCGGCGCCAGCTCGAGGCGGCGCAAGACAAGGGCCTGGTGGCGCACGAGGACGTGGCCGACAAGGTGGGGCGTCCGTCGCGGCGCTGGGCGCTGACACGCGAAGGCCATGCGCGCTATCCCGACCGCCATGCCGACCTGACGCTGGAATTGATTACGCAAGTGAAAGCCCTGTTCGGCGACGAAGGGCTGGATAAATTGATCGGCGCGCGCGAACGCAGCAGCGAGCTGGCCTACGGCAGGCTGGTCGACTTGCGGCTTGCGCTGGCGCAAAGAGTGGACAGCCTGGCGCGGGCGCGCGATGGCGAGGGCTACATGGCCTATGCCGAGCCGCAGGATGATGGCAGTGTCTTGCTCGTGGAAAACCATTGCCCGATTTGCGCGGCCGCTACGGCGTGTCAGAATTTCTGCCGCTCGGAGCTGGCCATTTTTCAGCGGGTATTGGGGGACGATTGCACGGTGGAACGCAGCGAATATCTGCTGGAGGGGGGGAGGCGTTGCGTGTACCGGATCATGCCGGTGAGGTGAGCCCGGCAAAAAGCCGGGGTCGTACCCTGCTTGGTACGACCCCGGTATCTGCTCTTGGGGCTTGTTACTTTTTAGCCGCCTTCGGCTTGGCAGCCGGCGCCGCCTTTTCAGCCGCAGCTTGTACGCCTGCTGTGGCCTGTTCCGTTGCCTGCGCCACTTGCGCGCTGGCCTTGGCAATTTGATCTTCCACGGTTTTCACGGCTTGCCTGGTGGCCTTGGTCACTTGTTCGTAACCGAGGAAGGCGTTGTCGATGGCGGCCTTGACGATGGCCACGGCGTTTTCCGAGCCTGGCGGCACGTTTTTCGTGACGTCGTAGATCAGGGCGCTCAAATTGCTTTTCGCTTCGGCCACATGGGCTTCTGCGGCCGTGGTGAATTCCGTGTGGATTTCCTTGATGATGTCGTCGAGTTGCTGTTTATACGCTTTTGCACCGGCCACGCCCGGTTGCAGCTGGGCGGCGGCGGCGGCCATGGCGGCCTTCGGATCCTTGGCCTGGCTGATTTCCTTGCCGGCGGCAAGGCCATCCTCGATGCCGGACTTGGCGGTGGCCATGTTGAGTGCCAGTACCTGTTCCACGCCTTGCACGGCCTTGGAGGTGAGGGTGTTGAAGGTCATCAGCTGGAATTCAAACAGGGCCTTGGTGGCCGATGCGAATTGTTCGGGATTCGTAAACATGTGGTCTCCTCGGTTTGAATAGATACGTTCTTATCGTTCCATACTCTTTCGACGCCGCAATGCCATCGCTTGCTTTTAAATAATCAAGCCGGTGCCCCGTGTGGTCATGACCCCATTATTTAACAAGCGCCGGTTTTTCGCAACGGCTATCTTTGTACGGTCCCGAGGCCAGCTCCCAGCCAAATCCCAGAGTGGACTGGGCGCATGACAGGGTGCCGTCGATCTTGCTGCGCCACTGGTACCAGGGCGCCGGTCCGGCCGTTGCGCAGGCACAGGCGGCCAGCAGGGTCGTGGCGATCAGGTATTTCATAGGTGCTCCGAAAGAAAAGCCTGCGGGTATTGTAGCGCGCTTGCCGTTCAGGGAGCGGGCGATTGCGGCGCCGCAGCGGGCAGCTGCAGGGTGAAGGTGGTGCCGCTGCCGCTGCCGGCGCCGGTGATGCTGGTGGCATCGATATGGCCGCCCAGCACGCCCGTGACGATGTTGTGCGCCACGTGCAGGCCCAGGCCCGAACCGCCCGAACCGAGCTTGGTCGTGAAGAAGGGGTCGTAGACGTGCGCCAGGTCGTCGGCGGCGATGCCCACGCCGGTGTCGCTGATGGACAGGGTGATCGTCTGCCCATCGTCGCTGCCGCGCGCGGTGATGGCGATATTGCCGCCGCTGCGGCCCTCGAAGGCATGGCGCAGGCAGTTTTCCAGCAGATTGCTCAGCACCTGGCCCAGCGGACCCGGATAGCTGTCCATGGCCAGGCCGTCCGGCACGTCTTGCGTCAGGCTCAGGCCGGCGGCCTTGAGCGGCGTGCACATGGGCAGCATTAGTTCGGCGATGAACTGGCGCAGCAGGAAGTGGCGCCGCTGCGAACTGGCGCGATCGACGGCGATCTGCTTGAAGCTGGAGACCAGGTCGGCGGCGCGCTGCAGGTTGCGCAGCATGATGGCGTCCGCTTCGCTGGCCTGGCTCAGGTAGGCGCCCAGTTCGGAGCGGCGCAAGCCATCGAGGAAGCTGGCCTGGATTTCGCGCGTGCGTTCGGCCATGGTGGTGGCTATCACCAAGCCGTTGCCGATCGGCGTATTGAGTTCATGCGCGATGCCGGCCACCAGCGCGCCGAGCGCGGCCAGCTTGTCGCGGCGCACCAGTTCTTCCTGCGTGATGGAGAGGTTTTCCAGCGCCGCGGCCAATTCGCGGTTCGCCTGTTCGGAGTGTTCCTTGGCCAGCGTCAGGGCGGCCGTGCGTTCGTCCACCAGCTCTTCCAGGTGGGCGCGGTGGCGCTGCAGCTCGCGTTCATGGCGCATGCGGCCGATAGCGATGCCGGCCAAGTCAGTGGCCGTGTCGATCAGCTCCAGGTCGCGCGCATCGGGCTTGCGCACTTCGCGGTAATACATGGCGAACGAACCGAGGACGGCGCCATCCTGGCTGAAGATGGGGCGTGACCAGCAGGCGCGCATGCCGAACGGTGCCGCCAGCTCGCGGTAGGGCGCCCACAGCGGGTCGCGCATGATGTCGCTGACCACCACTTGTTCGCGCAAGTACATGGCCGTGCCGCAGGAGCCCACGCCGGGGCCGATGGCCACGCCTTCGAGCAGGGCCATGTAGTCGGGCGGCAGGCTGGGGCCGGCCGCGCTGTGCATGTGGATACCGTCGTCGTCGAGCAGCATGATGGAGCAGACCACGCCGCGCGACTGGCCTTCGATCAGCAGCAGCAGCTGGTTCAGGGTGGGGGTCAGGGGCGCGCCCTTGGCGACCATTTCCAGCAGGGTGCTCTGGCCCGCGCGCATCGCTTCGGCGAGGTTGCGTTCGGTCAAGTCGATGATGCGTGCATGCACGAGCTGCCGGCCAGGCACGGATAAGCGCATCAAGCGGATTTCGCAGGCGATCGGGTGGCGGTCGCGGTGGCAGCAGTTGGCGCGGAAGACGACGATCTTGCCTTGCAAGGTATCGCGGATCTTTTCTTCCAGCAGTTGCGGCGAGGCGAGACCATTGTCCTGATGCTTGGGGAACAGCGGCTCCATGCCGCCTTGCAACAGCTCGGCCAGCGGCATGCCGAACAATCCTTCGGCCAGGTGGTTGGCGTCGATCAGCAGGCGGTTATCGATATCGAACAGCAGCACGGCGTCGGGTGAACCGGCCAGGATGGAGTGGTAATTGACTTCCAGCGTTTGCGGATGCTGGGGGCGCGGTGGCGTGGCCGGAGTGGCGAAGGGGCGGGCGGCGGGCGCCTCGGCCTTGTGCAGCGCCAGTTCCATGAGGATTTTTTCCGCCACGTCGCGCGCATTGAAGGGCATCTTGATGTAGTCGCTGGCGCCGGCGCCCACGCTGCGGCCCTGTTCTTCGGCGCTGGGGGTGGCCGACATCAGTAGCAGGGGCACGCCATGGCGTCCGCCCGCATTGCGCAGCCGCATGCAGGTGGCGCCGATATTCGTGCCGGCCAGGGCCGCGTCGAGCAGGATCAAGTCCGTGCCGCCGGCCGCCAGTTCCACGCCTTCGTCGATATCGCCCGCCAGTCCCGTGCCCAGGTTATGCCGGTCCAGCACATACAGCAATTCGCGCACATCGTTAGTCGAATTGCTCACCAGTAGTACTTTGGCCCGGTCGGCGATGGAAGAAATCAACTGATTCATGGTGTCGCGCCCTTACGCGTATCGTGAGGCTAGTATTACATCAAGGCAAGTAGGAGTAAACGATAATTCTTGATGACCAAAAGCAATGCGTTTGTGTGCCGTTTTACGCTGCGTTTTACGCGTTTTACGCGTTTTGCGCGTTCTGTGGCGCCAGTTCGGCGCGCGCCTGTTCGATGCGCGTGTAATTATCCTCGATCCAGTCGACCAGCACGGCCAGGCGTTCGGCCGCTTCGCGTCCCAGCGGCGTGAGGCTGTATTCCACCTTGGGCGGTATCACCAGATACGCCTGGCGCAGTACGAAACCGTCGCCCGCCAGCGCTTCCAGGGTTTGCGCCAGCATTTTTTCGCTGACCCCGCCCACTTCGCGGCGCAGTTCGCTGAAGCGCCGCGTGCCGCTCAGCAGTAGTACCAGTACCAGCACGGCCCAGCGGCTGGTCAGGTGGCTGAGCACGGCGCGCGACGGGCAGGCGGCCGCCAGCAGCTGCGCTCCCTGGTTTTGCTGGGCGAGGGCGGCGCGCAGGCTGGCGCCGGGAGTGTCTGTGGACATGATAGTGGCCTTTAAGATTGGCGTGTGAATTCATACTTACCAAAAGGTACGTACTTACAATAAGTAAGTAATAGTCCTATTATAGGGTCTTACCACCCACCCTCCAAGGAAAAATCATGATCGTCATCACCGGCGCCACAGGCAATCTGGGCCAGCACGTCATTGCCAGCCTGCTCACATCCGTCCCCGCAGCCAGCATCATCGCCGCCGTGCGCAACCCGGCCAAGGCCGCCAACCTGGCTGCACTGGGCGTGCAAGTGCGCCAGGCCGATTACAACGATGGCGCCAGCCTCGATGCGGCTTTCAAAGGTGCAACGAAAATCTTGCTGATTTCGTCGAGCGAAGTGGGCCAGCGCGCGCAGCAGCACCAGAACGTCATCGATGCGGCCAAGCGCGCCGGCGTGGCTTTGCTGGCCTACACCAGTGTCTTGCGTGCCGACACGTCGCCGCTGGGCTTGGCTGCCGAGCACGTGATCACGGAAGCGGCCATCCGCGCGTCCAGCCTGCCGTACGCTTTCCTGCGCAACGGCTGGTACCTGGAAAACCACACGGAACACTTGGCGCCCGTGCTTGAGCATGGCGTGGTGCTGGGCGCGGCGCAAAACGGCCGCTTCTCGTCCGCTGCACGCGCCGATTACGCTGCCGCCGCTGCTGCCATCCTGACGGCCGAGCAGCCGCACGCCATCTATGAGTTGGCCGGCGACCAGGGCTTTACCTTGGCCGAGTACGCAGCCGAAGTAGGGCGCCAGTCGGGCAAGGCGATTGTGTATAAAGATTTGCCGCAGGCCGATTTCAAGGCGGCGCTGGTAGGCGTGGGCGTGCCGGACGGCTTTGCCGACTTGCTGGCCGATTCCGATGCGGGCGCGGCCAGGGGCGGCCTGGAAGACAATGGCAAGCAACTGAGCGCGCTGATAGGCCGTCCGACGGCGAGCCTGTTTGACGCCGTCAAGGCGGCGCTGGCGAAATAAGCAGAGGGAGGGTGCCGCAGGTGTGGGAGGCCACGCGGCATCCGGAAATGAAAAAAGCCGCAAACTCGTGAAAGTTTGCGGCTTTTTTGCGAATTAGGTAATGGTGCCCACGAAGGGACTCGAACCCCTACACCCGAAGGCACATGGACCTGAACCATGCGCGTCTACCAATTCCGCCACGTGGGCACTGATGCTGCTTGCTGCTTATTACTGCTGTCTCACTACTTTACTGCGGACTACAACGACAACAACTCGTTGCTGGTGGTGCCCACGAAGGGACTCGAACCCCTACACCCGAAGGCACATGGACCTGAACCATGCGCGTCTACCAATTCCGCCACGTGGGCATTGTGCTGCGAATTACTTTGTTGCCTTACTACTCTACTGCGGATCACAACAATCGATAACTTGTTGCTGGTGGTGCCCACGAAGGGACTCGAACCCCTACACCCGAAGGCACATGGACCTGAACCATGCGCGTCTACCAATTCCGCCACGTGGGCATTGTTACTGCTTGCTACTTCACGCTGCGTGTTCTGCAGCGAGGACAAAATCATAAGGGCTGGCGCGCATTCGGTCAATCAACATTTTGCACTTTTCTTCAAGAAACATGTTTTTTCGCCTGAAAACGGCTGTTCCCTATGAAAAAAGGTTAAATCTGCCTCATTTTTCAGCGTTTTTGCGCAGGTTTCCGTCCTTGGGCGTGCCGTGCAGCCCAGCTGCCGCAGTGCTGCCGCAGTGCTGCCGTCTTGCTGGGGGGGGGGCTTTTCTCTGCGGAAATGAAAAAAGCCGCAAACTCGTGAAAGTTTGCGGCTTTTTTGCGAATTAGGTAATGGTGCCCACGAAGGGACTCGAACCCCTACACCCGAAGGCACATGGACCTGAACCATGCGCGTCTACCAATTCCGCCACGTGGGCACTGATGTTGCTGTGACTAACTACTTTACTACTCTAGTACTTGTTGCAAAATAACTTAGCAACAATTCTGCTATTATAGCGACTTGAAGAGTTTTGCGCCAGATGAGCTTTCGCTCCATACTGCACATCAACCCTGTACCGCTTTCCTGTAACTGCATTCCCGTGAAGGTTTGTCGCTGCAAGAGGGCTAGATTATAGAGCAATATTTGCCGAAGTCAAATGTATTGCGCAGCTTTTCCTCTTTTTTTCATCGGCGGGGCACTTGTTCGGTTTTCGCTACGCTGCCCGTTAGGCAAACCAAGGCGTCCTCCGGTACACTACCGGGTATCACCGTGTCAATATTGACGGTGATGTCATCGGTCTTTGTATTCCGTTTGATCACTGTCAATAACAACTATAGAAATACTTTTGAGCCAAAATACCCACACCATCCCCAGCCGGGAGGACATTCTCGGCATATTCCGCAGCGTCAGCGCGCCTCTCGATCCGCAGTCTCTCGGGAAAACGCTGCAAGTGCATGCCGATTCCATGGATGTCCTGGTTCGTCGCCTGAAGGCGATGGAGCGCGACGGCCAGTTGAAGTCTGATGCCAGCGGTGTTTTCAGCCTGGCCGACCAGAGCGCGCTTGTCGCCGGTCGCGTCACCAGCCATCGCGATGGCTTCGGTTTCGTCATTCCTGACGATGCCAGCGCCGACCTGTTCCTGCCTGAGAAAGAAATGCAGAAAGTCCTGCATGGCGACAAGGTCATGGCCCGCATCGTCGGCACGGACCGCCGCGGCCGCCCGGAAGGCACAATCGTGGAAGTCACTTACCGCGCGAATAGCCACGTCATCGGCCGGTTGATCCAGGAAAACGGTACCTGGGTGGTGGCGCCGGAAGACCAGCGCATCGGCCAGGACATCCTGGTAACCGGTTCGGTGGGCAAGGCGAAGGCCGGTCAGATCGTCAGTGTCGAGCTGACCGAGCAACCGATGCGCTTCAAGCAGCCAGTCGGCAAGATCGTCGAAGTGCTCGGTGCGCTCGATGATCCCGGCATGGAAATTGAAATTGCCGTGCGCAAATTCAACGTGCCACACATATTTTCCGCCGCCGCTCTCAAGCAAGCTGAAAAGCTGCCGTTCGAAGTGCGCGACGCCGACCTGAAAGACCGTGTCGACCTGCGCGATGTGCCGCTCGTCACCATCGACGGCGAAGATGCGCGCGATTTCGACGATGCCGTGTATTGCGAACCCGTCAAGATCGGCCGCGCCAACTGCTTCCGCCTGATCGTGGCGATTGCCGACGTCAGCCATTACGTGAAGCCGAATGACGCGCTCGATATCGATGCGCTCGAGCGCAGCACCTCCGTCTATTTTCCGCGCCGCGTGATCCCGATGCTGCCGGAAAAACTGTCGAATGGCCTGTGCTCGCTGAACCCGGCTGTCGACCGCTTGACCCTCGTGTGCGACGCCGTCGTCAGCGACAAGGGCGAGCTGAAGGCGTACCAGTTCTACCCGGCCGTGATTCACTCTGCCGCGCGCCTCACGTATGACGAAGTCGCTGCCGTGCTGGGCAACACCAAGGGACCCGAAGCGGCACGCCGCGCGGACATCCTGCCGCACCTGCAAAACCTGGAAGCCGTCTACCGCGCCTTGCTGAAAGCACGCACGGAACGGGGCGCCATCGATTTCGAGACGACGGAAACGTATATCGTCTGCAATAGCGCCGGCAAGATCGAAAAGATCATCCCCCGCACGCGCAACGAAGCGCACAAGATTATCGAAGAGTGCATGCTGGCAGCTAACGTCTGCGCGGCCGATTTGCTGCTGCGCAACAAGCACCCGGGCACTTACCGCATCCACGCCAGCCCGACCAAAGAAAAGCTCACGCAAGTGCGCACCTTCCTCAAGCAGGTCGGTTTGAACCTGACGGGCGGCGACACGCCATCGGCATCGGATTACCAGACCTTGATGCAGCAGATCAAGCTGCGTCCCGACGCGGCCTTGCTGCAAACGATGCTGCTGCGTTCGATGCAGCAAGCCGTCTACAGCCCGGACAATATCGGTCACTTCGGTCTGGCCTACGAGGCGTATGCCCACTTCACCAGCCCGATCCGCCGCTATCCCGACCTGCTGACGCACCGCGCCATCAAGGCTATTTTGCAAGGCAAGAAATACGAGCCGAAGCTGTCCGATAAGGTCGTGTTGAACACCAACGTATCGAACGCCACGCGCAAGCAGCAGGCCAAGGACAAGGCCGACGGTAAGCCGAAGAAAACGGATCTCACCATTTGGGACGCGCTGGGCGTGCATTGCTCTGCCAACGAACGCCGCGCCGACGAGGCGTCGCGCGACGTGGAAGCGTGGCTGAAGTGCTACTTCATGCAAGACAAGCTGGGCGAAGAATTCACCGGCACCATCACGGGCGTGACCACCTTCGGCGTGTTCGTGCAGCTCGATACCCTGTTTGTCGAAGGCCTGGTGCACGTCACCGAGCTGGGCACCGACTACTTCCAGTACGACGATGCGCGCCATGAATTGCGTGGCGAACGCACGGGCAAGCGCTATCAACTGACGGACCGTCTGACGGTGCAAGTGGCGCGTGTCGACCTGGAAACGCGCAAGATTGACCTGCGCCTGGTCACCGATGCGGAACTGGCAGGCGAAGAAGCGCCGGCCAAACAGTCGGGCGGCAAGCGCAAGGGCGAGAAGAAATCCATGGTCAAGCCAGGTCCCGCGACCGAGCAGCGCCACGAGATCAAGACCAGCGTTACAACTGGCGCCAAGGCCGGCGGTAAGCCCGGCAATGGTTCCGGCGGCCGATCCAACGGCGCCAAGCCTGCAGCCAAGGCGCAAGCCAACGCAGCCCCGAAGGAAGCCCCTAAGGCGGCAGCGCCGAAGCGCAGCAAGAAACCTGCCGCGGCACCTGCCGCAGCGGCACCACGTGCAGCAAAAACTGTATCAAAAACAAGCAAAAGCAAGCGATAAAAGAAGCGATAACACATGAAGAATAAAATGATTTTCGGCTTCCACGCCGTCACCTCGCGTCTGCGTCATGAAGCGTCGTCCGTGGAAGAAATTTTTGTCGATGCCAGCCGCGTCGACGGCCGCATGAAGGACATGATCGCCGCCGCCAAGGCTGCCAACGTGCGCGTCATGCCCGTCGACTCGTCGCGTCTGGACAAGATCGTCGGCACGCGTCGCCACCAGGGCGTGATCGCCTTTGCGTCGCAACTGTCGCTGGCGCGCAATCTCGATGAGTTGCTGGACGCCATTGACGGCCCGCCGCTGCTGTTGATACTCGACGGCATCACCGACCCGCACAACCTGGGCGCCTGCCTGCGCGTGGCCGACGGCGTCGGCGCACATGCCGTCATCGTGCCGAAGGACCGCGCCGTGGGTTTGAATACCACGGCCGCCAAGGTCGCCAGCGGCGCCGCCGAAACCGTTCCGTACATCACCGTGACGAATCTGGCGCGCACCATGCGCGAACTGAAAGAGCGCGGCATCTGGCTGATCGGCACCACCGACGATGGCGAAAAAGGTTTGTACGAAGCCGATTTCACGGGCCCGACGGCCCTGGTCATGGGTTCCGAGGGCGAAGGCATGCGCCGCCTGACGCGCGATACCTGCGACATCCTCGTCAGCATCCCGATGTTCGGCTCCGTCGAGAGTCTGAACGTGTCGGTCGCTTCCGGCGTGTGCTTGTATGAAGCGCGCCGCCAGCGCATTGCGCTGGAAGCATAAAAACGTCCTGACCGTTTTGTAGCGCTTCCAAAAGTCAGCCGCCGCCCTTGAGGCGGCGGTTGTTTATCTGCCTCTCCGGCAGCACGCCGCCGAATACGCTACCATTTGCGTTCCACCTTATCTGTTTTCATTATGTTCCACCACCTGCGCGAAGACATCAACAGCATCATCGAACGTGACCCCGCCGCCCGCAATGGCTGGGAGGTGCTGACCTGTTATCCGGGATTGCACGCCATCGTCATGCACGGCTGGGCGCACTGGTGCTGGACGCGGCACATGAAGTGGGTGGGGCGCTTCATTTCCTACCTCGCCCGCATCATCACGGGCATCGAAATCCACCCGGGAGCCACCATTGGCCGGCGCGTCTTCATCGACCATGGCTTCGGCGTGGTGATCGGCGAGACGGCCGTTGTCGGCGATGACTGCACCATCTACCAGGGCGTGACCCTGGGCGGCACCTCGCTGCACAGCGGCAGCAAACGCCATCCAACCCTGGAACGCGGCGTTATTGTCGGCGCTGGCGCCCAGGTGCTGGGCAGCTTCACGGTGGGAGAGTATGCCAAGGTGGGCTCGAACGCCGTGCTGTTGAAGCCCGTGCCTTCGGGCGCCACGGCTGTCGGCAACCCGGCGCACATCGTGCAAAAGGATGTCAACGCCTTGCGCGAGGGTAGCACGGCCCACCTGTTCGCCGCGTATGGCGTCACGCCCAACGGCGACGATCCGCTGTCGAAAGCTCTGCAAGGCTTGATCACGCATGCCGTGGCGCAGGAACAGCGCATCGAAACCATTCTCGCCACCCTGAAGGCGGCGGGCATATGCTGCCAGGCTGTGCCTGAGTGTGATAAATTTGATTCCGAGCAAATGAACAAGCTGGTTGATTAAGGATATAGGCATGAACACTGATGTGACAGCAGGCGAAAAAAGTACTGACAATCCGAATCTGCTCGACCCCTTCGAGATCCGCGTGCTGGCCGTGCTGGCCGAAAAGGAAGCGCTGACGCCGGACAGCTATCCGCTGTCGCTGAATGCCCTGACGAACGGCTGCAACCAGTTGTCCAGCCGCGACCCCGTCATGGCGCTCTCCGAGGAAACCGTCTACGACGTGCTGCAGCGTTTGATGCAGCGCAAATTCGTCAACGGCATCACGCAGGCCGGCGCGCGCGTCGCCAAGTACGAACACCGCATGCGCATCAAGTGGTCGCTGGAACAGGAAAAGCTGGCTATCCTGGCCATATTGATGCTGCGCGGCTTGCAGACGGCCGGCGAGATCCGCAGTCGCAGTGGCCGCGTGCATGAATTCAAGTCGGTGGCGGAAGTGGAATCGGGCCTGCAGTTTTTGATCGACAAATACCCGCCGCTGGTGGCCAGGCTGGCCGTCGCCCCCGGTGCCAAGGAACCGCGCTACGGCCACTTGCTGGGCGGCGCAGAAGCACTGGCGCAAAGCGAGACGGCGGCCGGTTTTGCCGGCGTTGTCAGCGCGCCGCAGCAGGGCAGCCGCGTGGCCCAGCTGGAACAGGAAGTGCTGCAATTGCGCAGCGACTTCGATGGCCTGGCGGCGCAGTTCGAAGCGTTCCGCAAGCAGTTCGAATAGTTTTCCGAGCACGCGCCTATTGGGCCTGCGGGTCGAAATAGGCGGTCCAGGTTTGTCTGGAAGCGGCAAGGCCCCGCGCCTTGCCAAATTGCGCCATGGCCTTGCGGGGTTTTGCCAGTCCGGCCAGGGCCACCCCCAGGTTGTAATGGGTATGGCTGTCCGTCGAGCCCAGCTTGAGTGCCGTTTCCAGTACGTTGAAGGCTTCCCTGTACTCACCCTGGTCACACAGCACGGCGCCCAGGCAAGTGATCAGGGCGGTATCTTGCTGGGCCGCTTGCAAGGCGCTGCGCAACACGGCTTCAGCTGCCGCCATATGCGCATCCCATTGCCCGGCATCGCCTTCGGCCAGCTTTATATGCGCCTTGCTTGCGGCGATGGCGTCCATTGCCGCCTTAGCCGGGCCAGGCGGCGGCATTGCTTCCGGTTTCATAATCGACGCTGGCGGTAAAATCCCAGTCATCGGTGTCACGCCCTGTCTTCTCTGACCAAGCTTCGGGAGCGACGCTCAACAGTTCTTCCAGCCAGTCGTCCGTTTGATCTGGCATCAGTGTGGGGTCGGCCAGAACGCTGTCATAAGTAGCTTTGCCCGAGCCGACGACGAAACAGCGCGCATACAGGAAACCGTCACCCGACTTTCCTGATGCACCGGCATGGTCCGCAAACACTTTGCCATCGAGCTTGTACAGTGCCTGAGCCAGGCACTCCTCGAAGCCCTTGATGTCCTTGACCGGCAACTCGGCGAGCGCTTCGGTCAACGGTTCCACCGCGGCATCGGCGTCGCCGTCTTCCAGGGCCTCTCGATCGATTTGCTCTATCAGCTGCCAAAATTTTTCTTCGTTCATTATATATTCCTGGTAAATGGTCAATCGATACTGAAAGAGGTCAGGCATGCAATGCCGGTGGCGCCAGTCGTCCCGTCTGCGCATCTTGAGCTTGTTCAGAATATCATCTTGCTCGAATACCAAGCGCACCGTTTCCCTAACCCTAAGTAACTATTTTGCATTCAACAAGGAGATAGGCCGTGTCCTTTACCATTCCTTCCACGCCGCAAACAGTTCGAATGATGGCGCTGGTCGGATCAGGCGGCGTGCCCTTACTCATCCGACCAGCGTAACGTCATTTTGGATCAGCCGCTCCCTGTCAGTCCGGTCGCGTTTCCGGTATCATTCGGCATGAATAATATTTCCTTCCAACCGTTTGTTATTGGTGTCGCTGGCGGAAGCGGCAGTGGCAAGTCCACCGTATCTCAGCAAGTGCTCGCGTCGTTTGGTGCCGACATGGTCTCGGTCGTGATGCAGGACGATTACTACTGCGACCAGACGCACCTCAGCCCTGAAGTCCGTCGCCAGCAGAATTACGACCATCCGCAGGCGTTCGAGTGGCCATTGCTGGTGCAGCATATCCAGGCCTTGCGCAACGGCGAGGCGATCGAGATGCCGGAGTACGACTTCACGCTGCACAATCGCTCCAGCAGGACCATTCCAGTCAAGCCGGCTCCGGTGATCGTGATCGAAGGCCTGTTTGCCTTGTATGACGAAGACTTGCGCGACATGATGTCGCTGAAGATCTTTGTCGACACCGCTTCTGACGTGCGCTTCATCCGCCGCATGCAACGCGATATCACCGAACGCGGCCGCTCGGTGGAAAGCGTCATAGAGCAGTATCTGGAAACAGTACGCCCGATGCACAAGCAATTCATCGAGCCGACCAAGCGCAATGCCGATGTCATTTTGCCGCATGGCGCGAATGGCCCCGCAGTCGACATGATTACCGCCAAGGTGGCGAGCGTCATCGGTCGGTTGAAATAGCCCGCTACATTACCGCTCCCCCATCGACTCTGAAAACGTCTTGGTGATCGGTTTCGTCAGGTAGCGCAAGACAGTTTTGCGGCCCGTGTTGATTTCCACGGTGGCCGTCATGCCGGGCTGGATCAAAATCGGCTCGCCATTCTTGCCCATCAGATTGCGCCCGCTGGTCTTGATCTGCACGCGGTAGTACGGCTGCTCGTTGCCCTTGTTATCCTCGCTCAAAGTATCCGCGCTGATATAGCTGACGGTGCCGCGCAGGCGGCCGTAGATGCCGTAGTCGTAGGCGTCCAGTTTCACGGCCGTGGGCAGGCCGGGCTTGATGAAGGCGATGTCGGCCGGCTTGACTTTCGCTTCGATGATCAAGTCGTCGTCCGTGGGCACGATTTGCAGGATTTCCTCGCCCGGCTTGGCCACGCCGCCCAGGGTGGTGAGCCGCACATTGCGCACGATGCCGTCGGTGGGCGCGTAGATATCCGTCGAACCCAGCTGCTCCTTGCGCTGCGTCACCGTTTGCAGCACGCCGGCCAGGTCTTCCTGGGCTTTCACCAGGTCCGTCTGACTATCTTGCAGGTATTTGTTGCGCCGGTTGGTGATCTGCGCCTGGATGTCGACCACTTGGCGCCGCAGTTTCAGCACTTCGGCGCGGCTGACATCGCCCGTTTCCAGCAGCGGCAAGTTCATTTCCAGCTCTTCCTTGATCAGTTTCATGGCGCTTTCCAGCGAGCTCACTTCCGCTTGCACGGCGCCCTGGCGCTTGCTGAACAGGGCCAGCTGGTTGGCGCGAAATTCCGGGAACGCCTGCAGCTCGGACGGGAATTTCGGCGTGCCGCCAAACACTTCCGCCTGCAGGCGCGCCACAGCCGCCTTCAGCCCGGCCGCCTTGGCCGTGCTTTCCAGGTAGCTCGTCTCGGCCCGTGTGCGGTCGAAGCGCGCCAGCAGTTCGCCCTTTTTCACCACGCTGCCTTCATGCACGCGCAGCTCGGCCAGCACGCCGCCATCGGCCACCTGGATGATCTGATTGCGCGAACTGGCGATCACCTGGCCATTGGCGCGCGTCACCTGGTCCAGCTCCGCCCACGATGCCCAGGCGATGACTCCCGCCAGCGCTAGCGTGCAGCTCCAGATCAGCAGCCGGCTCCGTTTCGCTTCTTCCCGCGTTGCCACTTTGGCCAGTTTCATGCCACGGCTCCTTGTGCCACCGGCGCAGTTGCGGGACTGGGTACGGCCTGTGGCTTGCCCGACAGCTTGGACAGGACAAAGTCGCGCGGGCCGTCCAGCAGCACCCGTCCCGCCTGCAGCACCACCAGGCGGTCAAGCAGGGGCAAGAGGGCGTTTTTGTGCGTGGTGGCGACCATCGTCACGCCTTCGGCCGCCAGTTCGCCCAGCAGCCCGACGATGCGCGCTTCCGTTTTCGCATCCATGGCACCCGTCGGTTCGTCGAGCAGCCAGATGCGCGGCTTGGCCAGCAGCAGGCGCGTGACGGCGATCAATTGGCGCTGGCCGCCCGACACGCCCCGTCCTCCTTCGGTGATGCCCAGCGCCAGTCCCCGTGGCTGGCCCAGTATCAGCTCGATCAAGCCCGTGCGTTTGGCCGCCGCCAGGATCGCTTCCTCGCCCGGGTCGGCCAGTCCCAGCAACAAGTTGTCGCGCAGGCTGCCGCTGAAGAGCCGCGTTTCCTGCGGCAGGTAGCCGACCATTTCGCGCACCACGGCCGGCGCCAGCAGGGCCATGTCGACGTCGCCCAGATACACCTTGCCTTCGGCCGGCTGGTACAGGCCCGAAGCCAGTTTCAGCAGGGTGCTCTTGCCCGAGCCGATGGCGCCCACCAGGCCGACGCGCTCGCCAGGGCGGATGGCGAGACTGTCCACTTCCAGCGCCACCTTTTGCGCGCCGCCATACGTAAAACGGATGTGTTCGAAGCGCAATCCCGTATCGAGGCTGCGCGGCGTCAGCGCGAACTGCGCACTGTCCGCCTCATTGGGCAGGCTGATGACCTGTTCCAGGCCGTCGATCGAGGCGCGCGCATGCGCCCATTGCACCATCACGGCGGGCAGCTGCACGATGGGCATCAGAGCGCGGTTGCTGATGATGGTGCACGCCATCAGCGCGCCCATGGTCATCTGGTTTTCCGCCACGAACCACGCCCCCATGGAGATCAGCGCCACGTTGGTCAGCTGCTGGAAGGCGGCCGTGATGTTTTGCGACAGGGCCGCATAGTCGCGGATATTCTGCTCCGCGTGGCTGCTCTCGGCCACCAGTTCGGCCCAGCGCGCCTGCATCATCCATTCGGCGCTGCTGCCCTTGAGCGTTTCCACGCCATCGACGGCTTCCACCAGCAAGCCCGCCTTGCGGTTGCTGGCGTTGAGGTTCTTGCGCGTGTGGCTCTCGATGGCGCGCTGGAACATCAGGCCGCACACGAGGGCCAGCGGCAGGGCCACCAGCGGCACGACCACCAGCCAACCGCCGATGATGGTGATCATGGCGAGAAAAATCAGGGCGAAGGGTACGTCCGTCAGCACGAACAGCGACGTCGACGTGAGCACGCCGCGCACCATTTCAAAGCCTTTTACTTGCGCCGCCAGGGTGCCGACGGAGGCGGGGCGCGCTTCCATACGGATGCCCAGCATGCGCTGGAAAAACCACTCGGACAATTCATGGTCGACGTCATTGCACGAGTGGTCGACGATGCGGCTGCGCACCTGCTTGAGGATGAATTCCAGGCCGATCGACAGGGCCACGCCCACCACCAGCACCCACAGGGTGCTGAAGCTCTGATTGGGAATCACGCGGTCGTACACCTGCATGGAGAACAGCGAGGTGGCCATGGTCAGCAGGGTCACCAGCGCGGTGGCCAGCACGGCGTCGACAAATACGCTTTTTTTCAACCACAGGGCGTTGCGCACCAGGCCCAGCGCGCCGGGGCGGGCGCCGCTTTTTTCGCTGCGGCGCGGCAGGCCCACGCAAGCCAGGCCGGCCAGTGTCGCCAGCTGCAAGGCGCGTCCATCGATGCTTTCACCGCGCCAGGCGCCGTCGGCGCCGCGCGACTGCAGCAAGCCCCAGCCCGTGCTGGCGCTGTAGACGGCGAATGGCAGCTCGCCCGGCGTCGGCTGGTGCAGCGGACGCGCCACGCCTTCCAGCCCGGCTGCCTGCCAGATGGTGGTAAGGATCACACTGGGCGCGCCGTTGTCATCGACGTCATCGAGCTGGCGCTGCAGGTCGGCCAGGCGCGCGGCGGGCACGTGCTGGCCCGTCAGGCGCGCGGCCCGCTCGGTGAGTGTCAGCAAGCCATGTTTGATGGAGGTATCCACGCTGTCTCCTGTTGGCATCATGTCGGTGTCAATTCTGGCGCGCCAGGCTTGCCGGCGCCGTGCGCCCGGCCAGGGTGCCCGTCTGCGCGGCCAGGCGCAGGCTGGCGGCAATCGCTTGCGCACGCGTGTCCTCCAGTGAAAACTGCGCCTGGGTCGCTTCGCGCACGGCGTTGAGCACGTCGTTCCAGCTCTTGCGGCCGATCACGTACTGGCGCGCATACGATTCGAACACCTGCGTCGAGGTGGTGCTGGCCTCGCCCGCATTGCCCAGGCGCTGGCGGCTCGCTTCTGCCTCGTTCCAGTCCAGCGTGAAACGCTCGCGCACCTCGCGTTCGGCCACATCGTGCGCCGCGCGCGCGCCTTCGCGCCGGGCGACGGCGGCGTCCACGCCAGCCTTGGCCGACAGGCCGGCGCCCGGCTGCGCTTGCAGCACCAGCATGGCGCGCGTGCGGTTGTCGGCATTCATGCCGCCCGTCGGCTTTTCCATGCGCAGCACCACTTTCGGCATGTAGGCCGAGCGCTGCAGGGTGATGTCGGAATCGGCGGCCTGCGCCTCGAACTCGAGGCGGTGCAGGGTGGGGGAGTAGGCTATGGCCTGGCGCATGACTCTTTCCAGGCTGGCGTCGGGCAGCGGTTCGCCCACGCCGATGCCCGTGGCGCTGACCAGGCGCACCGGCTTGCCGGCCAGTTGCGACAGCTGCGCCAGCGCGTTCTCCAGCGCCTGGCGCGCAGTCGACACGTCGTTGGCCGCCTGGTAGGCGCGCGACTCGGCCAGGCGCTGGTCCGTTTGCGAACTGACCGACTGCACCACGCGGCGCTTGATCATGTCCAGCAGGCGCTGGTGCTCGGCCAGGCCGGCTTCGGCCGAGCGCACGCGCGCCGTCTGGCGCAGCGCCTCGGTGTAGGCGGCGATCACGCGCAGGGAGAGGGTCAGGCGTTCTTCTTCGATGGCCGCGCCGGCCGCGTCGACCCGGCTGCCGGCGGCATCGATGCCGGCGTCGATGCGCCCGCCGCTCCACAGCGGCTGCTCGATGCGCACCACGCCGCCCGTTTCCTGCGAACCGGTGGGCACTTCGGCCGACAGGCTGGGAAAACGCTGCCACTGCGCCGCATCGAGGTCGGCGCGCGCGGCCGCCTGCGCCGAGCGCTTGCCCTGCACGGCGGGATGGCTTTGCAGCGCCTGCTGCAAGACCTGGTCGAAGCTCCAGGCGGTGGCGCCCTGGGCATGCGCGCAAGACGCCATGGATGCGATTGCCAGGGCCGCCAGCAAGGCTGCGATGCGTGGCAGTAAGGACAATGCTGGGAAACCGCGTAATCTCATCCCGTGCTTTTCTGGCCCAAGGCCTGACGCATTTCAAGGTATGGGCGGGAGCGCGCTGTTTTGCGCTCCCGCTGCCGTGCCAGGCGCGGCGCCTGGCGTGGGTGCACGGCTTCAGACGACGAAGTTGGCCGCCGTCAGTTGCGTGATGTTTACCCCGCTCAGCAGCACCAGCGCCGTGTCGATGGCGTTGGCGTTGCTCAGGTCACTCGAGTGATACACCGTCACGGCGCCACTGTTTTGTGCATCGGCGATGACGATGTAGCCCTGTCCCGACAAGACGCTGTTGTCGGCCGCGATGGCGCTGGCCGCCGCGCCGATCGACACGGACGTGCCGTCGAAGATGAACAGGTTGTCGTTGCCAAAGTCCGTGCTCAGATTGACGCCTACGGCCACCGCTGCCGTCAGGTCGGCGATGGCCGACATGTCGATCACGTCGCCGCCGGCGGCCGGCAGGCCGGTGCTGAAGTCGGCCACCGTCAGCGGGTTGTGCAGGGCATTCTGGCTCAGCACGAACAGCTGGCTCGCATCCGTCAGGTCGGCCAGAGCCTGCGCCGCTGCCGCCGCTGCGGCATCGGCATTCGCCGCCACCGTCAGCGAGCCCGCGTCCGTCAGGTCTGCCTGCGCCTGCGCTTGCAGGGCGGCGGTGGCTGCCGCATCGGCGGCCAGGTGCAGGGCGCTGGCGTTCGTCAGGTTGGCCGTCTGCGCCGCGGCCAGCGCCGCTGCCGCTGCCGCATCGGCGGCCTGGGTGAGTGCCACGGCATCGGTCTGGTCGGCGATGGCTTGCACCGCGGCGGCGTGGGCGGCATCCGTATTCGATATCACCGCCAGGGCGTTGGCGTCGGTCTGCGCGGCGAGAGCATTTGCCTGCGCCAGGGCGATGTCGGCTGCCTGCGCGTCGGCATGGGCTTGGGCTGCCGCCGCGTCATCTGCATAGGCCGCGTTGGCATTGGCATGCGCCTGCGCCGCTATTGCTGCCGCGCTGGCGGCGGCGGCATCGTCGGCTTGCGCCGCTTGCAGGGCCAGCAGGGATGCGGCTGCCTGTGCCTGCGCCAGCGGGGCCGCCGCATCGGCCGCATGAGCTGCCAGCGCGGCGGCTGCCGCGCTGTTGGCGTTGAGCGTGGCAGCGGCAGCCGCCGCATCGTCGGACTGTGCCGCCTGCGTGAGTGCCAGCGAGATGGCGGCAGTGGCGGCCGCGGCCGCTGCTGCGTCGTCGTCGTTCTGCGCCGCGGTGGCCGCTGCCAGCGCGCTGGCAGCCGTCGCTGCCGTGGTGATGGCCAGGGCATCGGCGGCGATGGCTGCTGTGTGCGCGGCGGTGGCGGCGGCGGCATTCGCCGCTGCCTGATTGGCGGCCGTGTCGTCGGCTTGTGCTGCCTGTGCGGCAAGCAGTGCGGATGCCGCTGCGGCGGCGCTGGCGGTGGCTGCGGCATCGGCTGCTGCAGCGGCCGTGGCAGCCGCTTGCGCCAGCGCTGCGGCAGCGGCGGCGTCTGCTGCAGCCTGGTCGTCGGCGACGGCAGCGTTGTGTGCTGCCTGGGCGTTGGCCGCATTGGCCGCTGCCAGCGCGGCTGCCGCATCATCGGCCTGCGCCGCTTGCGTGGCTGCCAGGGTAATGGCGGCCGCGACGGCCGCTGCTGCGGCCGCAACATCGGCGTCATGCGCGTTTTGCGCCGCCAGCTGGGCGGCCGCTGCAGCGGCGGCGCTGGCGGCGACGTCGGCGTCGGCGGCCAGGGCTGCATTCAGCGCCAGTTGTGCATTGGCGGCGGCCGTGGCGGCGGCTGCCGCCGTGGCATCGTCCGCCTGGGCATTGAGCGTAGCGGCCAGCGAGATTGCCGCTTGCGCCGCTGCCGCTGCCGCAGCGGCATCGGCATTTTGCGCCGCGACCGCCGCCGCATGCGCCGCAGTCGCATTGGCAGCAGCGGTGGCGGCCGCCGCATCGTCGGCCTGGGCCGCTGCCAGCGCCGCATGGGCCGCTGCCGCATTCGCATTGGCCTGGGCCGCATCATCGGCCGCACCCTGGGCGGTGAGGAGGAGGTTCAGTTTCAGCGTCCTGTCATTGTCGGCATCCGTGGCGTTGACATCGGCCGTCACGGCGGCGTTCAGGTTGGCAATGGCCGCGTTGAGTGCGGCATGGGCGTTGAGGGCCGCTGTGTCGGCCAGTTGCGCCGCCAGGGTTGCCGCCGCCGAGAGCGCGGCCGTATGCGCGGCATTCGCGGCGGCATCGTCGGCAGCCAGCGCCGCGCTGGCTGCAGCCAGTGCATTGTTGGCTGCCGTTGCAAGAGCGGCCAGCCCTACATCGGCCACCAGCGCGGCATCGGCAAGCAGCTGTGCGGCTGCCGCCGCGGCTGCCGTGCTGGCCGCCGTGGCGTCGGCGCCCAAGGCGGCATTGGTGGCGGCGAGCGAGGCGCTGGCCGTCAATATCGCCGCGTTGAGTGTGCTTGTGGCCGCACTCAGGGCTGCCTGGGCGTTGGTCGCCGCCGTGGCTGCTGCTGCGGCGAGGCTGTCGTCGGCCAGGGCCTGGTTCAGCGCGGCCAGTGCGTTCGCTGCCGCTGTCGCAGTCGTGCCGACGGCGAGATCGGCTGCCTGCGCGGCTTGCGTGGCTGCCAGCGAGATGGACGCCGTGAGGGCGGCGGCGGCAGCGGCGATATCGTCCGCTTGTGCGTGCTGCGTGGCGGCGGCCGAGATGGCGGCGATTGCGGCAGCTGCCGCGGCAGCCGTGTCGGCGGCGCTAGCGGCAACGGCGGCGGCCGTTGCATTGGTGGCGTTCAGCACAGCCGCAGCCGCTGCCGCATCGTCGGCCAGGGCCGCATTCAGGGAGGCCAGCGCGTTGGCGGCGATGGTGGCGGCGCTGGCAGCGGCGTTGTCGACCGTTTGTGCAGCTTGCGCAGCAGCCAGCGAGGTGGCGGCCAGGGTAGCGGCCGTCGTCGCCGCCAGATCGTCGCTGATGGCGCTAGCGGTGGCCGCGCTCGCCGTCACGGCGGCGGCAGCCGTGGCGGTCGCATTCGCGTCCGCCTGCAAGGCCGCATTCAGGGCGGCCAGGGCATTGGCGGCCGTCGCTGCCGTCGCGGCGGCGGCGGTATCGGCCGCTTGCGCCGCCTGGGCCGCTGCCAGCGAGGTGGCAGCCACGCCGGCGGCGGTCGCCGCGAGTGTGTCGTCCAGCTGCGCCGCCGTGGCTGCCGCCTGGGAAGTCAGGGCCAGGGTAGCGGCGGCAGTGGCGGCATTGTCGGCCGCCAGCGCATTGTTCAGGGCTGTCAGGGACGCTGCGGCCGTGGCTGCTGTCGAGGCGGCAGCCGCGTCATCCGCCTGCGCCGATTGCGCGGCGGCGAGCGACAGGGATGCCGTGGTGGCGGCGACGGTGGCCGCCAACGCCGCCGCCAGGTCGAGCGGGTGGGCCGTCGAATAGGCTGCCAGCGCGGCGGCATTCGCGGCATCGTTGTTGGCGACGGTGGTCAGTGCGGCGGCATTCGTCAAGGCGGCCTTGGTGGCGGCCACGGTGGCGGCCGTGACATTGAGCGTGTGGGCGGTGCCCAGCAGGACGGCGTCGGTCAGGCCCGCAACCGTGGCGGCCGTCGTGGCGGCGGTGGCATTCACGGTCGCTACCAGGCCCAGGGCGACGGCGTCCGTCAGGTTGGCTGTCGTTTGTGCGGCGGTGGCGGCGGCCGCGTCGACGGTCGCCGTCAGCCCCAGGGCGACGGCGTCGGTCAGCGCGGCGGTGGCGGCAGCCGTGTTGGCGGCTGCCGTGGCGGCTGTCGAAACGCTGCCCAAGGCTACGGCATCGGTCAGGCTGGCGGTGGCGGCGGCAACGCTGGCGGCCGTGTTGGCGGCCGTTGAAACGAGGCCCAGTGCCACGGCATCGGTAAGATTGGCCGTCGTTTGTGCCGTGGCGGCCAGCGCTGCATTGGCCGTGGCGACCAGGCCCAATGCCGTGGCGTCCGTCAATGCAGCGCTGGCGGCAGTCGTGTTGGCGGCCGTGGTGGCAGCTGCCGAGAGCGTGCCCAGCAACACCGCATCGGTCAGGTTGGCAACATTCGTCGCCGTATTGGCGGCAGCGGCAGCGGCCGTGGCGATCAAGCCCAGTGCGGCGGCATCCGTCAGGTTGGCCGTTGCCTGCAAGGCGTTGGCGGCGGTCGCGTCGGCCGTGGAAATGAGTGCCAGCGCCGTGGCATCCGTCAGCGCCGCCAGGTTGGCGGCCGATGCGGCAGCCAGTCCATCCGCGGTGGAGATGAGGCTCAGCGCGATGGCATCGGTCTGGCCAGCGGTCGTGACGGCCGCGGCGGCGGTCGTATTGGCGGCCGACGAGACCAGACCCAGGGCCACGGCATCGGTCTGGTTGGCAAAAAATTGTGCCGTGGTCAGGGCATTTTGCGCCAGCGTATTGGCGGCGGTCAGCGTGGTGACCGCCACCTGGGCGGCAAGTTCAGCTGCTGCGTCGGTGGTAGAGACCAGGGTCAGCGCACCCGCATCGGTCAGCGCGGCTGCGGTGGCGGCAGTCGCGGCGGCGGCCTGTGCTGCGGCAGCTGCGCTGACGGCCGAGATATCGATCCCGCCTAGCAGGGCAGCCGCTTCCGCCGCCGAGACGGCATTGGCAGCCACGGTGATGAGCGCTCCGGCGTCGGTCAGGCCGGCGGTGACTTGCAAGCCGGCCGCCAGCACGGCATCGGCGGTAGAGACGCCGGCGAGAGCGAGGGCATCTGTCAGGCCGGCAGTGATATCGGCATTATCGGCATCGAGCTGCAAGGCATTGACGGTGGCCGTCAGGTCGATGACGCTGGTCTGGCCAGCCGTGACGTTGGCGGCCAGGGCGGCGAGGTTGGCCAGATTGAAAGCATTCAGGGCAACATTGACGTCCAGCAGGGACGCTTGCGCATTGGCGGCGGCCGCATCGGCATCGGCTTGGTCGGCGGCTTGCTGCAGGGCGACAACATCGGTCTGGTCGGCAACTGTTTGCGCATTGGCCGCATCGCTGGCGGCGGCTGCGTCGGCCGCCGCCAAGGCCGCCGCATCCGTCTGGTTGGCGGTCGTTTGCGCCGCCAGCGCGGCGGCGGCATCGGCGTCGGAAATCACTTGCAGCGCGGCGGCATCGGTCAGCCCCGCTTGCGTGGCGGCGCTGGCGGACGTGCTGGCGGCCGCATCGGCCGTGATTTGCAGTGCCGCTGCGTCGCTCAGGCTGGCCGTGACGACGGCATTCGCTGCCACGGTGGCGGCAAGGGCTGCTGCGGCGTCAAGTGCGGCGGCATCGGTGCTGGCGGCCAAGGCGGCGGCAGCCGCAGCGGCGGCGTCGGCATTGGAAATCACGGCCAGCGCGGCGGCGTCGCTCAGGCCAGCCTGCACCTGTGCGGCATCGGAGGCCAGGGTGGCGGCATCGGCGATTAGCCCCAGGGTGGGCGCATCCGTCATGTTGGCCTGTGTTTGCGCGTTTGCCGCGTCCGTGGCGGCCGCGTCGGCGGCGGCCTGCAGGGCGACAGCATCGGTGGCATTGGCGATCGAGGCATCCCAGGCGGCGATGCCGGCAGCGGCGTCCGCTGCCATGGTCAGCGTCACGGCGTCGGTCAGACCCGCTTGCGTACTGGCTGCGGCGGCGGCGTTCGTGGCGGCAGTGGCGGCGATGCCCAATGCCGCGGCGTCGCTGGCATTGGCGGCTGTCGCGGCATTCGCTGCCGTGGTGGCGGCGGCAGTTGAGGCGGCGGCGAGAGCGGTGGCATCGGTGGCGGCGGCCACGCTGGCGGCCGCGGCGGCGGTAGCCGCATCGGCATCGGAGATGAGTGTCAGGGCGGCGGCGTCCGTCAGGCTGGCCTGTATGCCGGCCGCGACGGCGGCGTTGGCGGCGGCCGTTGCCGCCAGGTCCAGCGCGGCGGCGTCCGTGGCATTGGCCAGTGCCGTGGCAGTGGCGGCAGCGGCGGCATCATTGGCCGAGATGATACCCAGCACCGCTGCATCGGTCAGCGCTGCCTGGGTATTGGCTGCGGCGGCGACCACATCGGCTGCATCGGCGATGGCTTGCAATGCCGGGGCGTTGCTTTGGTCTGCTTGCGTTTGCGCCGCATCGGCGGCGGCGTGCGCGGCGGCGGCGTTGGCGGCGGCCGTGGCGGCAGCCGCATCGTCATTTTGTGCCGACGTGGTGGCGGCCTGGGATATGCTGGCGGTAGCGGCCGCCGCAGCGGCCGCGCTGTCGTCATTCGTGGCGGCGGTAGCGGCCGCTTGCGCACCGGGGACGACGGCGGCCGTGCTGACTGCCAGCGTATCGTCACTGGTAGCACTATTGGCAGCGAGCAAGGCTGCTGCCGCAGCGGCGGCGGCCTGTGCCGCCAGTTGATCGGCGAGGATGGCGGCATTTGCCGCTGCCAGCGAAGCTGCTGCCGTGGCCGCTGCTGCGGCGGCGCTGGCATCATCGGCCAGGGCATTGTTGGCGGCGACGACGGCTGCCGCAGCGGCCAGTATGGCCGCGTCGGTCACGATGATGGTGGTGGATTGGTTTCCCGTGCCACCCTGGCCGCCGGTCGAGCCTCCCGTACCCGTGCCTCCCGTACCGCCCGTCCCGCCCGTGCCGGTACCACCGGTACCGCCGGTGCCCGTGCCTCCCGTGCCGCCGGTGCCCGTGCCGCCGGTCCCCGTGCCTCCCGTGCCAGTCCCTCCCGTGCCGCCCGTGCCCGCGCCCCCTGTGCCCGCGCCCCCTGTGCCGGACCCGCCGGCCGCGCCTCCGCCTCCGCCGCCTCCGCCAGCTGCGGCGGCAACCAGACCAAGGCCGCCGAGCGCACCCAGCACGCCGAGTCCACCCAGGCCGGCCGCAGCGCCGGCGCCGCCACCCGCGCCAACCGACGCGCCGGCAACGTCCACGACACTGCCGCTGGGGATGCCGGCGGCACCTGCGCCAGTGCCGGCCGCGCCAGCGGCGCCGCCATTGTTATCGCTTTGCGGAGTGCCGAGGTCGGCGCTGCCGGTGCCGGTGCCGGCCTGGCCGGCGGCCGCGCCACCGCCACCGGCGGCCAGGGCAGCTGCAGCCACAGCGGCGGCCGCGCCCAGGGCGCCGGCATTGCCGCTCTCGGCGCTTCCTGTGACTTCGACGACATTTTCAGGCGGCATGGTCTGGCTGGCGTCGCCTCCCTGTATGAGTTCATCGTCGTCATACTGCTTGCGCTCGCCGGTTTTTGGATCGACGGCTTTTTTTGCGGGCATGGCGATCTTGCTGCCAGCGCCTTCGGCATTGACGGGAACTTGTGCTGGATTTTGGATG
Source organism: Janthinobacterium algoris (assembly GCF_051380935.1). Classification (NCBI taxonomy): domain Bacteria; kingdom Pseudomonadati; phylum Pseudomonadota; class Betaproteobacteria; order Burkholderiales; family Oxalobacteraceae; genus Janthinobacterium; species Janthinobacterium algoris. The sequence continues at coordinate 89,674 of NZ_JBNYXZ010000015.1, read as the reverse complement.
GTGGCCATTTGAAATTCTCCAGAAGAGGTTATATATTCGTTAAATTTTTTAAGATATTAAAAAATTAATAATGTAATTCGTTTCCTTACTTACTCCGGCGTGGCTTGGGCCGTGGTCGAACTTAGGTGTTGCCGATGTTGATAGTGGCAAGTAAAACATAACTGGAAAAAAATCGCTGGCGCAAAAGATCGCTACCTCAGTAACATTAAAAATAATAATTTTGCACTTATTTCAGAGGGGGACTATTTCTTGTATTTTGTTTCGTCCGCCACTGGCTTGCCTGGTGATGCTCGCTCGCAGGACAGCGCATTTTCATGAGGTCTACACCTGCGCTCACTATAATGGGGGGTTTCATTTTTGAAACTTTAAATTCTATTTTGATCACTCTCCATGACCTTATTCTGTCAAGCTTTGCGCAAGGGAATAGTCACGAATTGTCACGGAATCGAGTATTTCTGCTGAGTTTGCTACCATGCGCCAGTATTTCTGCGCCCTTTATCCAAAAAGCCATCCCGCTATCGAATTGCTAGTTGTTGTTTTTTGTTCTCTGATTCTAAAATGTTATTGTAAATAAAATACGATGTAAATAATTATTTTCAATTTTTATATCTAATTAATACTATCGTTTGAATAGCCTTCATTTGATGCGGAGATTCGTTGATAATAACTATCAGGAAAGTAGCTATTATTTCAGGTGGCTGGGCGGTGCGGAAATAGAAAACGCCCCGACGGGCGGGGCGTTTTTGATGGGGTAGTGATCGTGCGCTGGTCAGCCTTCCTCGCGCCAGCGGCGCAGGCGGATGGCGGCGTAAATCAGCGCCCCGCCTGCCGCCGCACCCAGCCAGACGGCTGGCAGGGCCAGGCTGGACCAGGAATTGCTGAACACATCGATGCGTGTCATGTGCGATCCCCCTGCTGCCAGGGCGTACATTCGCGGCAGCAGTTCCGGTTCAAACAGATACCAACTGCCGGGGAGAGTACCCAGCAGGGCGCGTCCGATGACATTCATCTGTATCCAGTTGAGGTCGCTTTCCGTCTGCGTCAGCTTGCCGGCCCAGACTGTCAAGATGAGCAACAGCAGCGGCAGGCCGACGGCCCACAGGAAGACTTTCGACTTGGCCCAGCTCGAGACCATCAGCAACCAGCCAACCGTCGGCAAGGCCCACAGGCAATACACGGGCAGCAAGCCGAACACGCGCAGCGGTCCCAGGTACAGGCCGGGAGAGCCGAGCAGTTCGGCAAACACGTGGATGCCGTTGGCCGCCAGCACGCCGCTCAGTATCAGGATCAGGGCCAGCGAAGTCAGGCTGGCGGTGGCGGCCACGATCAACGGCGCGACCAGCAGGGCGATGGCCGCTTTCGACAGCACCGTCTGCGCATCCGAGATGGGCAGCGATTTCCAGAACAGCACGCTGCGGTCGCGGCGGTCGTCATGCAGGGCGCTCAGGCAATAGAAAAACACCAGGAAGCCCAGTGCCAGGAACAGCGGCGCCGCCGCGTACGTATAGTTGTTGGCGACGGCGTCGATGATTTCCGTGCGGCGCGGACCGAAGGTGCGGGTATTGAAGATGGTGCTCCAGGAAATTTCCTCGCCATTGACGATGAGCGCCGTGTGCATTTTGGTCCTTGCGACGGTCGCGGCCGCCATCAGGGCGCCCAGCACCGTCATGACCACGCCGATCAGGGCCGGCGTCCACACCAGCATGCCCTTGTGTTCCCACAGTTCACGCCGGAGCAGCCATTGCAGCTTGTTTGCAGAGGAAATACTCATTGGTACGATCCTTTCATGGTCGCGACAAACAGGTCAGCCAGGCTGGGCGTGCGTACTTCGCCCAGGGCGGCCAGCTGGGTGCGGGCGACGCCGTCGAATAGCATCACCGATTTGCCGAACACGCTGCGTTCGCTGATCGGCTGCAGGGCGCGCGCCGGATTGACGTGTTGCGGGCCCACCATCACCTCGATGTAGCGCTCGCCCACATCTTCCATGGTCGAGGCCAGCACGATCTTGCCGTCGCGAATGAACATCAGGTCGCTGAGGATGTGTTCCACTTCCTCGATCTGGTGCGTGGTGATGACGATGGTCTTGTTTTCATCGAAATAGTCTTCCAGCAGGTTCTGGTAAAACTGCTTGCGGTACAGAATATCCAGGCCCAGGGTCGGCTCGTCGAGCACCAGCAGTTTGGCGTCGATGGCCATCACCAGCGCCAGGTGCAACTGCACCACCATGCCTTTCGACATGGCCTTGACCTTCATTTTCGGCGCCAGCTTGGTGTGGGCCAGATAGCGTTCGGCCTTGCTGCGGTCGAAACGCGGATGCACGCCAGCAACGAAATCGATGGCGTCAGCCACGCGCAGCCAGCCCGGCAGGATGGCCACGTCGGCGATGAAGCACACGTCCTCCATCAGCGCGTCGCGCTGCACGCGCGGATCGCGCCCCAGCACCGACAGTTCGCCTTCGAAACCCGTCAAGCCCAGGATGGCTTTCAGGGTGGTTGTCTTGCCGGAACCGTTAGGCCCGATCAAGCCGACGATGCGCCCTGGCGCGATATCGAAGCTGATGCCATCGATGGCCACCTGCTTGCCGTACTGCTTGTGCAGGCCGCGCGCGCTGATGACGCTGTCCTTGTTCAATCCATTCATACGTTCTCTCCATGTGCGTCACTGTCGCGGCTCGCTTGCAGTAGTTGCTCGATGTCCAGGCCCAGTTGCGTGATGCGTTCCAGCATCGCCGGCCATTCTTCGCGCAGGAAGCGCTCGCGTTCACTGGCCAGCAATTTGTCGCGGGCGCCATCCAAGACATACATACCGAGTCCTCTGCGTTTTTCCACCAGGGCATCGTCGACCAGTTCCTGATAAGCGCGCGAGACCGTGATGGGATTCAATTGATAATCGGCCGCCACCTGGCGCACCGAAGGCAGGGCGTCGCCGGACTGCAGCACGCCATCGAGCATCATGCCCACCACCTTGGCCTTGAGCTGGCGGTAGATGGGGCTATTGTCGTTCCATTCCGCGCTCATGGGATGCGCTCCGACAAGGGCGGGGCGGGGCGGCGCGTGAAAAATGCTGTAGGCATCGAAGCTCCGTGATGTATTGAGTTGGTGTTGTAGTTAACTATAACAGTGAAAATCCAAATGTCAACAGTTCGATGTTTTTTTAATCATATGGAAACTATGATGTTGCGTTTTTGAAAAAATTACTTGATAGCTTGTGGCACATATTGTCGCCAGTCACCAAGAAAGCAGCAATGATCAATCGATATGATGAGTTGCAAAACCTATTCAGACGCGCCGGCTGTGGCGTCGCGCTGTTGGCCGTATTGAGTGCCTGTGGCGGCGGCTCAGGCGGCGACACGGCCACGCCGTCCACCACGCCTGCCGTCGAAACGCCGCGTTACCTGCTGGGCGGCACGGTCAGCGGCTTGCTGCCTGGTGCCAGCGTCGTGTTGACGAACGGTACAGATAAAGTGACCGTCACGGCCAACGGTCCCTTCAGTTTTGCCGGCAAGCTGGCGGCGGGAGCCAGTTATGAAGGCAAGGTCGACAGCGCTTCCGCGGGCCTGGGCTGCAGCATCGCGCAAGGCGCGGCGACCATGGGCAGTGCGGATGTCAGCACTTTGGTCGTGCGTTGCCTGCCTGTTTTGCTGGCGGGGGTGCAGGAGAAAATCCAGCAGGTGGCAGGTATGGTCAGCGATGCCGCTGGTAATTACTATATCGCCGATGCGGGCAATCAGGTCATCCATAAATTGGGAATTGACGGCACCTTGAGCGTGTATACGGGGGTGATGGGCAAGCGCGGCGCAGATGACGGCCCGGTGTCGAACGCGACGTTTTCCTTTATTGGAGGGAGCCGTCTGGCCATCGACCGCCAGGCGAATCTCTTTGTGAGCGATTATTGCCACGCCGTGCTGCGTAAGATCACGCCGGAGGGCGTGGTCAGCACGGTTGCCGGCCAGCGGCGCAGCAGTTGCGAAGCCGATGATCTTGAGCCCGCTTCAGCGTATGTGGATGGGCAGGGGGCGCAAGCTCGTTTTGGCTTGCTTGGCAGCCTGATCACGGACGCGAATGGTGATGTGCTGCTGGTGGATATCCACAAGAACGCCATACGCCGTGTCACCGCAAGTGGCCTGGTCAGTACGTTGCCGTGCGCGTATGCTCTCATGCCGGAAGTGCCCAGCGACTTTCGGCGCGTGGGCCGATTGGCGATCGATCCTGCCGGTAACGTGTATTTTAGTGATGTTACAGGAGCTTATATATTCCGCATCGAGAATGGTGTTGCGGTCAAGGTGGCGGGGAACCGCTCGCAGGCGGGATCGGTTGACGGTATCGGCGGCGCTGCCAGCTTCTCCCGCATTGGCAGCATGCACTTCAACCGTGATGGCGCGTTGTTGCTGGTCGATGGTGCCACTGTCCGCAAAGTGCAGGCTGACGGCAAGGTGACGACCTTATTCGGTGCTGGCCTGCATGATGCGAATGGCCAGGCAGCAGGCTTCAAACAGCTCAGTGCAATGCTGCTGGAACCGTCCGGTGCCCTGGTCGTCTATGACCAGGGCCGGCATATGCTGCGTAGGCTGGATCAGGATGGGATACTGTCGACCCTGCCAGCCTTGTCTGGGCATATCGGTCTCGTCGATGGTGTGGGTGCTGCGGCGCGTTTGACACTGGGCTATGCAAGAGCCGTTGTGGCGGATGTGGCGGGGAATGTCTACCTGGCCGACGACGTTAACAAGGTCATACGCCGCGTGGCGCCCGACGGTGCGGTCAGTATCTTCGCGGGTATTGCCGGCCAGGACGGCAGCGTCAATGGCGCGCGTGGAACCGCAACCCTGGAGGGACCGGTGGCCATGGCATTTGACACGAAAGGCGACCTGTATTTCGCCGACCAGTACCATGGACAGCCTTGGCTCACTTTACGCAAGATCAACAAGCAGGGGGAAGTGTCAAGTATTGCGGCCTTGCCAACTTCACATGGCACTCGCTTCGCGCTGGCGGTCGACCAGAAAGATAATATTTATTGGGTGCACAATGTAGGCAACGGTATCTATCGGCGTCCGCCGGGCGGCGAGTTTTCCTTGTTTATGCCATACGATAATGCCTTGAAGGCATTGAATGGAAAGATAGGTACGCGTGACTATATTTCGGCCGCCACCCTGGCCGTCGACAGCCAAGGGGGGCTTTACTTTGAAGACGTTCAGCACCATGTGATCTTCAAGCTTGCGCAGAACGGTGATGTCAGTCACTTTGCCGGCACAGCTCTGCAGAGTGGAGGCAAGGATGGGCCGCCCGGAATCGGGCATCTTCCGTCATCCGACTATTTTCCGTTGATGATAGACGCCAACGACAATCTGTACACGGGGGGCCAGGACGCGATACGCAGAATCGACACTACCGGTGTGATTTCGACGCCGCAACTGGGTTGGGGCTCTCCTGTACTGAGCACCTTCGCCATTGGCAGGGGCGTGCTGGGCGTGCTATATGGCTTTACTGCTCAGGCCGTGATCCAGACGCCCCTGCCCTAGCTGCACAGTTGTGCGGCTGCCAAGTCCATCAGCCGCGCCTGCAAGTCCAGCGCATTGAACAGGGCGGCCCCGGCCGCCGTGTTGTCGAAGATGCACCAGCTGCCTGTCTGTGTCTGTTCTTGCAAGGAGGTGGCCAGGTTTGCCAGATAGTCGGCCGGGTAGTCAGAGTAATAGATTCTCGGGCTGCCGTGCAGGCGGAAATACGCCGCGCTTGTCGTCGGCACGTGCGGACCCGGCTGGCCGGCGGGCGGATCGGCCCGTACGCGGGTGATGCGTTGCATCGTCAAAAGCTCGGTCGCGCCTGCCTCGAACCAGCTGGTGTGGCGCGCCTCGCAAGCGAGCATGCCGTCGAAGCGCTGGCGCAGCGCACTGAAAAAAGCGGCGGCCACGTCCGCCTCGAAACGCAGGCTGGGCGGCAACTGCACCAGCACGCAGCCCAGCTTACTTCCCAGTTGCATGACTTCTCCCGCAAAGCGTTCCAGTTCCGCCGTGCCATCGCGCAAACGCCGTTCGTGCGTGATGCTGCGCGGCAATTTCACGCTGAAGCGGAAATGCTCGGGCACGCTGGCGGCCCAGCGCGCGTAGGTGGCGCTCTGGTGCGGACGGTAGAAGGAACTGTTGATTTCCACGCAAGACAATACGCGCGCATAGCGCTGCAAATGGCTGCCATCGAGGGGAAAGTGGCTGGCGGCGGCGCTGGAAAGGTTCCAGCCGGCCGTGCCGATGTAGAGAGTGTGCATGGCGCCATTACAGCGCAGGCTGACCTATGACGCTATCGGACTAAACCCCGTGGCGGAGTCAGCTTTCGCCTAGTCGATGACGTTGCCGTTCAAGTCATGGCGCGTGATATTGCCGCGCGCATCAATGGCGATCCAGCCGCCACGTGGCTGTTCCGGCGGTGTCACGTCGCATTCCCAGTCGGGCAAGACATAGCGCAAGGTATTGTCGACTTTATGCACGGCAGGGCGGTGCGTATGGCCGTGAATCATCACAGTGCTGGCATGTTCGGCAAACACTTGCGCGACGGCATCGGGTGTGACATCCATGATGTCCATGGATTTTTCGCCATTGTGCTCGCGGCTGCTCTGACGCAAACCGTCGATGATGGCCTTGCGCTGTGCCAGCGGCATGGACAGGAACTGTTTTTGCCACGCGGGCTGGCGCACCATGGCGCGAAACTCCATGTATTGCACGTCTTTCGTGCATTCGGCGTCGCCATGCAGCAAGACGATGCGCCGGCCGGCAATGTTCGCCACATGCGGTTCGCTGAGCAGTGTGGCGCCGGCGGCGGCGGCAAAGCCGGAGCCAACGAGGAAATCGCGGTTGCCGGCGATCCAGTACACGTGCACGCCAGCATCGCTGATGGCGCGAATGGCTGCCGTCATGCGCGCATTGAACGGGTCTTCCAGGTCATCGTCACCGGCCCAGTATTCGAACAGGTCGCCTAATAGATACAGCGCGTGCGCATATTGCGCATGGTGTTCCAGGAAAGAAAGAAACGCCGCGCTGGTGCGCGGGTGCGAGCTCTGCAGATGCAGGTCGGAAATAAAGAGTGCGGCAGGCATTGTCATCGTTCAACGCTCCCAAAAAGTGAAGTGCATGGAGAGGCGCAAACGCTGCAATGCCTGTTATTCATGATGCCAGAGCCGTATTAAGCGGCTTCGACTTTCTCGATGACAACATCGGTCACTGGCACATCGGCAAACATGCCGGTGCGCGAGGTTTTTACGGCGCGGATGGCGTCGACGACTTCTTTGCCGTCCGTGACTTTACCGAACACGGCGTAGCCCCAGCCGTCCTGGCCTGGATAGTCGAGGAAGCTGTTGTTCTTGATGTTGATGAAGAACTGGGCCGATGCCGAGTGCGGGTCCGACGTGCGGGCCATGGCCAGCGTGTAGGTATCGTTTTTCAGGCCGTTCTTGGCTTCGTTTTCCACGGTGGTGTCGGCAGGTTTTTGTTTCATGCCTGGCTCGAAACCGCCGCCCTGGATCATGAAGCCGTCGATGACGCGGTGGAAAATCGTGTTGTCGTAGTGACCGGCTTGCATATAGGCCAGGAAATTGGCAACCGTTTTCGGCGCTTTCTCGGCGTCCAGTTCAGCGGTGATCTTGCCCAGATTGGTGGTGATGATGACGGAGGTCATGATGATCCTTAATTAATTAGATGAAGAATGATTCGACGGCCCGCGTGGTTCAGGGCCGCAAAAACGCTATTTTACAGTTTTGCGGGCGCTGATTTGAGTAAAGTCGCCGATTCGATCACCACGGGGGTGACCGGCACGTTCTGGTGCGGTCCCTTGTCGGCAACGGCCACGGCCTTGATCTTGTCGACCACGTCCATGCCGCTGACAACTTTGCCGAACACGGTGTAGCCGAAGCCGTCGCGGCCAGGGTAGTCGAGCGCGCCGTTATTGCCCACGTTGATGAAGAATTGCGACGTGGCCGAATGCGGGTCGCCCGTGCGTGCCATGGCGATGCTGTAGCTGACGTTTTGCAAGCCGTTTTGCGCCTCATTCTTGATCGGCGCTTTTGTTGCTTTCTGCTTCATGTTCTTGTCGAAGCCGCCGCCCTGTATCATGAAGCCATCGATGACGCGGTGAAATACGGTACCCTTGTAGTAACCGCTGTTAACATACTGCAAGAAATTGGCCACGCTTTTCGGGGCTTTTTCCTGATCCAGTTCCAGCACGATCTCGCCCATGCTGGTTTTCAGGGCCACGTGCGGCGTGGGGGCGAGGGTAGCCGAAGGGGTTGCAGGTGCGGCTGCCACGACGGCGCCGCCCAGCGTGAGGCCGGCAAACAGGGTGCAAAAGCGGGCCAGGAAAGACAGGCGTTTCGATGTGAGTTCTTGCATGAAGGTGTCCTTGATCGTTATTTTTCTCTAAACTTGCTGTCGTACTAAAGAAATGAGTTTCGGTTGAACATCGTAAAAACCTGATCCATATCGGGCCAGTCTGGTTTTTATCAATGTTATACTTGACCGCTAAGGCCCTAATTCTAACAAACAAGAACAACACTATAGCGGCTCGACCAGTCTTGGCGCACACGGCAGTTCAGTGGCGCGGCACCCCCGGTGTCCGCGCCTGTCTGTCGTTTTGCCAGGCTGGCGACCGCTCCACTTGCAAAGTACGATGAGCAATTTAAAGATTTACAACACCCTGGCTCGAGAGAAGCAGGTATTCGTCCCGATGGAAGCTGGCAAGGTACGCATGTACGTCTGCGGCATGACCATCTACGATTATTGCCATATCGGTCATGCGCGCATGATGATGGCCTTCGACGTCATCTACCGCTGGCTGAAAGCCTCCGGTTTCGACGTCACCTATGTGCGCAACATTACGGACATCGACGACAAGATCATCCGCCGCGCTGTGGAAAACGGCGAGACGATTTCACAGCTGACGACGCGTTTCACCCAGTACATGGATGAAGACACGGCCGCGCTGGGCATCTTGACGCCCGACCACACACCGCGCGCCACCGACTACGTGCCGCAGATGCTGCGCCTGATCGAGCAGCTGGAAGCGAAGGACCTGGCTTACCAGGGTGCGGATGGCGACGTCAATTACGCCGTGCGCAACTTCCCCCACTACGGCAAGCTGTCGGGCAAGTCACTCGACGACCTGCGCGCGGGTGAGCGCGTCGACGTGAACACGGGCAAGCGCGATCCGCTCGACTTCGTGCTGTGGAAGTCGTCGAAAGAGTCGGAGCCGGAAGAAGTTAAATGGGATTCGAAGTGGGGCAAGGGCCGCCCGGGTTGGCATATCGAGTGCTCGGCCATGTCGTGCGCTCTGCTCGGTGAACAGTTCGACATCCACGGCGGCGGCGCGGACTTGCAATTTCCGCACCACGAAAACGAAATCGCCCAATCCGAAGGCGCGTTCGGCCATACCAGCGTGAATTACTGGATACATAACGGTTTCGTACGCCTGGACAATGAAAAAATGTCCAAGTCGCTCGGGAATTTCTTCACCATCCGCGAAGTGCTGCAAAAGTTCGATGCCGAAGTGATTCGCTTCTTCATCCTGCGCGCGCACTACCGCAGCCCCCTCAATTACTCGGACGTGCACCTGGACGACGCCCGTTTGTCGCTGACGCGTTTGTACACGGCGCTGGCCGACGTGCTGGTGGAAGAGGGCGCCATCGACTGGAGCGAAGCGCATGCCGCCCGCGTGGCCGAGGCGATGGATGACGATTTCAACACGCCGCTGGCCGTGGCCGCCTTGTTCGACCTGGCGACGGAAGTCAATAAGCACAAATCCCCGGCCCTGGCGCGCCAGCTGAAAGGCCTGGCGGGCGTGTTCGGTTTGCTGGAGCGTACGCCGCAGCAATTCCTGCAAGCGACCGTCGGCGCTGCCGCCGGTGGCGAGGATGAAGCGGCCGGCATCGAAGCGGCTATCGCGGCGCGCAGCGCGGCGAAAAAGGCGCGCGACTTTGCCCAGTCCGACAAGATCCGCGCCGAACTGTTGGCGGCAGGCATCATTCTCGAAGATAAGCCTGACGGCTCGACCAACTGGCGCCGCGCATGATGGCTACGTCCAGGGAAAACGGGGAAGCGCCCATGGTGACGGACTTGGCGCAAGCGATCCAGGTGCCGCACTATTGGGAAGAGGCGAAGATCGAGCTGATGAAGCGCGACCGCATCATGAAAAAGCTCATCCCGCAATTTGGCGACCTGCACCTGGTCGGCCACAGCGACCCGTTTACCACCCTGGCCCGTTCGCTGGTGGGCCAGCAGATTACGCCCAAGGCGGCGGATGCTGCCTGGAAAAAGCTACTGCTGGCTTGCCCGAAATGCACGCCGACGCAAGTGCTGAAGGCGGGCGCCGAGCAGCTGTCCGCTTGCGGCTTGTCCAAACGCAAGACCGAATACATCCTCGACCTGGCCGACCATTTCAAGGCCAAGCGCGTGCACGCCAGCCAATGGGACCAGATGGATGACGAAGCCGTCATCGCCGAACTGGTGCAAATTCGCGGCATAGGGCGCTGGACAGCGGAGATGTTTTTGATATTTAATCTGCTGCGACCGAATGTCTTGCCGCTTGACGACCCCGGTTTGATCCAGGGCATCAGCGTCAATTATTTCTCCGGCGAACCAGTTTCCCGCAGCGATGCGCGCGAAGTTTCCGCCAATTGGGAACCGTGGCGCACCGTTGCCACTTGGTATTTGTGGCGCAGTCTCGACCCCGCAACTGCCGCTACTGCACCCGATGCAGCCCCCGGCGCAGCAGCCGGTACGGTAAAATAAACATAGATGACGCCGCGCGCCCTGGCGCCGTGGCCGGTAAAACCTGGAGGTACAATGACTAAAACGACTTTCCTCAATTTTGAACAGCCGATCGCGGAACTCGATTCCAAGATCGAAGAGTTGCGTTTCGTGCAAGACGATTCGGCCGTCGACATCTCGGAAGAGATCGACCGCCTGGCCAAGAAGAGCCAGCAGCTGACCAAAGATATCTACGCCAAGCTGACGCCTTGGCAAGTGGCGCAGATCGCGCGCCACCCGCAGCGTCCCTACACCATGGATTACGTGAATGAAATCTTTACCGATTTCCACGAATTGCATGGCGACCGCAGTTACGCGGACGATCTGTCCGTCGTGGGCGGCCTGGCCCGCTTCAACGGCCAGCCATGCATGGTCATCGGCCACCAGAAGGGCCGCGACACGAAAGAGCGCGCCCTGCGCAATTTCGGCATGCCGAAGCCGGAAGGCTACCGCAAGGCCATGCGCCTGATGAAAGTGGCTGAAAAATTCAACTTGCCCATCTTCACCTTCGTCGATACGCCAGGCGCCTTCCCCGGCATCGACGCGGAAGAACGGGGCCAGTCGGAAGCCATCGGCCACAACCTGTACGTGATGGCCGAACTGAAAGTGCCTTTGATCGCTACCATCATCGGTGAAGGTGGCTCAGGCGGCGCGCTGGCCATTGCCGTGGGCGACGCCGTGCTGATGCTGCAATACTCGACTTATGCCGTGATTTCGCCGGAAGGTTGCGCCTCGATCCTGTGGAAGAGCGCCGAGCGCGCTTCCGACGCGGCTGAAGCGCTGGGTCTGACTGCCCACCGCCTGAAAGCCATGGGTTTGATCGACAAGATCATCAACGAACCGCTGGGCGGCGCCCACCGCGATCCGAAACAGATGGCGACCATGCTCAAGCGCGCCCTGGCCGACACCTTGCGCCAGTTCCATGGCATGAAAACCAAGGACTTGCTGCAAGCGCGCCATGAAAAACTGTTGAGCTACGGCAAGTTCAAGGAAACCACGCCGAGCGAATAAGCCATTGCCGGCGCGAGTCGGCAGCAAGAACACCGGGGACAGGCTGCCAAACGACATGATTCGTTTGGCCACCTGTCCCTCTTTGCATTCCAGGAGTCATATGAAAAAGCAACAAACTGCCACCGTGCCCGATATCTTTGCCCGCGCGCTGGACGCCTGTGCGCCGACAGCCGGCAGCATGGTGGGCATTGCCCTGAGCGGCGGCCTCGATTCCGCGGCCCTGCTGCATTTGGCGCATGCCTGGGCGCAGGAGCAGGGAGTGACCCTGCGTGCGTTTCACGTGCACCACGGTCTGAGCCAGAATGCGGATGCCTGGCTGGCCCACTGCGAGCAGGCGTGCGCGGGGCTGGGCGTGCCCTTTGCGGCGCGCCGCGTGACGGTGGAAAAGAATGCGAAGACGGGCACGGAAGAGGCGGCCCGCAAGCGCCGCTACGCGGCCCTGGGCGAGCTGTGCGCCACGCATGGCGTGCGCCTGCTGCTGACGGCGCACCACCAGGATGACCAGGCTGAAACGGTGCTGCTGCAATTGCTGCGCGGCTCAGGCACGGCAGGCTTGTCCGGCATGGATGGCGCCAATAGCGCGCCCGAGCTGCTGGGCAATCCGGACCTGGTGATGGCGCGCCCCTTACTTTCCGTGGCGCGCAGGCAGCTCGAAGCGTATGTGGCGAAACATGCGATTGTGCATATCCACGACGAGTCGAACGACGATCCCCGCTTTGCCCGCAATGCTCTGCGGCATCAGGTAATGCCCGTGCTGGCGCAGGCCTTTCCCGGTTTCCAGGAGCGTTTCGCGCGTAGCGCCCAGCATGCGCAGTCGGCGCAGCGCCTGCTGACGGAACTGGCGACGCAAGATTTGCTCGCTTGCATCGAGGGCGACTGCATCGAATTGAGCAAGCTGCGTGAACTGAGCGCGGACCGCTGCTACAACCTGCTGCGTCACTGGTTCGGCACGCGCGGCTTGCGCATGCCGTCGACGGCATGGCTGGCGGAAATGCTGGCGCAATTGCTGGAAGCGCGGCCCGATGCGCAATTGCTGGTGACGCACCCCGAATGCCATGTGCGGCGCCACCGCGATCGGCTGTACCTGACGCCGAAGCTCGGTGATCTGGCCGGCATGCGCGACAAGAGTGACGCGAACATTCCCGGTCTGGAAAAAGCCAGCCAGCAATTTTCCTGGCAGGGCGAGGCCAGCCTGGCGTTTCCCGCGTATGGCGGTGTGCTGCATTTCGATGCGGTGGAAGCGGGTGGCCAGGGCATCGATATTGCCTGGTTGCAAGCTCAAACCTTGACCATCGATTTCCGCCAGGGCGGCGAGCGCCTGAAGCTGGCCCTGAACCGTCCCACCAAGAGCTTGAAATACCATTACCAGGCGTTTGACGTGCCGGCCTGGGAGCGCGAACGTCTACCCCTTGTCTGTGCGGCGCAACAATTGCTGTTCGCGGCGGGGATTGGCCTCGATTGCCATTGCCTGAGCCTGCTGGAGCGTCCCCGCGTGGCCTTGCGTTGGGTCTCCTGCTGAGCGTAAAGGCAGCCGCCACGGCCACTCTCGGGATGGCCGGAAAGTGGCTGTCCATGCGCTCCCGACTGCATGGATTGGTTATTTCCATATGCGCAATCGGTATGAGCTAATGCGCTTTTTAGCTTGTTATTTTGCATTGCGGCATGTAGAGTAAAGCCCTCTTTTTTATTCTTCTTGAGCGGAAACTTCACTCTTATGGCTTTAATCGTCCACAAATATGGCGGTACGTCGATGGGCTCGACTGACCGTATCAAGAATGTCGCCAGGCGCGTTGCCAAGTGGCACGACGCCGGGCATCAAATCGTGGTGGTGCCATCGGCCATGTCGGGCGAAACCAACCGCCTGATTGGACTGGCCAAGGAAATCATGGATCAACCCGATCCCCGTGAACTTGACATGATCGCCTCGACAGGCGAACAAGTGTCCGTCGGCCTATTGTCGATGGCACTGCTGGCGATCGGCAAACAAGCCGTATCCTATGCTGGCTGGCAAGTCGCGATCAAGACCGATTCCGCCTTTACCAAGGCACGCATCCAGTCGATCGATGACGAAAAAGTCAAACGCGACCTCGATGCGGGCAAGATTGTCATCATTACCGGTTTCCAGGGCGTCGACGAGAACGACAATATCGCGACCCTGGGCCGGGGCGGTTCCGACACCTCGGCCGTGGCCATCGCCGCCGCCATGAAGGCGGCCGAATGCCTGATTTTCACTGACGTCGACGGCGTCTACACGACCGACCCGCGCGTGGTTTCCGAGGCGCGCCGCCTGAAGACCATCACCTTTGAAGAAATGCTGGAACTGGCTTCGCTAGGTTCCAAAGTGCTGCAAACGCGTTCGGTGGAATTTGCCGGCAACTACCGCGTTCCCACGCGCGTGCTGTCGTCGCTGACCGACCCGATGTTGCCGCTGGAAATAGAAGCCAATTCAGGCACCCTGATTTCGTTTGAGGAAGATACAAACATGGAACAAGCAGTCATCTCCGGCATCGCCTTCAACCGCGATGAAGCAAAAATCACCGTGCTCGGCGTGCCCGACCGCCCAGGCGTGGCTTACCACATCCTGGGGCCGGTGGCGGACGCGAACATCGAAGTCGACATGATCATACAGAATCAGTCGGTCGACGGTAAAACGGACTTCACCTTCACCGTTTCGCGCGGCGAATACACGCGCGCGCTGGCCGTGCTGGAAGCGAACCGCGAATCGTTGGGCGCGGCCAGCATCACGGGCGACGCGAAAGTGTCGAAACTGTCCGTCGTCGGCGTGGGCATGCGCAGCCATGTTGGCGTGGCATCGCAAATGTTCCGTACCCTGTCGGAGGAGGGCATCAACATCATGATGATCTCCACTTCCGAAATCAAGATCTCCGTGCTGATCGATGAAAAGTACATGGAACTGGCCGTGCGCGCGCTGCATAAAGCGTTCGAGCTGGAAAAAGCTTAAATATCTAAAAATATTGCCCCACGCCCTTGACCAAAGGGGGGGCAGTCGATATTATGACGTTCGTCGCTGCAGCGCAGTTAGCTACAGAGACATAGTTGAGTAATCAGCTAGGAGACGTGGCCGAGTGGCCGAAGGCACATCCCTGCTAAGGATGCATACGGCTTATACCTGTATCGTGGGTTCGAATCCCACCGTCTCCGCCAGAATCAAACAAAAAAGCCTCCCCTGCGGGAGGCTTTTTTGTTTGTCTGGACGGAACGGTGGGATTCGAAGGGCTGGGCCGTGCCGGCCCAGCCCTCTCCGAATCGCCCAAGCACCGCGCTGCGCGCGGGCCGTTGGCCGCGCAGCGGCCAACGCCGTCCCCTCACATCAGGCACTGGCAGCCAGCGCCCCATCGGCCCCATCCCCCTCAGCCATAAATGCAACAAGTGACTTAGTGTGAGTATTGACTCTTTGTCATTATGGATAATAGCAATGTTACTAATTTAAAAAAATTATATGCATGGCCAGCCATGCTTCCATTGCCGAGTCCAATCGAGGAGTTGTCATGTCCTATCGTCTTCCCCGCAGGCACGCGTTGCTGTGCCTGGCCGCCATGCCGTTTGCCTGCAGTACCGCCTTCGCTGCGGAAAGCAGCGTCAATCTCAATCTCGACCTCGATCTGAAGTCCGTGCCCAATGTCGAGCTGCGCCTGCTGCAGGAGCCGCCGAAACTGAAGGCGCGCGCCAGGCCTGCCAACCGCGCGGCGAGCAGTCGCGACGAGTTTGAAAAATCCTATGACATGTATATCCGCTATGCCAACGGCACCATCTATAACCCGACCACGGCCAAGCATGACAAGGTGCGCCTGCGTTCCTACCAGCAGACGAACGGCCTGGCGCTCGATGGACGCGACGAGAATGCCGCCACCTTCATGGCGCCCACCGTGGTGATGGCGCCGGGGCAGACCGTGCGCTTCAAACTGTACAACCAGTTGCCGGCGCTGCCTGCCGAGCAGTGCGCTACAAAAGATATCAATGCGGCGCGTCCGCGCGGCTGCTTCAACGACACCAATCTGCATTCGCATGGCTTGTGGGTCTCGCCTTCTGGCAATAGCGACAATGTGTTGATATCGATCAAGCCTGGTGTGGATTTCGAGTATGAATACAATATTCCCATCGACCACCCGGCCGGGACGTTCTGGTATCACCCACACCAGCATGGCGCGACGGCGATGCAGGTCGCCAGCGGCATGGCCGGGGCGCTGGTGGTCGAAGGCGAGCGTTATCCGACCGCCACGGCGAATGGCGACCTTGACGTCGTGCTGAAACAGTTCCAGCCCGATGATGGCAGTGGCAGCGCCGGCGAAGTGATGCTGCTACAGCAAATTCCGTATGACTGCCCCAGCAACAGCCTGGTGTCGGCGAGGCCGTGCGACAAGGATGCGGTGGGCGTGCTGGAGGATTTCGATCAGGTCGAAGACAAGAATGCCTGGCTGAAGTCGGGCCGCTATACCTCGGTCAATGGCAAGGTGCAGCCGGTGCTGAAGATGAAGACGCAGCGCCTGTATCGCTGGCGCATGATCGACACGGGTTTCCAGGCAACCGTGGTGCTGCGCATCCGCCGCGCGAATGATCCGCAAAAGCTGTTCAAGGCGCTCAGCGTGGCCAACCAGGACAAGGACGTGATGGATTTGTGCGATAGCGAGGACGTCACGCAGTTCGAGGTGGCCAGCGACGGCTTGACGCACGACCGGATCATCCCCAAGACGCTCAATTACCTGCAACCGGGCTACCGCAGCGATATCCTGTTTTCGCTGCCGAAAGCCGGCGCCTATTGCGTGTATGCGGAAACCAACGTCAACAACATGACGACAATGCATGACGTCAACAACACGCGCTTGATCGGCGTGATCGCCGCCAAGAGCAACGCCAAGGCATCGGCCCGCGCCAGGGCGGGCGAGTCGCCGCGCGAATTCCTGCTGGCCGAGTTGCGCAATGCCGTCAAGAGCCTGCCCGGTGCCCAGTTGCCCGATAGCGTCAAGAGCACCATCCTCGGCGACCTGCAGGATGGCCTCAAGCTCGGCAAGTTCGTCCCGCATGCCAGTTTCAGCGCGGCGGCAAAGGACGCGATGCGCGGCAAGACGAAAGAGTACGCGACCTTCAATATTGCCACGGTGGACGGCAAGACCCGTTTCATGGTGGAAGGCAAGCCGGAAGACTCGCCGACCCCCGAGATGAAGTATGTCTATGATCCGCACCGCGTCGACCACACGCTGGTGCTGGGCACCGAGCAGATTTGGGAGCTCGCTTCGAAGAATGGCAACCATCCCTTCCATATCCACGTCAACCCCTTCCAGATCATCGGCATCACCCGCACCGACGGCGGCACGGTCGATGCGCAGTACCAGGATCTGATCGGCACGTGGAAAGACACCTTGCTGGTGATGGAGAACCACAAGATCGAGATTGCCACGCGTTATCAGCGCTACATCGGCGAATACGTGCTGCATTGTCACATCCTCGAGCATGAAGACCAGGGCATGATGCAAAACGTCAAGGTGGTGCTGCCGGATGGCAAGGGCGGTGGCGACGTGGGCGGACACGGCCACTGAGCGTTCCTGGCGCAAGCGCGCTTGCCGCGCTTGCGCCCCTTCCAACCTGTCTCTGGAGCATCTGCCCATGTTACGCATGAAAACCTTGACCTTTTCCCTGCTGGCTGGCCTGGCGTGCACCGGCGCCCAGGCCGGCGCCGACACGGGCGCGCTGGCTGTCGCCCGTTGCAGTCCCGCGTTGTTGGCCCAGGCGGAGCAGGGCGGCGCGCGCGTCGTGCGTTACCGCAAGAATATCGATGACTTGACTCCGGCCGAGCTTGACGCTTTCAAGCATGCGGTGAGCGAGATGAAACGCAAGAGCCAGGAAAACGTGTACGACCGGCGCGGCTTCCTGTGGCAAGCCTGGGTGCACAACTGTCCGTCCGTCGATGTGTTCAACGACCGCCAGGCATCCCTGCCTGGCGAGGGCTTGAAGTGGCTGCTGAGCGACCCGTCGCGCAATAGCTGCGATGTTGCCTATTTCCTCGACAAGCCGCCGACGCAGGACAATGCCCATCTGGAATTCCCGGGCGAGTGCGAACACCAGAAAAATACCTTCCTGCAATGGCACCGGGCGCAGCTGTATTTCTATGAGCAAGCCTTGCAGGCCGCCGATCCGAATGGCGAGCGGGGACCGAGCACGCGCAATGTCGCGCTGCCGTACTGGAACTTCACTCGCAAGCCCAGCGGCGTGCGCTATCCGAAAGCCTTCGAGGACGTCGATTCGCCGTTGTATGACTCGACCCGCATCAAGGGTAGCCTCGACAGTTCCATGGCCACCGCCTCGCCGAACTTGCTGGGCTACCAGATCTACTACATGGACTGGAACAATTTCGGCGGCGACGAGTATGGCAGCGGCGGCGGTGGCAACCTGGAAACGCGCATCCACAATCACATGCACGCCTTTTACATGGGCGGCAATATGGGGGACAACATCACGGCAGGCCTGGACCCGCTGTTTTACGCCTTCCATAATTTTCTCGATTACAGTTTTGAAAAATGGCTGGATGAGCATGGCGACAGCGGCATCCGGGGCAGCGGCCGCAACACCTTCCTGCGCAGCGAACAGGATGCCGGCCTTGCCAGGCCCGTCGGCTGGAATGCGGGCGATGGCGATCCGCAGCGGACCGATTCGGGCAGCTATACGGCGAACATGGGGCAGGCCGGGATTTACTTCGACGCCATCAAGCAGGGGTATGGCTTCCAGCCCACCTATGGCGGCGAGTTCGTGCGGAAAAAGGACTTGCAAGCACTGATCGATCAGCGTCAGCAAGCCGGTTTCGCCTTTGGCGATAACCAGAAAAGCCTGTTCGCCGCCCTGTTGAGCGATGAGGCCAGCGATGGCACGGTCGCCCGGCCCGACGTCGTCCTGAACGGCAGCTATACCGTCGCCAGGGCGCCGCTCGCCAAAGACAAGCGCGCCAACTTGCACCTGGATCGCGCCCATGCCATGGAAGACTACAGTTTCCAGGCCGATGTGTATCTGCACCCTGCGAACGTGGCCGTGCGGCTCGGCGACAAGCAGTTCCGCGACCGTTACCTGATCACCAGTACCAGCCACTGGGCGCTGTCCGGCACGCATGCGCACAAGGCTTACGCCATCGACGTCGATATCACCAGCATCGTCGACAGCCTGGTGCCCAGGAAGCGCGGCCAGACATGGCGCATCACGACGGCCATTACCACCAATGACAAGGGGCGCGGCCTGATCCGGCAAGACGATTTCTCCAAACCGTCGGTCGCCATCGTCGATCGACGCTCGCCTCCCCAGCCCAGCTATGAAGGAGTGAAATGATGAGCGCGCCAAAAAGCTTCAAACGCGATGTACAAGGCGTGTTTTCCAAATATGTCGCGGATATGAACAAGGTCAAGCTGAACAACCCTTCGTCCTCGGGCGTGCGCCTGCTGCGCCTGAACGAGTATGAGAGCGTGAAGGATTTCTACTACCAGATTCAGGTGGCCCTGCATGGCTACGACTATGACACGGCGAGCGGGACGTGGCTGGTGAGCGCCGCGCACCGCCTGCCGCAACGGGGCGGCAAAGAGGGCGAGTATGTCCAGTCTGCGCCCCATCCCATGCCGCCTGACGGGCCGATGCCGCAAGAAGGCATCGACATGTTCGACCAGTGGGTGCGGGACGGCATGCAGCCGTAAGTTTCGCGTGCCTGGCGGCACAGACATCTTCGATTACCAGGAGTTCAGCATGGCATACACCGCGTTAAGAATCCATCCGGCCATCGGCATCGCCCGTGTCGGCAACAGCGAAGAATATTATCTCGGTCCGGAAAGCATGGCGGGCATGGAGTTGCAGGGCAAGACCTGCACGGGGGGCTTGCCGATCCGGCCGGGCACGGAAGACACCACGATCCTCAGCACCGAACTGCGCGACGGCAGCGGGAAACTCAAGCGGCAGGCGGCGCGTTTCCGGATTTTTCAATATGCGTTCGATGACGCGGCGGGCACTGAAACGTACCCGCTCGGCAAGCAGGGCACGCCGGTCGAAGTGGTCATCGGCAGCATGGTCGATGGCAAGCGCGTCCAGGACATCGTGTGGACCGTGCACCTGGCCAACAAGAAGGCGAATAGCTGGCTGGGTGGCGATGGCGTCGCCCCCTTTGAGCATGGCCGCGCGCCGGACATGCGCAACAAGAACTTCATCGGCGACGAGCTGCAGCGCCGTACACTGCTGGTCATCGACGCGGGGCCGCGCACGCTACTGGCATCGCGCCAGGCGGTGCTGCAGTTTGACGCCGCCACCGAACCTTCCTGCGTGAATGCCGACAGCGGCGCCGTATGCGCCTTGCCCGCCTATCCCGTGTCGTTTCCCCGCAGCGGGCCGCCAGGCGCGGATGGTCATGGACCTGGCGCCATCACGGGCGGCATCATAGCCTCGCTGGGTGCCATCACGACGGAAAACAATGGCCGCCTGCTGGTACTGGGCGGCTATGGCAAGGCGTGCGGCTTTGACGCGCAAGGCAATTATTCCGCCAGTGCCAGCCTGGGCGACAATGTCAACAACGATCACTGGTTCGATGACGTGGCCGATGGTCCCGTCACGGCCAGCCTGGTCTTCGCCGACGGTAGCAGCCGTGCCGTCGAGGGTAGCGCCTGGGTGATCTCCAGCGACCCGTCGTATGCGCCGCAAACGGCCAGCGTGGTGTCGCTGTGGGACGACCTGTATTGCACCTGGCTGGAAAAGATGGCGCTGCGTCCCGCCATTTATGCGGACGGCAGTTATCAGGCCGCCTACCGCTGCGATTTCAGTACCGATGTGCAGCCGATCCTGCGCGCCGTCTCGCTACAAAAGTGGACCACCAGCCTGCCGCCGCGCGCGATCAAGGAGCATGACCGGCTGGGCAAGATGGCGGCCGACGGCTTGAAGGGCTACCGCATCATGAACTTCATCCGCGATCCGGACCAGCCGGAGCTGGCGACGGCGACGCCGCAAATGCCCTTGTCGCTGGGCGACGCGGGCAGCGGCCTGCTGACGCTGACGCGGGCGCAGTACTTTTTCATGAAGCAGTGGGCGCACGAGCACTATGCGCCGGCCGGCAGCGATGCCGTGCTGGGTGCCGGCGAGGCGCTGGACCGCACGGTCCTGTTCAACTGCCTGGGCGGCCGTTACAGTCCCGGCATCGAAATGAGTTTTATCGTGCGCGACCCCGGACTGTATAGGCAGGCATGGTGGCGCCACGACAGCGGCGGACCGTTCCGCATCAACGGGGAGCGCCTCGATTACCGCAAGGCCGTCAAGGACAAACCTTTTCTGACGGGCGGATACACGCCGCTGCGCGGCGAGGCGGTGCAGCCTGGCGACCTGTCCAAGTTCATGGCCCTGCCGTGGCATACGGATTACAACTCGTGCGCCACCCATTTGCCGGAAACGCCGCCCGGGCGCCAGTTGCTGAATAATCAGGAAGCGATCGATGCGGCGACGGCGACCCCTGGCAATGGCATCAATACGCTGCTGTACTCGTCCTGGCCGGCGCAGCGGCCTGTGGCCGTCTACACCTACGATGACGTCGTTGCCAGCGGCACGGATTTGCCGACGCCGCGTTTTTCCGTGCGGGGCAAGGGCACGCGGGCCGATGACGTGCCATCGACCACGCCCGCCGACGCGGAAATCGACCGGCCGGCCATGCATGTAGGGCGCTATCAGGACCGAGCGCAGTTCTTGCTGAACTGGCCGCGCATCGGGGTGGTGGTGCAAAGCACGGCCATCCCGCAGGCGCAGGGCAAGCAGAATATCTGCCGCGACTACTACCTGGAAGTCGAGAGCCTGTTCGACAGCGATGAAAGCAATCTGGTCGAGTATTGGCGCAACACGGCCATTGACAAGGTGTACCGGCCGAAGCCGCAGCCGAAACCGAAACTCTGATGCCGGCGCTTGCAGACCGTCCCGGCGCACCATCGCCATCGCAGCAACGCTACCGGGTCGCCATCATCGGCGGCGGCCCGGCCGGCTGCGCTTGCGCGCTGGCGCTGGCCCTGCATGGCGTGCACGACGTGCTCGTCATCGAGGCGGGCGATTACGCGCAATTTTGCATCGGCGAGAGCATTCCGCCCGAAGCCAACCGCCTGTTCCAGGTGCTGGGCATTGCGCAGGAGTTTTTCGCCGAGGCGCACGCGCCTTGCCATGGCAGCTGTTCCTGGTGGGGCAGCGACAAGCGCGGCTACAACGATGCGCTGATGCATCCGCTGGGCCACGGCTGGCATCTGGAGCGTTCCCGCTTCAACCGTTTCCTGGCCCGGCAGGCGCGCTTGCGCGGGACGGAGGTGCTGACGCGCGCCAGCCTGGTTGCGTCGGCCCCGGCACCAGGCGGCGGCTTTGCCCTGGAATTGATGCTGGGCGATCCGGCGCACCCGCAGCAGGCCACTATTCATGCCGACCTGGTGGTCGATGCCAGCGGCACGCGTGCCGTCTTCGCGCGCCAGCGCGGCAGCCGCAAGGTCGAAACGCTGCCGCTGGTATGCCTGGCCATGCGCTTCGCCGCGCCGGTTGGTGCCCGTTCCGGCCTCACGCACCTGGAAGCGGTCGAACATGGCTGGTGGTATGGCGCCCATCTGCCCGACGCCACCTTGCTGCTGGCGTTTTACAGTGACGCGGCCACTGTCAAGGCGCGGCGCTTACAGCAGTCCGGACACTGGCTGGCATGGCTGGCGGCCGCGCCCAACACGGCTGCGCTGGCCCGCGGCGCAGTGCCGCTGGCAGGCGGCGTGCAGAGTTTCCCCGCGCCGTCCTACTGCCTCGACCGGCTGCATGGCGATGGCTGGCTGGCCATCGGCGACGCCGCCTCGGCCTTCGATCCCGTCACCTCCCAAGGCATCGTCAAGGCGCTCGCCAATGGCATGGCGGCCGCTGGCGCCATCGCCGGCCACGCCACCCTGGGCGCGGTGGCGCAATCGGTGGCGCTGCGCCATGCGCAGTACCTGGCGCAGCGCCGGCAATACTATGCATGGGAGCAGCGCTGGCCTGCTGCGCCGTTCTGGCGCCAGTTGCACGCCGGTGCGCAGGCTGCGGCTTCCTGAGGCAGGCAGTCTACTGCGCGCGCGTTTGCACCTTGAGCGACCGCATTCCAGTCTTCAAGCCCAACAAGCGCGATTCAATTGAATCATGTGCCGGAAAGAAATATACAAAATAGCTAATATGAGCGCTTTGATTGCGTGCCGCAGGTGCTTTCCGGCCGTCATCGTCTTTCCACGTGAACCGGAGCAAGCATGAGTACGATGAAATGCGCGGCCGCTGTGGCCCTGTGCGCCAGCCTGTCGCCCGCCATGGCGGCGTCCACCCCGGCCGCACCGCCGTTCCTTGATGTGCTTGTCTATCAGTACGCCAATTGCGTCCGGCTTGCCTATCACCAGGCCGATCTGCTGGTGCAGGACGGGACGGGGCGCTACCAGATCGACGTCAAGGGCGAGGCCTACACGGTCGAATTGCAGGAACGCATGGGCTTTTCGCTGCAGGCGGGCATTGGCGGTCCCGTGGCGGCCGTCGTCAAGCTGGACCGGCCACCCAAGGGGCAGTTCGAGGAGCAGGCGCGCTGGCGCGAACGCTGGCTGCGCGATGTGGCTGAGCGCAGCGGCGTGGCGCTGGAAGAGAGGACGCTTGAGGGCGGCGCGCGCCTGCTGACCGTCAACAAGGGAGAGATCAAGGGCAATTATGTGGGCCAGTCCCTGTTGATCGATCCGGCACGGCTGTTGTTCATCGACATGGCATGGCCGAACACCCTGGACATCTATCGCGGCCCCGACGGCTTGCGGCAGGTGCGGCAAGTGCAGGATGACGTCTGGAAGCGCATGCTGTCCTGCCCGCCTGCCGCATGATGCGACGGCGCTCGCATGCCCCTCGCGCGCACGCGCATACACAAATAGTAATGATTCTCATTTATAATGTCGAGCTATGGCGTAGCGATGGGCTGGCGCCACGGCGCCATGGGCGGTGAAGGAGGGCATGATGGGCAGTGTGTATGGCAACGAGGACGCGATTGCGCATGAGCATCGCGTGCTGATGGGCGAGTATGGGCGGGCGCAGGCCCGTTGCAGTGCGCAACTGGCTGCACAGGCGGCCCGCATCGCGCAGCTGGAATCGGAATTGATGTGCGCGCGGGCGCAAGTCGTGATCCGCGATACAAAGCTGGCGCTGGCGCGCGATGAGCTGGCCGAACTGGCGGCCAGCGTGCCGGGCTTGCCGACGCGTGCCCGGCTGGCCCGCAAGGTCGAGTGGCTAGGTGAAAGAGTCCAGGATCTGATGCGCGAATTGCTGCGCCTGCAATGGCTGTCCGCGCCTTCCGTCGTGCCCGTGCCCGCCCTGCAGGCCGACGTGCGCGAAAAAGCCGTGCTGTATGTGGGCAGTTATCTGGACCAGAATGCGGGCCAACAGGCCGTCGGCGCCAACGTGGCGCAGCTGGCCATCGAACAGGCAGGCGGGCGCTTCCTGCACCACGCGGGCGGCGATGATGGCGCTGACGATGCGGCGGCGCTGGAAGCGGGCCTGGTGGCGGCCGACCTGGTGATTTGCCAGACGGGCTGCGTCAGCCACGATGCTTACTGGCGCGTGCATGACCATTGCAAGCGCACGGGCAAGCAGTGCGTGCTGGTGGACCAGCCGCAAGCCATGCATTTCGTGCGCAAGGCGGCGCTGGCCGCTTCTTAACGTCCGCTTAATCCGCATGGGGCAGAATGGCCGTCTCTCGACGTTCCTGAAAGCGCCCATGCTGTCCCTGCAAATCGGTCCCCTGGCCCTGCCCACGGGCCTCGTCCTGCTGATCGTCTCCCTGTGCGTCGCCTATGGCGTGGCGTGGTGGTTGCGGCGCTATCGCCAACTGCCGGACGCCGGCCCCCTGGCTTCCGACCTGCTGATCGCCGGCCTGCTGGCGGCGCGCCTGGCGTTTGTCTTGCGCTGGCATGAACAGTATTTCAGCGCCCCCT
Source organism: Janthinobacterium algoris (assembly GCF_051380935.1). Taxonomy (NCBI): domain Bacteria; kingdom Pseudomonadati; phylum Pseudomonadota; class Betaproteobacteria; order Burkholderiales; family Oxalobacteraceae; genus Janthinobacterium; species Janthinobacterium algoris. The sequence continues at coordinate 64,921 of NZ_JBNYXZ010000015.1, read as the reverse complement.
TGGCGGCTCCCTGGTCCATCCTGAATATCCGTGATGGCGGCTTCATGGCGCCTGCCGGCATCGCTGCTGCAATGGCTATCGCTGCGTGGCGCTGCCGGCGTCCCGCCATGGCGGCCATGCGCCGGCCGCTGGCCATCAGCGTGACGTCCGGCGCGCTGGCCTGGGGTGTGTTGAGTGCAGGGATATCGCTGGCGTACGACAAGCCGACGGCCTTGCCTGTCGTGGCACTGCAAACTATCGATGGCGCACCGGTGACTCTGGCGGCGCTGGCCGGCGGCAAGCCCATGGTGGTCAACCTGTGGGCCAGTTGGTGCCCGCCATGCCGGCGCGAGATGCCCGTGCTGGCGGCGGCGCAGCAGGCGCGCGCCGATATCGTTTTCGTGTATGCGAACCAGCGCGAGGATGCGGCGGCCGCCAGCGCTTTCCTGGAGAGGAGCGGCGTAACCCTGCGCAATGTGGTGCTCGACAGCGAGGCGGCGCTGGGCAAGGCGGCAGGTTCCTCGGCCCTGCCCACCACCCTGTTTTATGATGCCCATGGGCGCCTGGTCGATACCCACCTGGGCGAATTGTCCGATGCTTCGCTGGCCAGCAAGCTGCAAAAGATCGCGCCGCCGTCCTGACGTGGCATGTCTTTGCACATCCTGTTGATGCAGCCGCCATCGTTCCCGATGCGCGGCTTTTTTTTTATCGCTGGCCGCCGGTCGGTTCTTTCTGATAGTATACCCCCCTATAGTATTTATCGAGATAAAATCATGGGACACACGGCGCACAACAAGACCAAGCTGCTCAATCGCGTGAAGCGCATCCGCGGGCAGGTAGAAGGCCTGGAGCGGGGCCTGGAAGAGGGCCGCGAGTGCGGCGAGGTGCTGCAACTGATCGCCGCCGTGCGCGGCGCCGTCAACGGCTTGATGGCCGAAGTCATCGAGGAGCACTTGCGCGAGCACGTGGCCAGCCCGACTATCTCCGGCGATGAACGGGCCAGGGGCGCCGACGACATCGCCGCCATCCTGCGCACCTACCTCAAATAATCCGTCGGAGAGACCAGCATGAAACTGCAACATATCGAAGAAGACCTGTCCGCCTGGCAGCACGAACACGTTTTTGGCGGGGCCAGCGACAAGGCGGAACGCCGCGCGCGCATCGTCATGTGGATCACCCTGGCGACCATGCTGCTGGAAATCGTCGCCGGCTGGTGGTACAACTCCATGGCCCTGCTGGCCGATGGCTGGCATATGAGTTCGCACGCGCTGGCCATCGGCCTGGCCGCGTTTGCGTACGCGGCGGCGCGCCGCTATGCGCGCGATCCCCGCTTTGCCTTCGGCACGTGGAAGATCGAGGTGCTGGCCGGCTACACCAGCGCCATCCTGCTGCTGGGCGTGGCCGTGCTGATGGTGGCCGCTTCCGTCGAACGGCTGTTCTCGCCGCAAGCGATACATTATCCGCAAGCCATGGCGGTGGCGGCCTTCGGCCTGTTGGTGAACCTGGTATGTGCGCTGATCCTCGGCGGGCACCACGACCACGACCACGACCATCAGCATGGACACGCGCATCACAATCACCATGATCACCATGGCCATGGCGAAGACCTGAACCTGAAGGCCGCGTACATCCACGTGCTGGCCGACGCCGCAACGTCCGTGCTGGCCATCGTTGCGCTAGCCGGCGCCTGGCTGTACGGCTGGCGCTGGCTCGATCCGGTGATGGGTATCGCGGGCGCCGTGCTGGTGGCGCTGTGGGCGAAAAAGCTGATGCACGAGACGGGCAAGGTCTTGCTGGACCGCGAGATGGACCACCCTGTGGTGGCGGAAATACGCGAGGCAGTGGAAGTGGAAAGCGCTGGCGACACGCCGCGCCTCGTCGACCTGCATGTGTGGCGCGTGGGCAAACAGCTGTATTCGTGCGCCCTGTCCGTGGTCAGCCGCGACCCCTCGCTGACAGCCGCCGAGCTGCGCGCGCGCATCGGCATTCACGAGGAAATTGTCCATAGCACCATCGAAATTGTTCACCGTCCTTGACAAGAATGGCGAAAAAAGCCCGCTGATGCAAGGCGTAGGCAGTATACTGTCGGCTTTTACAGCACGCGCTGTTCACCAGACAGAGAAGAAAATGAGCACATTACCACCATGCCCGCAATGCAAATCCGAATTCACGTATGAAGACGGCAGCCAGTTGATCTGCCCTGAATGCGCGCATGAATGGTCGGCCACGGCTGCAGAAGCAGCGGAAGATGGCGCCAAGGTATACCGCGACTCGGCCGGCAACATCCTGCAGGATGGCGACACGGTCAGCGTCATCAAGGACTTGAAATTGAAGGGCGGTGGCGGTGTCGTCAAGATGGGCACCAAGGTCAAGAATATCCGCCTGGTCGACAGCGACCACGATATCGACTGCAAGATCGATGGCTTCGGTTCCATGAGCTTGAAGACGGAGTTCGTCAAGAAAGTGTAACGCTTTTACCCGTAACACGGCGCGCTGGCTTCATTTCTGCGCGCCGTTTTTTTATTCAGAATCCATGCAAATCGACCATCTCCGCCAGCGCCTGCGCGCCTTGGGCGCCAAGCCTTTGCACGAACAACGCGTGCTGCGCGACTGGATACAGGCACAGCCGCACGACCAGGGCCGGCGCCGCGCCGAGGATTTCCTGCCGCTGCCCGTGCGTGATGCCCTGCCTGCGCTGGACGCCGAATTGCAGGGCATGCTGAAATTGCTCAGTAGCCATCCTGGCGCGGACGGTTCCGCGCGCCTGCTGGTGGGACTGCATGACGGCCAGACGGTGGAAAGCGTGCTGCTGCCGCGCGACGGCCTGTGCGTATCGAGCCAGGTGGGGTGCGCTGTGGGCTGCCAGTTCTGCATGACGGGCCGCGACGGCTTGATCCGGCAAGTCACCAGCGGCGAGATCGTGGCGCAGGTGGTGCTGGCGCGCACCCTGCGTCCCGTGAAAAAAGTCGTCTTCATGGGCATGGGCGAACCGGCGCATAATCTGAACAATGTGATGGAAGCGATCGAACTGCTGGGCACCGAGGGCAATATCGGCCACAAGAACCTGGTGTTTTCCACGGTGGGCGACCCGCGCGCGTTCGAGCGCCTGCCGCAAGGGCGCGTCAAACCGGCGCTGGCGCTGTCCCTGCACACCACCAAGCCGGAGCTGCGCGAACAACTGCTGCCGCGCGCACCAAAGCTGTCGCCGCGCGAACTGGTGGAGTTCGGCGAAGCGTATGCGCGCCTGACTGGCTACCCGGTACAGTATCAATGGACCTTGATGGATGGTGTCAATGATGGCGACGACGAGATGGATGGCATCGTGGCGCTCTTGCAGGGTAAATACGCCGTGCTCAACATGATCCCGTATAACACCATCGACGACTTGCCGTTCAAGCGCCCCAGTTGGGAAAAGGCGCGCGCCATTGCCGCCGCCCTGCACGCGCGCGGCGTGCTGACCAAATTGCGCGATTCGGCCGGGCAGGATGTGGAGGGGGGCTGCGGGCAGTTGCGCGCGCGCGCAGCAAAGGGGAAAGTCATTCCCATCCGCGCCAGCGCCGCTTAAACACCACCGAGCAAATCGTTTTCATTCAGTATCGCAAACGCGATCTCGGGATGCGCGGCCAGGCAGCGCCGCACGGCGGCCGGAATGGCGGCACGCGTCTTGCGGCACAGGCCAGGCTGCTCTTGCAGGCGGATATGGAAGCCGCGCACGGTGCGCACTTCGCCGCTGCCCGGCGCGATCTGCAATTCCACGCCCAGGTTTTTCTTCAGCAGCAGCTGCAGCTTTTGCAGCTGCGCATGCGTGGCGATGTCCTCGATGTGCGCCAGCAGGCGCTTTTCTTCCGTCAGGTTCAGACGCAGGATGGAAACGTCCGCTTGCGGATCGCGCAGCAAGCGCTCGCGCTCGCAGTCGCACAGCTGCGGCGGACACTCCTTGCGGACTTCAAAATCGACGATGCGCATGCTGGTGTTCCAGTGACGTTCCAATGGCGATCCCGGATCAATCAAGTAATCAAGTATCGTCCGCCACCTGGCGCGTGTCAATCAGCGCGGGCTGACGATCAGGCGCCAGCGGATAGCACCTTGCTCGCTGCTGTGCTGATGGTGGTTTTGCGGCGGCATGACGTGGCCTTCCGTCGACACGATCTCGTGCGCGCAGCCGTCGCAGCGGTAGATGCCCGAATACGGCACGGCTTCGCCGGGCGAGGTCAGTTCATCAAAACGCGGGTGCATCGAGCGGGCCACGTAGCTGGGGTTTTTGTAGTCGGCCATGGATTCCTCTGGATGTGGGCAATGTCACTATTCTGGCACACAATCGTGCATGGCCTTGACCGCGTGTCTTGGCGCGCGTAGCGCCCTGTGTTGTAATGTTGATCATCCCGATTGAGTACGCAAGGCCATGAGAACCCGCATCAAGATCTGCTGCATCGCTTCCATCGATGAAGCGCAACTGGCGATTGCCGCCGGCGCCGACGCGCTGGGCCTGGTGGCCGCCATGCCTTCCGGGCCCGGCCCGATTCCCGACGCGCGCATTGCGCAGATTGCCGCCTGGACGCCGCCGCCCGTGGCCACGTTCCTGCTGACCGCCGAGACGACGGCGCAGCGTATCGCCGAGCACGTGCGCGCCACGCAACCATCCACCGTGCAGATCGTCGGGCATATCGACCCCGGCGAGGTGGCGCAGCTGGCGCGCTTGCTGCCGCATGTGCGGCGCGTACAGGTGATCCACGTGGCAGGGGCCGAGGCTTTGGCGCTGATTCCCGCCTATGCGCCCCATGTGCATGCTTTCCTGCTCGATTCGGGACGTCCCGGCGCATTGGTCCCGGAATTGGGCGGCACGGGCCGCACGCACGATTGGTCTGTCAGCGCGCGCTTCGTGCGCGCCAGTTCGCGTCCTGTCTTCCTGGCCGGCGGCCTGGACGACACCAACGTGGCCGATGCGCTGCGCCAGGTGCGCCCCTACGGCATCGACCTGTGCTCGCGCGTGCGCACCGATGGCAAGCTCGATGTCATGAAGCTGGCCCTGTTGATGGCGGCCGTGCGCGACGTGGATGCGGCGCTGTATGCGGAAGGTTAATCCGTCGTTGCCAACGCGTTCATCTCGCGCACGAACGCTTCCGTAAATGCCGCCACCATGCCGCTGGCCGCGCGCGGCGAGATCAGGCCGACGATGGAATGCGACTCCTCGTCCGGCAGCATGATAAAACGCACGCCGGGCGGTGCCACCAGGCGCATGCTGTCGGGGACGATGGCGATGCCCATGTTGGCCTCGATCAGGTTCAGCTGCGAGGTCTTGCGCGACAGGGCGCGCGCGGCCTTCGGAAAGAAGCCCTGCGCCAGGCACAGGCCCGCCACCAGATAACTCAGGCCGCCCCGGTCCTTGTGCGGGATCGAGACGAAGGCCTCGTCGCGCAGGGCGGCAATCGTCGTGCGCTGCAGCGCGGCCAGCGGCGACATCGCTGACACGGCTACCACCAGTTTTTCCGCAAACAGTTCGCGCACGATGATATTGGCGTGCTTGCGCAAGGTGGGCAGGCGCACCAGGCCCAGGTCGGCGCGGCCTTCCTCGATATCGGCCGCCTGGTTTTCCGACGAGCCTTTCGATACGTCCAGCGAAACGCCGGGAAATTGCGCCAGCAGCCGGTTCAACACGGCGCCGATGGCGGGCGTGAGGGTCACGGAGCTCGAATGCAGCAAGCGGATGATGCCTTGCGCCCCTTGCCCTACATGGCGCGTCTGGCGCACGGTTTCGTCGATGTCTTCGAGGATGCGCCTGGCCCGCTCATAAAATACCTGTCCCGCCGGCGTCAGTTCGATATGGCGCGCGTCGCGCGTCAGCAGCAAGGCTTGTACTTCGGTTTCCAGCTCCTTGATCTGACGGCTCAGGGCTGACTGTGCGATGTACAATTTTTCCGCTGCGCGCGAGTAGCTGCCTGCATCGACGACTTCGACAAAGTAGCGGAACTGTCTGATGGAAATCAATCGTATGCCTTTTCGAGATCGGTGAATGCCTGATTTGATATTAGCCTTGCCCCGGTGTTCAGGCTACAGTGGCCTGGTCTGCTGTCACTGCAAAGGAAAGACCATGCTGGAATTGATCGGGGTGCTGGGATTACTCGTCAGTATTATCGTAAAACTGATTTTCGTCCAGATCGGCGGTAGCCGTAGCGGCAAAGGCAAGGAAGATTAATATGCCAGGGTCGCCACATGCGGCGCAGGCAAGGTCAAGGCATGCAAGCGGCAAGCCGGCGTTGCCCCGTCCCACTCCGCCAGCGGCAAGCCCGCGCACTTGAGCGCCGCTTCGCGCGCCGTCCACGCCTGTGCCAGCGCTGCCGGGCGCAGGGCGGCAGGGCAGGCGGCCAGTTCCTGCACCACCTGCGGCCCCAAGTAGTCGCGCGCCAGAATGAACCAGTCGGGAATGTCCTGCACCCGCATCACGTCGATGCCGACGGCGCCATGCAGGCCGATGGCGGCCAGCGACAGTCCCTCGTCGTGGCTGAACGATAGGCCCGCCGCGCGTCCTGCCAGCAGCAAACGAGGAGGGGCGCCCGGCGTTGATTCCACCGAGATCGCCTTGATGTCCAGCTTCAGCCATTGCGCCGCCGCCTCGCGCACGGCCTGGCGCAGGCGCACGCGCGCTTCCATGCGGGACGGCGGCGGCACAATACCGATCACCAGCAAGCCATCCCCCGACCAGAAAACCGTACGAGTCATCAGATGCGATCAGTTGCGCAGCGGCGCCGCCGGGCAGCCGGCCCAGTTGCTGCCGGCGGGGATGTGTTCGCCCTTCATCACCAGGGTCAACGGTCCCAGGCGCGCATTGTCGCCCACCTTGGCGCTGTACAGCACGGAGCTGCGCGGGCCCATGTAGACGCGCTGGCCGATCTCCACGTGGTCGATCTTCATCACGCGGTCTTCGAACAAATGCGTCTGCGGGCAGGTCAGGGCATTCAGTTCGCTATAGTCGCCGATGTGCACGCAGTCGAATTCCGTGATGTCGGTCGTGTCCATGTAGACGCCGCGGCCGATCTTGCAGCCGAAGAGGCGGAAGGCCAGCGGCAGCCACGGCGTGCCGCGCAGGTAGCGCATGAAGTTGGGCACGGCGATGCCTTCGTACAGGTTGGTCACGCCTTCCGAAATCCACACGAACGGCGTCCACATGGGCGCCGCGTGCTTGCGGTAGCGTCCCAGCAGCAGCCACTTGAACAGCACGACGACGAGGAAATTGCCGATGCCGTAAGCCAGGCCGGCGATGGCCAGGTCGCTCACCACTTCGCCCCAGCGCCCCGCCCCCGCAATCGGCATCACGTCCAGCACCAGGGTGTAGCCGACGGCGATCACCACCGCGTGCGGCGCGACGATGCGGAACGCTTCGATCAGGCTGCGGCCCAGGCGGCGCAGCAAGGACGGCTTGAAGGTCAGGTGCTCGGCAAAGCCGCTGACCTGCTCGCGCGCGGGCAGATGCATGGGCGGAGAGCCCAGCCAGGTATCGCCGCTGTGCATCTGTTCATTGCGCGGCGCATGCGTGTGCACGCCGATCAGCACATGCTCGGGCAGCACGGTGCCATCCGGGATATAGCTGCCGTTGCCGACAAAGCTGCGGTGCGAGATGACGGTAGGGCGCATGGTCATCCAGCCGCCGTCGATCTGCTCGTCGCCCAGCATGACTGCATCGGCGATGAAGGTGTCGTCGCCCAGGGTCAGCATGTCGGGCACTACGCCCAGCGCCGTGGAAATCTCGGCGCCCTTGCCCACCTTGGCGCCCAGCAGGCGGTACCAGTAGGGCGCGTACACGGTAGCGTAAATGCCATGCAGGACGTTCAGGCTCGATTCCTGGATATGGCTGACCAGCCACTTGGCGCAATAGATATTGCTGTGCACGGGCGAGCTGCCCGGCTTCAAACGGGGCAGTGCGCCCCAGCGGATGGCGGCCGACAGCAGGGCGGTCAGCACGATCAGCACGGCGCTGGCGGGGAAGGCCAGCAGGAAGTAGCGGGCCAGTTGGGTCGTCACGTCGCGGCCCTGCAGCCACGGCATCATTTCGCGCTCGTCGAACCAGTCGATCAGCACGAAGCTGGGGAAGACGGGCATGAAGAACAGCACGGCGATCAAGACCATGCCGAAGCAGAAGAACAGGGTTTCGCCCGTCAGGCGCAAGCGCGAGACGGCGGGGCGCGGTGGCTGGCGGGCGGGATCGTAGGGGCCGATGTCGCGCGCGGGCGAGCCGGTCCAGACCCGGCCCGCCGGCACGGCCACGCCGTCGGCCAGCGCCGACTGGCCTTCCAGGTGGCCGAAGGCGTCCACCTTGGTATTGCCTTCCAGGATAGCGTAAGAGCTGATGCAGGCATCGTCGCCGATGCTGATCTGGCCCAGCAGCAAGCGGCCGCGTTCCACGCGGGCGTTTTCAAAGTTGACGGCATTGCCCACGCTGACGTTGTCGCCGATGGACAGCAGGTCGGGCGCGCGCAGGGTCATCGAGCCGATGACCACTTCCTTACCCACTTTCGCGCCCAGCGCGCGCAGCCACCAGCTATTCAGGGACGAGCCACTGAGCAGGTAGGCGGGCGCCGATTCGACCAGGCGGTCGGCCAGCCACCAGCGGTAATAGGTGACACCCCACAGCGGATAGCTGCCCGGCTTCAAACGCCCGGCAATCAGCCACTTGCCGGCAATCGCAATGGCAAATTCGGCCAAAGTCGCCAGCAGGAACACGCCGATGGAGGCGGCGATGGCGCGCGGCACGGTGTCGCCCGTGTCGCCCGTGAAGAAATGATAGGTGAAGAAGGGCGCCATCCACTGCGCCATGCGCAGGGTGACGAGGCCCGGCACGGCAGCCGCCTGGGCGGCGCCGCAGATCCAGCGCTTCAGGGCCGATGGCGGCGTCCACTCCGCCTCCGGCGTGGCCAGCGCGGGCACTTCGTTCAGCACGGCGGCGATCTTGCCGATCTGGCGATTGTGATAAATGTCGCGCACCGTCATATGGGCGTAGGCCGGATCGGCGCGCAGGGTGGACGCCAGGCGCGCGGCCAGGAAGGAGTGGCCACCGAGGTCGCTGAAAAAATCGAGCTGGCGCAAAATCGCCTGGCCGGGGAACAGGGTCGCCAGCGCCGCGAACAGGGCCGCTTCGGCCGGCGTTTCCGGCACGTCCGATTCGCCCACCTCGCCGGCCGGTGGCGCGGACAATGGCATGGCTTTCAAGGCCTTCCTGTCGATTTTTCCCGAGGTCAGGCGCGGCATCAGCGGCAGCAGCTCGAAGCGGCCAGGCACCATATACGGCGGCAAGTGCAGGTTCAAGGCTGCGCGCAAGGTTTTCGCGGCCAGGGCGTCGTCGCTCGCCTCGTCGCTACCGACAATATACGCCACCAGCTGGTCGATGCCGTCATCCTTGCGCAACAATACGGCCACCGTGCCCACGCCCGCCTGCTGCGCCAGCACGGCTTCGATTTCGCCCAGTTCCACGCGGAAGCCGCGAATTTTCACCTGGTCGTCGGCGCGGCCCAGGCACAGTACCTGGCCGTCGGCGTCGATGCGCGCCAGGTCGCCCGTGCGGTACAGGCGCGCATCATCTTCGCTTGTCGCCCACGGGTTGGGCAGGAATTTTTCCACCGTCAGGTCGGGCCGGCCCAGGTAACCCTCGGCCAGGCCGGGGCCGATGATGCATAGCTCACCCGTTTCGCCGCGCGCCAACAGGGCCAGGGGACGGTTTTCACTTGGCTCGGCCACCTGCAACACCAGCAAGCCATAGTTGGGCAGCGGCGTGCCGATGGTGACGGGTTCACCGGGCCGCAGGCGCGCCAGGCTGCACGACACGGTCGCTTCCGTGGGGCCATAGGTGTTGAACATGGCGCGGCCCGGGCGCGACCAGCGTTCGACCAGGGATTCCGGGCACATCTCGCCGCCCAGGTTGATCAGGCGCAGGCTGGGCACTTCCTCGGCGAACAGGGCCAGCAATGTCGGCACTGCGTGCAGTACGGTGACGTGATTGGCTGCCAGCGCGCGCGGCAACGCTTCCGGGTCGCCCGAGATATCCTTGGGTCCCAGCCACAGGGTGGCGCCCACCAGGTAGGCGATCCAGATTTCCTCGAACGACATGTCGAAGGCGACGGAAAAGCCCTGATAGACGGTGTCGTCTTGCGTGACTTCCAGCACGGCGTTTTCGCTGCGCAGGAAGTGGCAAATGCTGCGCTGATTGATCAGGATGCCCTTGGGTTTGCCCGTGGAACCCGATGTGTAGATCACATAGGCCGGGTGTTCGGGCAGCACGGCACCGCGCGCGGGCAGGTGTTCGCCCTGCGCGGCGGGGGCCAGCAAGCCTTCCGCCGTCCAAACGGGGCGCTTGACGCCGGCATCAAACAGGCGCGGCGCGAACTGCGCGCAGCTGACGACGCCAGCGCCATTGGCGTCATCGAGGCATACTTGCAGGCGTTCCACGGGCGTGTCTTCATCGACGGGCAGCCAGGCGGCGCCCGCCTTGGCAATCGCCGCCTGCATCAGCAATAGAGGAGCGCCGCGCGGCAGCCACAGGCCCACGATGTCGCCGGGCTTGACGCCGGCCGCCACCAGGCGCGACGCGGCCAGGCCCGCCTGCGCATCGAGTTCGGCATACGTGATGCGGCGCTCGCCATCGATCAGCGCGATCTGCTGCGGGCAGCGGCGGGCCGTTGCCTCCAGCAGGTCGGCCAGCACTTCCTCGCGTAGCAGATCCGGTCGCGGCGGGCCGTACAGGATGTCGGCGTGGGTGGAAGGGATGCCTGGGCTGACTGCGGTGAAATCGTTCATGGATGACGCTTATCTGTAGTGCGGTGTGAGGAATCTGACGGGCTGCGCATGGTGCACAGCACAGTTGATACAGTACAGCACGCAAGATATTTCAGCGTTGCAGAACGGGGAATTTCGCGGGGTTTTCAGCAATTATGTGGCTGCAGGTTCAACTGCCATGATTACGGAATGTAAAACGCGGAAACATGGCGCCGATTTGCGCCACAGTGCTCGCCGCCGGATAACCATGCAGGGGGTGGCCGACCAGCGCCGCATCCGCGCAGCCTTCGGCGCGGAACTGCTGCAGCACGTAGTTATCGACGCCCTTCGCGGCCAGGGTGGTGGCCAGGGCCAGCAACTGTTCGTCCGGCAGCAAGTCCGGGTGGGTGGTGGTGCGGCATTCGTAAGCGACGCCGCTGGCGAGGATAGCGTCCAGGCAGGCGCGCGCGGGTTCGCCGCTGCCGGCCACGCGGGTCACAAGACGATAGTCGGCAAACGGCGCCTTGATGTCGAAGCCGACCCAATCGACCAGGGGCAGCACTTCCTGCAGGCGCTGAGGATAGATGCAAGCCGTATGCAGGCCGATGCCGAAACCCAGCGCCTTGACATCGCGCATGGCGCGCGCCAGTGCCGGGTCCATGCAGGCTTCGCCGCCGCTGAAGACGACGGCGTCGACCAGGCCCAAGCGGCGGCGCAGCCAGGTCAAGACGTCCTGCCAGGGCATGGCGCCTTCCGGCGTGCGCGCCTGCAAGTGCGGATTGTGGCAATAGCCGCAACGCCAGGGGCAGCCCTGCACGAACACCACGGCCGCCAGCTTGCCCGGATAGTCGGTGGCGGAAAAGGGCGTCAGGCCGCCCACTTTCAAATCAGCCGCCATGGCAGGCGGGCTGGCCAAGCCGGGCGCTCGCTTCCGTAAAATACTGGCGTTCATGGAATTCGCCCTGCTTGCCGATGTTGAACGAGGCGACAGGGCGGTGATAGCCCATCACGCGGGTCCAGATTTCGCAGCGCTGGCGTTCGGTGTCGAGCAGGGTGATGGCGGGAGTAACGTCGGGACGTGCGTTCATGGTGTTTCCTCAAGTGATGGAGCAGGGTGGGCTTGCTTGCGGGCGATCAGTTCCGCGTCGCAGGTGGGGCAGAATTCGTGTTTTCCGGCCAGGTAGCCGTGGCGCGGGCAGATGGAAAACGTGGGCGTGACGGTGATGTAGGGCAGCGAGAAGCGGCTCAACGCGCGTTTCACCAGTTCGCGGCAGGCGTTGGCGTCCGACAGTGCTTCCGTCATGTACAGGTGCAGTACCGTGCCGCCCGTGTACTTGCGCTGCAGCGCATCTTGCAATTCCAGTGCCTCGAACGGGTCGTCCGTGTGGCCCACGGGCAGCTGCGACGAGTTCGTGTAATACGGGTTATCGACCGTGCCGGCTTGCAGGATGGCCGGATAGCGCTTGCGGTCTTCGCGGGCGAAGCGGTACGTGGTGCCCTCGGCCGGTGTCGCTTCCAGGTTGTACATGTGGCCCGTCTCTTCCTGGAATGCCACCATGCGGGCGCGCACGTGGTCGAGCAGGCGTATCGCCAGCGCATGGCCTTCGGCGGACGTGATGTCGTAAGCGTCGCCGCTGAAATTGCGGATCATTTCGTTGATGCCGTTCACCCCCAGGGTGGAAAAGTGATTGCGCAGGGTGCCCAGGTAGCGTTTCGTGTAAGGGAACAAGCCTTGCTGCATCAGTTCTTCGATGGTGCGGCGCTTGATTTCCAGACTGACTTTCCCCAGTTCCAGCAGGCGGTCCAGGTCGGCCAGCAGTGCCGCTTCGTCGCCGCGCCACAGGTGGCCCAGGCGCGCGCAGTTGATGGTGACCACGCCCAGGGAGCCCGTCTGCTCGGCGGAACCGAACAGGCCATTGCCTCGTTTCAGCAGTTCGCGCAAGTCCAGTTGCAAGCGGCAGCACATGGAGCGGATCATGTTCGGCTTGAGTTCCGAATTGATGAAATTCTGGAAGTAGGGCAGGCCGTAGCGGGCCGTCATCTCGAACAGGCGTTCCGCATTTTCGCTATGCCAGTCGAAATCCTCGGTGATATTGTAGGTGGGGATGGGGAAGGTGAAGACGCGGCCCTTGGCGTCGCCCGCCATCATGATCTCGATATATGCGCGGTTGATCATGTCCATCTCCGCCTGCAGCTCGCCATAGCTGAAGTCCATCTCCTGGCCGGCGATGACGGGAATCTGCTCGCGCAGGTCGTCCGGGCAGACCCAGTCAAAAGTGAGGTTGGTGAACGGCGTCTGCGTGCCCCAGCGCGATGGCACGTTGAGGTTGAAGATCAGCTCCTGCATGTACTGGCGCACGTCTTCGTAGCGCAGGCTGTCCTTGCGGATGTAGGGTGCCATGTAGGTGTCGAAGGAGCTGAACGCCTGCGCGCCGGCCCACTCGTTTTGCAGGGTGCCGAGGAAATTGACGATCTGGCCGATGGCGCTCGACATGTGTTTCGGCGGGCCCGATTCGATCTTGCCCGGCACGCCATTCAAGCCTTCATGCAGCAGGGTACGCAGCGACCAGCCGGCGCAATAGCCGGCCAGCATGTCGAGGTCGTGGATGTGCAGCGCCGCTTCGCGGTGTGCCGCGCCCACTTCCGGCGGATACACCTGGTCCAGCCAGTAATTGGCGATGACCTTGCCCGACACATTGAGGATCAGGCCACCCAGGGAATACCCCTGGTTGGCGTTGGCGTTGACGCGCCAGTCGCGCCGTTCCAGGTATTCATTGATGGACGCGGCAACATCGACCTGGCCGCGTGTGGGGGGAACTGCATTCGTCGTCATGAAACCTCCAATAAACACAACATGCGGTGTTTTTATGAAGGTTATCTACTAAATGTAGTGCCGTCAAAGGGGGCGTGCAAGCGATTCGCGTATCCTTGATCCAGGTGAAAAATACACCTCAGCCGGTTTTATTCCAGCGCGTTTCGCGCAGGATCAGCCAGCTCGCGCAAAAGAACGCGGCGCCACAGGCGGCGATGCTGGCGACGGAGGCGGGCAGTACGTGGGTCCAGATTTCCAGCGGCGAATAGGTGCTCCAGCTGGCCACGCGCGCATCGAAGGTGGCGTAGTTCGCCAGCAGCCAGTAGATGGCCAGCAGGCCCGTGCAGATGGCGGCCTGACGCAGCAGCGGCAATTGGCGGCGCGCGAACACGGCCAGCAGGAACAGCAGCAGTACGCCCGGATAGGCGCCCAGCACTTCCGGCGACAGCATGGAGATGGTCCCTGCGTTATCGCCATCGGTCGGGCCGGCCCACTGCACTTGCAGCGCGGTGAGGAACAGGGTCAGAAGGAAAATCAGCAGCGGTTTGCGGGTCATGGTGGGCATTTAAACAGGAGGAAAGACAGGCATTTTACAGCCAGGTCAAGCAAGTTGAAGGTGCGCCAGCCATGCATGCATTCCTTCACCTGCGTCAACGACTGGGCATATGGGCGGGGCTATAGTCTGCAGCCTGAGCCGATACAGGACTGTGAATATCATGATGCTTGAATCAACTACCGCCACCCGCGTGGCCGGACCGCTGGAACTGGTCTGCCCCGCCGGCAGCCTGCCTGCCCTGAAAGCGGCCGTCGACAATGGCGCCGATACCGTTTACCTGGGCTTTCGAGACGCCACCAATGCGCGCAATTTCGCCGGCCTCAATTTTGACGAGAAGGCTATCGCCGAGGGCGTGCGCTATGCCCACCAATACGGACGCAAGGTGCTGCTGGCGCTGAATACCTATCCGCAGCCGCACAACTGGGCCGTGTGGCGCAGCGCCATCGACCGTGCCGCCGCGGCGGGCATCGACGCCATGATCGTTGCCGATCCGGGCCTGATGGCCTACGCGGCGCAGCACCAGCCGCAGCTGCGCCTGCACCTGTCCGTGCAGGGCTCGGCCACGAATTATGAAGCGATCAACTTCTATCACGAGCACTTCGGCATCGCCCGCGCCGTGCTGCCGCGCGTGCTGTCGATGGCGCAGGTGGAGCAACTGATCAGCAAGACGGAGGTGGAGATTGAAGTGTTCGGCTTCGGCAGCCTGTGCGTGATGGTAGAAGGGCGGTGCGCGCTGTCGTCGTATGCGACGGGCGAGGCGCCGAATACGCACGGCGTGTGCTCGCCGGCCAAGGCCGTGCGCTGGCTGGAAACGCCGAACGGTCTGGAGTCGCGCCTGAACGGCGTGCTGATCGACCGCTACGCGCCCGGTGAAAACGCCAGCTATCCCACCCTGTGCAAGGGGCGTTTCGAAGTCAATGACGAAGAGTATTACGCTATCGAGGAGCCGGCCAGCCTGAATACCTTGGCGCTGCTGCCGCAACTGATCGCCATGGGCGTGCGTGCCGTGAAAATCGAAGGCCGCCAGCGCAGTCCCGCCTACGTGGCGCAGGTCACGCGCGTGTGGCGCGAAGCGATCGATGCCTGCCGCGAAGGCAAACCGCGCTACGCCGTCAAGCCGGGCTGGATGGCGGCCATGGACAAGCTGGCCGAGGGCCAGCAGCACACACTCGGCGCCTACCATCGCTCCTGGAAATAGCAAAACCTACTGCGCGTCCCGGGGCGCGGCCTGCGATGCTCACCGTGCTTGAGCACGGCTGCGCTTCTCGGCCTCGCCGCGAGCCGCTCGCTACGGTTTTGTCACTTAAACATACTGGAAAAGGCATGCTAAAACTATCGTTGGGTCCTTTGCTGTACTACTGGCCGCGCGCCACCGTCTTCGAGTTTTACCAGCAGATCGCCGGCACCGCCGTCGATATCGTGTATCTGGGCGAAACCGTCTGCTCGCGCCGGCATGAACTGCGCCTGGCCGACTGGCTCGATATCGCCGACATGCTGGCCGCTGCCGGCAAGGAAGTGGTGCTGTCGACGCAGGCGCTGATCGAGGCGGGCGCCGAACTGGCGACCCTGCGCCGCATCACGGGCAATGGCCGCTATACGGTCGAGGCCAATGACATGGGCGCCGTGCACTGCATGGAAAAGGGCGCGCCCTTTGTCGCCGGCCCCCATTTGAACCTGTTCAATGGCCCCAGCCTGCAACTGCTGGTGCGCCTGGGTGCGCGGCGCTGGGTGATGCCGCTGGAAATGGGACAGGCGGCGCTGGCCGAGATGCAGCGCCAGAAACCGGAAGGGCTGGAGACGGAAGTGTTCGCCTATGGCCGCATGCCACTGGCGTTTTCCGCGCGCTGCTTCACGGCGCGCAACCGCAACCTGCCGAAGGACGACTGCGGCTACAGTTGCCTGGAAGAACCGGACGGCCTGCTGCTGCGCACGCGCGACGAAGTGCCGTTCCTGGTACTGAATGGCACGCAGACGCAGTCGGCCCTGGTCTACAACCTGGTGCGCGAACTCGACGCCATGCGCGACATGGGCGTGGCGGCGGCGCGCATCAGTCCGCAGGCCATGCATACGGAGCAAGTCATCGCCATCTTCGACCGCGCCCGCCGCGGCCAGGTTAGCGGCGTTGGCGCTCAGGCCCAGCTGGCGGCTTGCCAGCCGGCCGGTGCCTGTGACGGCTACTGGCACGGCCAGCCCGGCATGGAACAGCACGCCGCTCATTGAACCCATCGAAAGGAAGCACTATGCAAGATCAACTGGACAGATTGCCCGTCCCGGCCAAGCCCGCCATGAGCAAGGCCGCCATGTCGTACCGATTGCCCGAACCGCTGGCCGAATTGCTGTCCAAGCTGCCGCCGTATCCCGCCTCCTGGCTGTTCGTGCAAGGCTTGAACCGCCTGCTGGCGCCGCAATTGCCCGACGATGTGCGGCGCAGCCTGGAGGGGCGCAGCCTGCGCCTGCGCTTGCTCGATGCGGGCATCGCCTTCGATTTCGAGTGGCAGGGCACGGTGTTCGTGGCCGAGCGCTATGTGGACGTGCCGGACCTGTGCATCGCCGCCAGCGTGCATGACTTGATGCTGCTGGCGCGGCGCCAGGAAGATCCTGACACGCTGTTCTTCAGCCGTCGTTTGAGTCTGGAAGGCGATACGGAGCTGGGGCTGCTGTTCAAGAATACGCTCGACGCCATCGAACTGCCGCCGTTCGATTTACAGGCGCTGGGACCGCGCCGCGTGCTGGCGCATCTGCGCGACCGGGGCGCGCGGGAAGGCTGAGCGGAGCAGGGGGAGCGGAGAAGGGCTGGAGCAAGCGTTCAGTGGCGGCAGTGGCCGCAGGCGCCGCTGCAGGACGGCAGTTGTTCTTCATCGGAGGACTCGCCCATGAAACCGGCGTCGTTAACGGCCGCCAGCAGGCGCTCTTGCGTAGCCAGCCGTTCGTCAAATTGCACCGTGGCGCCGTGGCGCGCCAGCGAGACGCATACGGTGGCCACGCCCGAGACGGCTTCGAGCGCGCCCGTCAACCTGTCGGCGCAGCCTTCGTGATCCATACCGATAATATTCAAGCGCGCTGTTTGCATGGGTTCCTCTTGTTTTTCAAATAAAAAAACAGCGTAGGCGAGGGGCGCGCATGCCGTCCAGAGCAGCACGCAAGATTTATTTTCTATTTGCGGTTTTATTGATCTGGATTAATTCCCTCTCTCCAAGATAGCCTGGAACTGCTGTTGTTTTATACACAGTTTCCTTATTCCAGTCGACAAGTGTGGCATGCTGCGCGATACTGTCATTCTGATAAGAACGCTGATGAAAGCGCTGGAAAGGAGGGGCCATGCAACGCCGCCCTCTGCTTATGCTTGCCGGCCTGTGGCCATTCGGCGCGGCCGCCGGCACGCCGTTGCCGCTCGTGTATCCGCGCCACCAGGCACTCAATGATCCGCAGCAAGGCTACGTGACGGCTTTGCTACAACTGGCGCTGGCGCGTTCGGGCCGGGCGTATGCCTTGCGCCGTTCCGCACTGCGCATGGTGCAGACGCGCGCCATGCAGGAAATCGCCACGGCGTCGGGCAGCGTCGATGTCGTGTGGGCCATGACGAGCCGTGTGCGCGAAACGCAATTGCTGCCGGTGCGCATCCCCATCGACCGTGGGCTGATCGGTTGGCGCGTGGCCCTGATCCAGGCGCGCCAGCCGCAGTTGCTGCGCGCCGTACGCAGCATAGCCGCCCTGGCGCGGCTGTCTGCCGGCCAGATGCGCGACTGGCCCGACTCCGCCATCCTGCAAGCGAATGGCTTGCGCCTCGATACCTCGAGCACCTACGAAGGCCTGTTCCAACAACTGGCGGCAGGGCGCATCGATTACTTTCCCCGTTCCGTGATCGAGGCGCAAAGCGAACTGGCCAGCCATGCGCAATTGCCGCTGGCGCTCGATGCCCACCTGGTCATCCGCTACCCGGCCGCGCTGTATTTTTTTGTCGGCAGGCACCGGCCGGAACTGGCACGCCACATTGAAATCGGACTGGAAAGCATGCTCGCCGATGGCAGTTTCGCGCAGCTGTTTCAGCACTATTTTGGCCGTCTCGCAGATGGCCTGAAGCTGTCCCATCGGTACGTGCTGGAGCTGGCCAATCCTGACTTGCCGGAGGAGACGCCGCTGGCGCGCAAGGCACTTTGGTATCGTCCACATCATTACTAGTGGTTTTATTGATCGGTGTCAAACCACCTCTTCAATCGTGCGCAGGATGTTTGATGAAACGCAAGGCGAGTTCAACAGAACACCTGTTGACACTTATAAAGTTTTCGCCGAACATAATTCTACTTTGCAAGATTTTACCCGCACAAGGCGCCATGGCAGCTGTCGTGCAGGACACTGTGCGCGCGTTCAACAGCCAGCTGCGGCCAGCCATCCTTGTAACCATCCGTTATCTTTTCGAAGGTTCGTCCATGCTCGATTCGATCACGTCAGTATTGCACCAAGTGCCAGAATTGGCCCTGTTCCTGGCGCTGGCGCTCGGCTATGCGATAGGGCAGATACGCTTCGGCCCCATCCAGCTCGGTGGCGTGTGCGGCACCCTGATCGCCGCGCTGCTGATCGGCCAGCTGGGCATCACCCTGGACGCGAGCGTCAAGAATGTCTTCTTCATGCTGTTCATTTTTGCCCTCGGCTATGCGGGCGGTCCCCAATTTTTTGCCAACCTCAACGCCAAGGGCTTGCGCCTGGGCCTGTTGTGCCTGATCGAAGTGGTGGTGGTGCTGGCACTGGTGCTGCTGGCCACGCGTTTCCTCGGTCTTGACCAGGGCACGGCGGCCGGCATGATGGCGGGCGCGGCGACGGAATCTGCCGTCGTCGGCACGGCCACGGACGCCATTTCCAAGCTGGCCTTGCCGGCCGCCCGCATCGCCGAGCTGCAGGCCAACGTGGTCACCGCGTATTCCATCACCTACATCTTCGGCCTGATCGCCATTGTCATCGTCACCAGCCAGATTTTTCCGCTGTTGTTGCGTGTCAACCTGCGCGAGGAAGCCGATAAATTGTGGGAAAAGATGGGCGGCGCGCAGACCGATGGCGACGGGGTGCAGGCGACGCCGGAAATGGTGGGCCGCGCTTACCGTATCAGCCGTGGCGCGGGACGTCGTCTCGATGCCTTGCAGCATATTTTTGCGGGCCGCGCCAGTATCACGCGCGTGCGCCGGCATGGCAAGGTATTGCCTATGGAACCCGCACTGCGCCTGCGCAACAACGACGAAGTGCTGGTGATCGGCCACCGGCCCGCGTTGGTGGCGGCTGAAGCTATCCTGGGCGAGGAATTTGCTGACACGACAGGCTTGAACATGGCCGTTTCGGCCGTCGAAGTGGTGCTGCAGCAGGCGGGCCTCGTTGGCCAGCCCCTGCGCCAGTTGGCCTTGCCTTCCGGCGTGCATGTGGCGGCCGTCGTCCGTGGCGAGCACAGCATGCCGCCCCTGCCGGATCTGGCCTTGCAGCGCGACGACGTGCTGCGCCTGTATGGCACGACGGAAGGGCGCGATCTGAACACGGCGCTGGCCGCCATCGGCAAGCGCGTGCCCTCGGGTGCGCGCAGCAACATCGTCTACGCCAGCATCGGCATCGTGCTCGGTGTGTATATCGGCGGCTTTACCGCCAAGCTGGGCGGCATTCCCTTTTCGCTGGGCACGGGCGGAGGCGCCTTGCTGACGGGCCTGGTGTTCGGCTGGTACCAGGCGAGAAAGCCGGGCATGCCGGGTATTCATCCCAGCGCGCTCGACATGATGAAAGATATCGGCCTGGCCACCTTCATCGCCTGCGTGGGCCTGGCCTCCGGACCGCAGGCGATCGATCTGATCCGCCAGTACGGGCTGTCGCTGCCGCTGATGGGGGTCTTGATCGCCGTCATTCCCGCCTCGCTTTCCTTGCTGGTAGGTCACTTTTTCCTCAAGCTGGAAGCGCCCGTGTTGCTGGGTGCCATCGCCGGCCAGCAGTGCAGCACGCCGGCCCTGTCGGCCGTGCAGAACGCGGCCGGCAACTCGACACCCCTGTTGGGGTACACGATTACGTATGCCATCTCGAACGTGGTGCTGCCTTTGCTGGGACCGCTCATCGTGGCCCTGGCCGGCTCCGTCCACGCATGAGGCACAGGTAGTAAAGAATTCCTTCAACACGAAAGGCGGTCTGTATGGAATGGTTGCATGAGTTATTCAAGAAGTCGCCTGAAATTGCCTTGTTTCTCTCCCTGGCAGTGGGCTACTACATCGGCAAGATCAAGTTCGGCTCGTTTCAGCTGGGCGGGGTCGCCGGTTCACTCCTGGTGGCGGTACTCGTCAGCCAGGTAGGCGTCGCCATCGATCCCGGCGTCAAGTCAGTGCTGTTCGCCCTGTTCATTTACGCGGTTGGCTATGAAAGCGGACCGCAGTTTTTCAATTCCCTGGGCCGCCAGTCGGTGCGCGAAATCATCCTGGCCGTGGTGCTGGCCGTGACGGCGTTGCTGACGGTGGTTATCATGGCCAAGGTCTTCGGCCTGGACAAGGGCCTGGCGGCGGGTGTGGCGGCGGGCGGCTTGACGCAGTCGGCCATCATCGGCACGGCCGGCGACGCGATCACCAAGCTGGGCCTGGCGGCCGACGAGGTGGCGCGCCTGCAGGGCAACGTGGCCGTCGGCTATGCTGTGACGTATGTGTTCGGCTCGTTTGGCGCCATCATCGTCTGCGTCAACATCTTGCCGAAACTGATGAAACGCACCATCCGCGAAGATGCGATCAAGGCGGAAACGGCGCTGCAGGCGGGCGTGCAGGTGCTGGGGCCGGGCCAGACGCCGGCCGCGCCGGACCTGATCGGCCGCATCTACGACGTCGGCCCGGGGGCCGGGCGCTCAGTGGCGGAAATCGAAAGTGCCCATCCGAACACGGCCATCACCATCGAGCGCGTCAAGCGCAATGGTCAGATCATCGACGTCAGTCCGGACCTGGTGCTGGCGGCCGACGATGTCGTCCTGCTGGTGGGCAGGCGCGAAGCCATGCTCAGCGTCTCTTCCCAGCTGGGCAAGGAATTGCTTGCCGTCGAAGGCATGGAACTGGTGATGCAGCGCCGCGACATGGTGCTGACCAACAAGGCTTACCATAACAAGACGGTGGGTGAAATCCGCAGCGGCACGGCGCCGGGCGTGCGCCACGGCATCTTTGTCGTGCAGCTGAGCCGTATGGGCAAGATATTGCCCATGCAATCAGAAACCGTGGTGCAGACGGGCGACGTGGTGACCATTTATGGCGCCGAGCAAGATGTCAAGCGCGTGGCGGCCGAAGTGGGTTACATGATCGTACCGAGCGCCAAGACGGACTTCGTCTACATGGGCGCCGGCCTCGTCGTCGGCTTGCTGGTGGGCTTGCTGGTGGCGCGCATCGGCTCGATTCCTCTGACCCTGGGCAGCGGCGGCGGCGTGCTGCTGTCGGGCCTGGTATTCGGTTGGTTCCGCGCCAAGCGCCAAACCTTCGGCTACATGCCCAGCGGCGCCGTGCAAATCCTGAAAGACCTGGGCCTGGCCGGTTTCGTCGCCGTCGTCGGCCTCACGTCCGGCCTGCAAGCCGTGCAAACCGTGCGCGAACATGGCCTGACCCTGTTTGGCGTGGGCGTGGTGGTCACCATCTTGCCGATGATCTTGACCATGCTGATCGGCCGCTACATTTTGCGTTATGACAACGTGGCCGTTTTCGCCGGTGCCTTGTCCGGCTCGCGCAGCGCCAATCCCGCCTTCGGCGAAGTGCTGAATGCGGCGCAAAACTCGATTCCCACCGTGCCGTTTGCCATCACGTATGCCTTGGCCAACGTTTTCCTGACCTTGCTGGGGCCGCTGATTGTGGCCTTCGTCTGAGTCTGCATGCATTTGCAAGAGCTCTTTGCAAGACCCTTTGCAAGACCCTGAACATTGTGATTCTATAAGGAGTAGCAAAAATGGATTTCAGTAACCCCGCCAAACTCGCCCTGTTGAGCCCATTCGAATTGAAGGATGCGCTGATCCAGACGGCCAAGCAAAGCAACCGCCTGATGCTCAATGCGGGCCGCGGCAACCCGAATTTCCTGGCGACCACGCCACGCCATGGCTTCTTCCAGTTCGGCCAGTTCGCCATGACGGAAGCGGAGCGTTCGTATGTGTACATGGAAGACGTGGGCGGTTTCCCCACGCGCGACGGCATCGAGGCGCGCTTTGAAATTTTCGTGCGCAAACACGAGGGCAACCCAGGCGTGCATTTCATCGAGGCGGCCGTGTCGTATGTGCGCGACCAGCTGGGCCTGAGCGCGGGCGACTTCATCTATGAGATGTGTGAAGCCATCCTCGGCTGCAACTATCCCGTGCCGGACCGCATGCTGCGCCTGTCCGAGAAAATCGTCGGCCAGTATATTCACCGCGAAATGATCGGCGACCATCCCTTCGTCGGCAACTTCGACATGTACGCCGTCGAAGGAGGCACGGCGGCCATGACGTATCTGTTCGCCAGCCTGAAGTCGAACCACATCATCCAGGAAGGCGACACGATTGCCCTGGGCATGCCGATCTTCACGCCGTACATCGAAATTCCCCAGCTCAATGATTACAAGCTGAACACCGTGCATATCGATGCGCCGCAATCGAACAATTGGCAATTCACCAAGAAAGAGCTGGACAAGCTGCTCGATCCGAAAGTGAAAGCTTTCTTCCTTGTCAACCCCAGCAATCCGCCATCCGTCAAGATCGACGATGAAACCCTGGAATACATCGCCAAGATCATCAAGAAGCGCCCCGACCTGATCATCCTCACCGATGACGTGTATGGCACGTTTGCCGACAATTTCGTCTCGCTGTTCGCCATTTGCCCGTTCAACACCATCCTCGTGTACTCGTTTTCGAAATACTTCGGCGCGACGGGCTGGCGCATGGGCGTGGTCGCCACGCATGAAAACAATGTGCTTGACGACAAGATTGCCAAGTTGCCGGAAACCATCAAGAAGCAGCTGGACGCGCGCTACCATTCCATCACGACCGAGCCGCGCCAGCTGAAATTCATTGACCGCCTGGTGGCTGACAGCCGCACGGTGGCGCTGAACCACACGGCCGGCCTGTCCACGCCCGTGCAGGCGCAGATGACCTTGTTCTCCCTGTTCTCGCTGATGGATGAAGAGCAAAAGTACAAGCAGTCGATGAAACGCATCGTGCTGCGCCGCAAGGAAGCGCTGTACCGCGAACTGGGCTTGCCGATGGTGCACGACGCCAATTCCGTGCGCTACTACCACTTGCTGGACATGGAGTCCTTGGCCGCGCAGATGCATGGCGTGGAGTTTTCGCAATGGCTGCTGAAAAAGCTGAAACCGAACGAAGCGCTGTTCCGCCTGGCAGAGGAAACGGGCGTCATCCTGTTGCCTGGCCGCGGTTTCGGCACCACGCATCCTTCCGGCCGCGTCTCGCTGGCCAACCTGAACGAATACGATTACGCCAACATCGGTCGCGCCATCCGCAGCATGGCGTCCGAGTTCTTCGCCGTGTTTGAAAAGGAAAAGGAGAAGGGCGGCAAGAAGGCGAAGAAGTAAATCGCTAGCCGCTTACTCTGCGTAAAACGGGCGCTGCGCAAGTGGCGCCCGTTTTTATGTGTCAGGCCCAGTAACCAATAGTGCAGGCTGGAATAGACATCCGTGGATATAATTGCTATTGTGAAAGTATAAACATGGCAACCCCGTGCTTTCCCCTCATTCATTGACTGGACGCTACATGGGCAGATTGCAAGAACACTTATCATTATTGCTGGCGAGCGCGCTGGGCGCCGCCATGCCCGCCCAGGCGCAGATGCCGGCTGGCGCACCGCTGGGCTTTAGCGAAGCGCTGCAGCAAGCGGCAGCAGCCTCGGGCGCCGTGCAGGGCGCCGCGCTCGACGTGCGCGCAAAAACACTGAAGGCGGAAGCCTTGTCGAATATCGATGGCCCTTCGGTGGACTTGACGGCGTTTCGCGGCCGCTTGTCGACGGATTTGAGTATCGATACCAGCGGCTTGTCCGGCGTGGTGGGCGGCATCGGATCGGTGCTGCCGCCGATTCCCGGCTTGCCCACGCCACATATTCCCAATTCCCTGAACCGCGAAGTGGTGACGGATTTGACCTCGTTCGGCTTGCTGGGCATGTGGCCCATCTACACGGGCGGGCGCCTGGACGCCGTCAAGGGCCTCGCTTCCAGCCTGACCCTGGCCGCGCAAGCCGAGCGCACGGAGGCGGAAGAGCAGCTAGCCACCTTGGTGGCGCAGCGCTATTTTCAATTGCTGCTGGCCAAGCGCGTGGTGGCCGTGCGGGCCGACGTGACGGCCGGCGTGACGCAGCACCAGCGTGACGCGGCGAAGCTGGAAAAGGGCGGCCTGATTTCGCGTGCGGAACGCCTGCGTGCCGACGTGGCCCTGGACGGCGCCCGCAGCGAGGAAGCGCAGGCGCGCAGCGATGAGGAAATTGCGCAAGTGGCGCTTGACCGTTTGCTTGCCGTTAACACGCAAGTACGCCCCAGCACGCCGCTGTTCGTCAACAGTTTGCCGGTCGGCACCTTGCAATCGTTCATCAGCACGGGCATGCGCGAAAATGCAAACTGGAAAAAGATCGATAGCAAGCGCGTGCAAGCAGAGCAAGCCTTGAAGCTGCACGGCAAGGAATACGCGCCCACCGTCTTTGCCATCGGTAACTACAATTTGAATCGCGGCCAGCTCGTGCGCTCGAACTGGGCCATCGGCCTTGTCGTGTCCGTGCCGCTCGTGCACCGCATCAATACAGGCAAGATGATCGCCGCCGCCAAACTCGACCAGGAGCGGGTGGAAGTAGTGGCGCGCCAGGCCGAGCGCGACATTCCCACCCTGATCGAGAAGAACTGGCGTGCGCTGGAAAACGCCCGCATTCAGTATCTGTCCACGGCGTCTTCGGTGGAGCTGGCACGCGAAAATATCCGTTTGCAAACAGTGGCCTTCCAACAAGGGCAAGTGACGTCGCTGGAAGTGGTCGACGCGCGCCTGAACCTGGCGAAAATCGAGACCCAGCGCGCGCAGACAGCCTATAACTATGTGATGGGGCTGGCGCATTTGCTGGAAGCAACGGGCGAGACGCAGCGCCTGGGCAGCCTGGCCGCAGCGGCCGACATCCAATTACCTGTGGACAAATAATAATGAGTACTTTCAAAAAACCATTGGCCATAGTCGCCGCAGTCATCGTGCTGGCCTTCGTGGGCTGGGGCCTGTACCAGGCGTTCCAGCCGCAGCGCCTGCCTTTGCAGGGACAGATGGACGCGCAGGAAGTCAATGTCTCGTCGAAAGTGCCGGGCAGGGTGGGCGAGCTGTACGTCAAGCTGGGCCAGACGGTGCCGAAAGGCCAGGTATTGTTCCAGCTGACGAGTCCGGAAGTGGATGCGAAGATCGCGCAAGCGACGGCCGCCACGCAAGCGGCTGATGCCGTGGCGCAAAAGGCGCAAGCGGGTGCGCGTCCGGAAGAAGTCGCCGCCGCGAAAGCCAACTGGGAGCGGGCGCAAACGGGGGCGACCATCGCCAAAACCACCTATACCCGCGTCAACAATATGTTCGAGCAAGGCGTGATCGCCCAGCAGAAACGTGACGAGGCGCAAGCGCAATGGCGCGCCGCCGACCAGCTGGCGCAAGCTGCACGCGCGCAGTATGACATGGCGCAAAAAGGCGCCCGTCCGGAAGACAAGACGGCCGCCGCCGCTCAGGCGCGCCAGGTGGGCGCCGTGCTGACGGAAGCGCAGATCGCCCTGGCCGAAACGAAGATCGCCGCGCCGGTGGCCGGGCAGGTCAGCAAGATCCAGATACAGCCCGGTGAACTGGCGCCGCAAGGTTTCCCCGTAATCACTTTGGTGAACCTCGATGACGCCTGGGCCGTGCTGCAAGTGCGCGAAGATGACATGGCAGCGTTTGCCATGGGCAGCACGCATACGGCCAATGTGCCGGCACTCAAGCAGCAACTGAGTTTCAAGGTCAGCTCCGTGGCCGTGCTGCCGGACTTCGCCACGTGGCGCGCTGCCCGCCCGGGCGGTACAGACTTGCGCACGTTTGAAATCCGTTTGCGCCCCGCCATCAAGGTCGAGGGCTTGCGTCCGGGTATGTCGGTCGTGTTTCCACCGCTCTGATAGCCAATGAGTGAGATTGACAAAGAACAGCCGGCGGCGCTGGCACGCGAGTGGCGGCGCTTGCGCGGCGACTTCTGGGACATGGGCATGCTCAGCTGGATTCCCCTCGTGCTGTGCGGCATGTTGTGGCTGATTTTTTCGGCCGGCATCGCGCGCGACTTGCCCATCGTCATCATCGATAACGATAACTCCACCCTGTCACGCCAGCTGACGCGCTGGCTCGACGCCTCGCCCGGCATCGAGGTGGCGGCGAAAGTGGCGTCCAGCGATGAAGCCCTGCGCCGGCTGCGCGAGCGCACGGCGTTTGGCTATCTGCTGATCCCCAACGATTTCGAACAGAAACTGCTGGGTGGCCGGCAAGCCACCGTGCAATGGCTGTACAACGCACAGTTTTCTTCGCACGCGGGCGCCTTGCTGCGCGACGTGCGCACGGTCAGCACGACCTTGTCGGCCGGCATCGAGATGACGGCGCGCGTGAAAAAGGGCATGTCGGGCGTGCAGGCGGCGGCCCAGTTCGAACCGATCCGCACCACCCTGAATAGTTTATACAATGAAAACATCAGCTATGAAGCGTTTTTGACGTTGGCCCTGATGCCGGCCATGCTGCAGATATTCATCGTCGTTGCCGTCGTCACCTCCATCGGGCGTGAATTGCGCGACGGCACCGTGCCGCAATGGCTGGCTTCGGCCCATGGCAGCTGGCTGCGCGCCGTTGGCGCCAAGCTGCTGTTTCCCCTCATTGCTTACTGTGCGCTGGCGCTGCTGTATTTGCTGTTCTTCAGCCTGGCGCGAGGCTGGGCCGTCGCGGGCAGCTTGCCGGCCTTGCTGCTGAGCATGCTGTTGCTGGTGCTCGCCTACTGTGGCCTGGCGACCTTGCTGATCGCCGCCACCCTGTCCCTGCGTTTGGCCTTGTCGGGCGCCGCCTTCATCACGGCGCCGGCCTTCGCCTTTGCGGGCCAGGCATTTCCCTTGATGGCCATGCCGGCGCCGGCCCGCGCCTGGGCGGAAGCCTTGCCGCTCACGCATTATCTGCAACTGCAAACGAAATACTGGCTGGCTGGTGCACCGTGGCGCTATGGGGTACAGGAAATGCTGATATTGGCCGGTATCGCCATCGGCTGCGGCGCCGTGGGCGTATTCTTGCTGGCGCGCCGCGCAAATGCCCCGGCCGCCTGGGGGCGCACATGATGTGGCCGGCCTTTCTCGCTACCTGGCGCGCCATGCTGACGGACAAGGGCGCACTGACCTTGCTGTTCATTGGCGGCATCATCTATTCCTTCTTCTATCCGCTGCCGTATTCGACGGAAATCGTCCAGCGCGTGCCCGTGGCGGTCGTCGACCAGGACCGCAGCGCCATGTCGCGCCAGTTGACGCGCTTCGCCATGGCCCATCCGTCGCTGGACGTGATCGTCGTCACGCCGGACTTGTCCGTTGCGCAAGATTTATTGTGGCGCGACCAAGTCATGGGCGTATTGATCCTCCCCGACGGCTTGCAGACAGACGTGCTGGCCGGCCGCGCCGCCCACGCGCAGGTGGCGGGCAATGGCTTGTATTTGATGCTGAACAAGGTGGCCCTGAACGGCCTGGCCGAAGTGGTGGGCACCGTGTCGGCCGGTATAGAACTCAAGCGTTTGGCTGCGGGCACGCCGTCCACCATCCAGGCCAACCAGCAGCGCTCGCCCATCGCCTTCGATGCCGTACCCCTGTTTAACGTCAAGGAAGGCTATGGCGCCTATGTCGTGCCGGGCGTGGCCACCCTGATTGTGCAGCAGACCTTGCTGATCGGCATGACCATGCTGTTCGGTACATGGTACCAGCGCAAGAGTTTCCCCCTGGCGGGCAAGCGCACGGTCGGCGGCTATGCGGGCATGCTGCTGGCGTTTGCCTGCGTGGCGTTCCTCAACTGCTGCTATTTCTTTGGTTTCGTCTTCTGGTTCCAGGATTACCCCCGTGGCGGCAATTTTGGCGGCATGCTCTTGCTGCTGGTACTGTTTTCTCTGGCGGAAGCAGCCTTCGGCATGCTGCTGGGCATGCTGTTCCGCACGCGCGAACGGGGCACGCAGCTGATGATCGCCACCTCGATGCCGGTGCTGTTCCTGGCAGGCTTGACCTGGCCCGTGTCGTCCATGCCCGTCGTGCTGCAATGGCTGCGCTGGCTGCTGCCATCCACGGCCGGCATCCAGGGCTTTGTCGCGCTCAACCAGATGGGCGCCTCGCTGTATGAAATCCGCCATGAAGTGGCAGGGTTGCTGTGCCTGCTGGCGGCGTGCGTGGCGTTGGGGTGGCGGCGCTGGCGCATGGTGTAGCGCTTCCATTGGCGCATGTTCCGCTTACCCATCGCGTTTGATTGCTCTCAGGGGGCTGGCAAAAGATGCCCCTGCTTTCATGCCGTTTTTTGGAATGCTGCCATCAGCATCTTGCAGAAAGTATCACGCGCCGGGTCAGGATGCTTTTCGCTTGCCCGCATCAGGCTGGCCACACCGGGGAGCGGGGCAATATGTTCCAGCGCCGCATGCCGCCGCACGGTACTGCCGAGATTACGTTCATTCATGATCCCCACCCCCAGGCCGCTGGCGATGGCGGTCAGCATGCCTGCGATCGAAGGGCATTCCAGGCTCACGCTCCAGGCCATGCCGGCCTCACCCAGCTTTTCCTCGGCCAGTCGGCGATAAAAGCACTGCGGACCATAGGTGATCAATTTGACGGGTTCTCCGGCCAAGCCCTGCTCTGCTGTGGCGTTGCACCAGTGTAATTTTTCCCGCCATAACAGCTTGTCAGAGGGGGACACCATGTCGGCAAAATCCTGGTGCAAGATGATGTCCAGATCGCCGTCGGTAAAGCGCTGGCGCAGAAGGTGGCTCTGTTCAATGATGAGTTGCACGTCCACTTTTGGGTGGTGATGCGAAAACAGCGAGAGCACCGCGCAGACTTCAGCCAGTGAAATCTGTTCCGTCACTCCTATGCGCAGCCGGCCTCTCATCGCAGATGGCGAAAAATAGGCTACGGCGTCATCGTGCGCATCAAGAATTTTTACTGCATGTTGCAGCAGCACGACGCCCTTTTCAGTGGGGCCGAACAGCTTGCCGCTGCGCGCCAGCAACTGACACTCCAGTTGCTGCTCAAGCCGCTTGATTTTCCAGCTCACCGCAGACTGGCTGAGATTGAGCAAAGACGCGGCATGACTCATATTGCCGGTTTGCACTACCGTTCTGAATACACGGAGGGCATCGACAGAAAGGCGCAGATTCATTTGATGTATGACAAAAGTTGCAATCAGGGTGAAAATAATGTCACTTGTGTCATTGTCAGTCAAGCGATAGTCTGCAGTAATTGAAAATGAGGACACATGATGACTATTCACGAGCCATTGCTGAACGGCCACACCCTGATCAGCGGCTACCGCATTGCGACGGGCATCCATGGCGCTGGCACGCCGTTGGTATTGGTGCATGGCACTCCAGCACACTGTGTCATCTGGCGGGAACTGGTGCCGGTATTTGTCGGTGCCGGGTTCCAGGTGCATTTGTATGATCTGCTGGGTTTTGGCGCCTCCGAGCGTCCCGTTCGCGGTGATACCTCCGTGGCCGCGCAGGTGACGGTGCTGGTCGCGCTGCTCGACCACTGGCAATTGCCCAAGGTCCATCTGTTCGGCCATGATATCGGCGGGGCCATCTCGCTGCGGCTGGCCTTTGAACATGCCACGCGCTTGCTCAGCCTGACCATTGCGGATATTCCCAGCTATGACTCCTGGCCGTCGCCCACCTGGAAGCACATGCGCGATGATTACGCACAGTGTGCGCTGATGCCGGCAAGCGCGCACCGCAGTGCGATGTTGCGTCAGCTCGGCATGGCCGTTTTTCACAAGGACAGGATGCAGGGCGAGACACTGCAGCGTTATCTGGAACCGCTGTGCGGCGTGGTGGGGCAACCGTCTTTTTATCAGCATCAGGTGGCTCACTATGACGCCTCTTATACCAGGGACTTTGCCGAAAAATTACCGTAGCTCGACCTGCCGGTGCAGATTTTATGGGGCATGGAAGACGAGTGGCAGGCAGTGGCCTATGCACGGCGCCTGCAGCGCGATATTCGCGGTGCCACGCTGCACCTTTACGAAGAGGCCGGGCATTTCCTGATGGAGGATGCGCCATTGCCTGTCGCTGCACAAGTGATTGATTTTGTTAATGATATTGGGAGGATGTAATCATGGTATTGATCGGAATGCTCGATTCTCCCTACGTCAGGCGTGTCGCTATTTGCCTGAGAGTGCTGGGCCTGCCATACGAACACCAGCCCCTCTCGGTTTTTTCTGATTTTGACATCTTTAGACAGATCAATCCGTCCGTGAAGGCGCCCACCCTGATTACCGATGATGGGCAAGTGTTGATGGACTCCACCTTGATACTTGCTTATCTGGATGAACTTGCGGCAGATGCACCCCGCATCATGCCGGGGCCAAGCCCGGCACGCTTGCATGCGCTGTGCCAGACAGGTTTTGCGCTGGCGGCCTGTGAGAAAACGGTGCAGATCGTGTATGAACGACGCTTGCGTCCCCAGGAAAAACAGCATCAGGCGTGGCTGGACCGTGTCCAGGTGCAACTGCAAGGGGCTTGGCGGCAGTTGGAAGTGTCTGTGCGAGAAGAAACACCGGACTGTCTGAGTGTTGCCGGTATCAGCATTGCGGTGGCCTGGAGCTTCACCCAGCAGATGGTGCCGGATGCACTGGAGGCGGGCGATTATCCGGCAGTGGCCAGCTTGACGGCACTGGCAGAGCAGCAAGCGGCGTTTATTGCCACTCGGATGGCTTGCTGACCACGACATACTTTCCATCCGAACAAGTGCCTGTTGACGCATTGTGCAATAATTTCGTTTCTGTCACGCCGCCTATATCCAGCACCATGCCCCCCTTCAACCTGTTCCAGCGTCTGTCCCAAGCCCCCACCAAGCCCAAGGCGGCGCCTGCCGCGCGGCAGTTCGACGTGGCGGACTTGTACCAGGGGCCTATCGCGCTGGGAGCAGACGGCGAGGTGCAAGCGCGGCCTTTCGATGAAAAGCTGCGCCAGGCCTATTTCTGGATTGTCAATCACGCCATCATCAGTCCCCATTACGATATCGAATACAACGATGGCCCGTCGCAGACGTATGCCGTGGGCGACAGCCGCCGCACCCTGAATTTGCCGTCGGCGCAAAGCTATTCCAGTTTCATCCTGCTACCGCTGCTGACGTTCGCCACGCGCCGCAAATGCCTGTTCGTCGGCGGGCCGGGGCGGGGCAAGACGGCCAGCGCCCTGTTAATGGGTGTGCTGGCCGGCTCCACCGTCAAGGAAGTCAAACGCGCCATGCAGCATGGCCACCCGCAGATGACGGTGGCCGATTTGCTCGGCAATCCGTTGCCGTTTGATCTGGTGAACGCGCAAAGCATGGACGATATCCGCATCGCCTGGCGCGCCTGGCTGGGCATGCGCGTGAAAATTGTCGATGAATACAACCGCATCCCCACGCGTACGCAAAGCGCGCTGCTCACCGTCATGGGCGACAATTACGCGGAAGTGCTGAACCACATTTACGAATGCCCGGAAGCGGCCTGGTACCTGACGGCCAACGACGACCAGGGTGGCGGCACCTACCAGGTGATCGAGGCGCTGCGCGACCGGGTCGACGTGACGGTGCAGGCGCTGGCCTTCAATCCGCGCTTCCTGAACGAGTTGCTGCTGCGCGTGGAAGAAAACATCCGTCCCGAAGAACTGGTGCCGCCCGAGATCATCTTCACGGAAGAAGAGGTGGACAAGATCGGCGTATCCATCCGCCAAGTAGGCATACCCGACGCCGTGCGGCGCCGCCTGGAATTCTTCGCCAGCCAGTTCGAGCTGTTCGAGACGGCCGGTGGCCAGTTCGAATACATGACCAAGGATACTGCCCGCCTGGCGGGTGCCGACCGTGGCGCCGCGCAGGCGGCCGACAATGGGCGCGACCGCCTGAAGGACCTCGGTTGCCAGACCTTGAACGGTATTTCCGTGCGTACCCTGATGGCGCTTTTGATCTATGCCAAAGCCATGGCCTACTTCCGCGGCAATGGCGAGGTGGAGCTGGAAGACTTGCGCCAGGTGCTGCCCTTCGTCCTGCATAACAAGCTGCAGCCGGACCCGGACGCGCCATTTTTCGCGCTGCCGGAAAACGCCGCCTACCGCAGCGACAGGCTGGGCTGGCTGCGCCGGTTGTTCGACCTGTCGAACGATGAATTCAACCGCCTGGACCTGGACCGCGATGATCCTGTCGGTGTGTTGTCGGCCGAATTCGACCTGGGCCTCGATGGCGTCAGCGAGCGCGAGACCCTGGCGCGCCTGAACCGCATTGAAAAGCTGATCGGCGAACGCACCAAAGGGCGTAAGCTGTACGGCCCCCTGTACGATGACCTGCTCAAGCTCAAATACCTGCATCAGCGCTATACGAATTACCGTAGCTGGCTGCGTTCGCAATGAGCGTCCTGCATTGTCAAGGCTTCCTGGAAGCGCTGGCCATGCTCAATGGCGAGGCTAGCGACCTGCGCGCGAGCTACGAGTTGCAGCGCCTGCCCGATGCGCCCGATCTCGCCACGGCGCTGGGCTTGCGCGTGGAAGGATATGCCTTGAACGTCATCGAACCCGCACGCGACTTGCCGGCAGCCTTGTGGCACGTCAATGCGGCGCCGTGCGGGCGCGCGCACCTGGAGCAAGTGTGCCAGCGCTGGTTTTTCTCGTCGCGGCACATGCAGGCGGCGCCACCCGGGCGCTTCCGCGCGCAACTGGTGGCCGCCTTCCAGGAGTCGCTCGACGCGGTGCTGGACGGTTTTTCCCTGCACGCCGTGACGATGACGCCGCCCGCTGGTTTCTGGTACGCGATTCACTGGGACGAGATCGCGTTCGAACTGGGGGATGAACGCTATCTGCTGCACTTCTCGCACAGCGATTGAGGAGCGGCGATGATTTCTCCTGCCTTTGCCTCAATACTCGCCAGCGGCCGCGCCCAATTCAATGCGCGCGCAGCGGAAGCGCGCCGGCGCTTTCCCGCGCTCGACATGGCCGCCTTTGGCACCTTTTTGCACGATGGCGTCGATCCGCTGGTGGTGGCCGTGACCGCCGCTGCGCCCGAGCGCGCGGGCAGTGTCACCCTGGCCGCCTACGACATGGCGCTGGAGCTGGTGGGCCATGGCCTGGCCGGTCCGGCCGCAAAAAATCCCTTCCTCAATACCGTCTGGCGCGAACTGGCGCCATCATTTGCGTCGCTGCTGGCCACGGCGCCCCTCGATGTGCTGGGTATGTTGAGCAACGCCGCCATCCACATAGCCTCCGTGGCGGGAGCGCGTCCCGCTCAGTGGCAAGCCGGGATGGCTGCCGTGGCGCCGCAAGTCGGCAGCGTCGCGCAGCTGCGCGCCGTGGGCCAGGTGCTGGCCTGGCGTGCCGGCCTCGCGCATTTCCGACTGGGCGCGCTGGCCGCCGCCGACACCTTGCCGCCCGCGCTGGCGCTGGCGGCTTTTGGCGAGCCGGGCGCGCAATGGCCGCAGGTGCATGCGCAGTTGCTGGCAAATCCCTGGCGCGGCAATGCCGATGGCAGGGAGTTCGGCAGCTTCAGCGGCCTCGGTGGCGATTTCGGCACGCCGCCGCAGGTACGCGCCACGGCGGACGGTTGCGGCTTTGCTGTGAGCAGCGCCGAACGCCATTATCTGCTGGTGGCCGACGCCTATGGCGCCGTGCTGCACAGCGCCACGGCGCAGGAGTTCGAGCAGGCGCCAAACGAGCTGCCGTCGTCCGTGCGCCTCGATGGGGCGGCCGTGCATATCGGCGTGCGCAGCATCGTGCTCGATGTGCCGGCGGGCGACATCGCCCTTGCCGCCAATGCGCATACGCTGGCCATCACGTCGCCCTGGACGCATGCGATTCGCTTGCTGCCGCTTGCATGAAAAAGGATGCCGACACCGCCCTGATCGACGCTTGGCAGGCCGTCTGGCCCGAGGCCCTGGCCGTGTGGAGCAAATTTACGCGACTGCGCGACCCGAGCCTGTGCGCCAGCCACGTCGAGGCCAGCAAGCAGGGCCTGTCCGGCAGCTTCGCCATGATCCGTTTGCTGGACCAGAGCGTCGTGGTGGATTTGCCGCTGGTGACGGAGCTGGGCCTGGAAGACTATGCGCTGGAAATCCTCGCGCATGAAATCGGCCACCACATCCTCGCGCCGGGCAGCGCCAGCGACCAGTTCCGCCTGCTGGCGCGCATGCGCCGCGCCTTGCCGACCCTGGAGCAGCACGCGCCCATGGTGGCCAACCTGTACACGGACCTGTTCATCAACGACCGGCTGCAGCGCCAGGCGAATTTGCGCATGGCGGACATTTATCGCAAGCTGCAGCAGGGCAGGGAGCCTTTGCCGGATGGCAAGGCCAAGGCCAGCGGGGGCGTGTGGACCCTGTACATGCGCATCTATGAAAGCCTGTGGCAGCTGGAAAAGGGCGAGCTGGGTGGCGCAGGTACTGATAGCGATGCGGAAGAACGCCTGGATACGGATGCCTGGCTGGGCGCGCGCCTGATCCGCGTCTACGCGAACGACTGGATGCTGGCGGCGGGCCGCTTCGCCACCTTGCTGCTGCCTTATCTGGTGGAAGACACGGGTGCCCTGGGTGATAGTCTTGACCCCAGCCGCTATCTGCAGGACACGCGCGATGCCGCGCGTGGTTGCCAGACGTATGGCGCGCAGCAGATCGAGGATGACGAGGAGGGCGGCGCCATCCACCCCGTGCACGACAAGCGCATCTCCGGCCTCGATGGCGAGGAGCCGCAAGCCGAGGTGCCGGCCAGGCCGGCTGGCGGCCAACTGCGCGAACCGTTCGAGCTGGGCGACATTTTAAAGGCCTCGGGCGTGGACCTGAGCGACCATGAAATCGCCATCCGCTACTACCGCGAACGGGCCTTGCCGCATCTGGTCGCATTCCCCAGCCGCCCCGCGCCCGAATCGCAGGAGCCGCAGATGGAGGGACTGGAGCCATGGGAGATCGGTGACCCGCTGGACGACATCGACTGGCTGCAGTCCGTGATGCAGTCGCCGCGCCCCGTGCCCGGCGTGACCACCGTGCGCCGCGTGTATGGCCGCGAACCGGCGCGCGCCATCGACGCCGTGCCTGTCGACCTGGATATGTACGTGGACAGTTCCGGCTCCATGCCGAACCCGCAGGCGCATACTTCGTTTCTGACCCTGGCTGGCGCCGTTATCGCCTTGTCCGCCCTGCGCGCGGGAGCGAAAGTGCAGGTGACGCTGTGGAGCGGCAAGAATGAGGTGATGCAGACGCCAGGTTTCGTGCGCGATGAAGACATGATCCTGGGCGTGCTGACGGAATTTTTTGGCGGCGGCACCTGTTTCCCCATCCACCGCCTGCGCCAGACTTATGCGGCCAAGCGAGAACGGCCAGCGCACATCCTGATGATTTCCGACGATGGCATCAGCACCATGTTCGACAATGATGAAATCGGCAACAGCGGCTGGGATATTTCCGCCAAGGCGCTGGCCCAGGGCTGCGCGGGAGGCACCATGGCCCTGAACCTGGAGCGCGACTGGGACTGCGCGGCAGCCAACAAGTGGCTGCAGCAGACCTACGACGCGTTGAAACGCGCGCGCCGTGAACAGGGCTGGGATATCCACGCCGTCGAGCGCTACGAGGATTTGCTGGACTTTGCGCGGGCGTTCAGCCGGCGCCACTATATACAATCATGATATGCACACTCCCGGTCCCCACCTTGAAATCCTGACCCATCGCCTGGCCGATACACCCGTCGAATTCCTCGCCGAGCCCCGCATCGCCGGCGTCGCCAATGCGCAGGCGGTGGCGGTTGCCGCGCTGGTTAACGACATCTTGCTGCTGCATGGCGCCCGCGCGCCGGCCGCGTCACTGCAGGATTTTATCGGCGCGCAAGTGAAAGCGGACCGTAACCGGCTGGCGCTGGCCATGATCCTGTGCTGGCTGCTGGCCGACGAGTGGTTCACCGGGCAGCAGTTGCCGCAGTACGACTTGTTGCAGTTGCTGGGCGAGGCGGCGCGCGAACTTGCCGCCGCCACGCCTGCCCACCAGTTTACGCAAGACCCGGAGCGGCGCGAGGAACTGGCGCGCATCGTGCTGGCGCGCCTGGGTTTTAGGCCCAGCGATGAAAGCGTGGCGCAGGCCACGGACAGATTGTCTGCCATCAGCGGCACGGAGCGCCGGCGCCTGCTCGAAGCGAGCCGGCTGGCCGAACAGCGCGCACGCGAGATCCGTGAGGCGCTGGCGAAGAAGGCGGCGGAGGAATCGGCCGACAAGTGGTCGCGCGAATGACGCTCGCTGGCAAACCTGACGTCAATCTTCCGGACGGCGCCTGGGAATCGGACCGCGATTACTGTCCCACCCTGACGCAAACCGGCGCGCGCATGCTGGAAAAACTGCGCAGCCATCCCGCAGCCCCCCAGTACCGCAACCGCAGTGGCAACAAGCTGCTGGCTGACGAAGTCGATGCGCTGCGTGCCTTTGAGCAGGAGGTCATGGATGCGTCGATCAGCTGGAGCGCCGCCGCGCCGCCGTCCTGGCTGCCCGATTTCCTCAAGGCGACTTACGCCACGGTGCCGTACTACCGCGCCTGCGGTTCGCCGCCTGCCCGCCTTGCCGACGTGGCGCCCATCAGCCGCGCCGAGCTGGCGCACGATATCGCCGCCTTCGTACCCGACGATGCTGACCTGGCGCGCATGATCAATTTCCAGACGACGGGCACCACAGGCCACCCGCTGCTGATCGCTTCGCACCCGCTGGTGGCGGGGCGCTACCTGGCCTTCCACAAGCGCGCGCTGCGCCGCTTCGGCGTGACCCTGCTCCATGGCGCGGGCCAGGTGGGCGTCATGCTGCTGGGGCATCAGCGCCGCTGCTTCACTTATGTCTCCGTCACGCCCACGATGTATGAATCGGGCCTGGCGAAGATCAATCTGCACGTGGACGACTGGCGCGACCCGGACGACCGCGCGCGCTATCTTGATGCCATGGCGCCCGAATTGATCGCCGGCGACCCCATTTCGTTTGCCGAGCTGCTGACCTTGCCCATGGTGCATAAGCCAGCCGCGCTGATGTCCGTCTCGATGATGCTGTTGCCCGGCATGCGCGCACGCCTGGAAGCGCGTTTCGGCCGCCCCGTGCTCGACATCTATTCGCTCAATGAAGTGGGGCCGGTCGCCGTCTACGACGAACAGGCGGGTGGCCACGTACTGCTGCAGCACCGGCTGTACGTGGAAATTCTCGACGTCGGCGGCCAGCCCGTGCCGGATGGCGCACGCGGCGAAATCACCGTGACGGGCGGCTTCAATTTCTGCCTGCCCCTGGTGCGCTACCGCACCGGTGATTACGCCTCGCTGGCGCATGGGCCGGATGGGCCTGTGCTGGTGGGCCTGGCCGGCCGCAGTCCCTTGCGCTACAGGACGATCAACGGCGTATGGATCAACAATATCGATATCACGCATGCCTTGAAGCCGCTGGCCATCGCCTTGTTCGGCGTGCACCAGCAGGGCGGCGGTAGCGTCGTGCTGCGCCTGGCGCCGGGCGCCATGCGGCAGGCGGACCAGGCGTGCGCCTTGCTGGCGCCTTTTTTCGGCGACATCACGGTCGAGACCTTGCTGGCGGAAGACAAGATCATTCAATACACCTCGGATTTTCAGGAAGCGGCAGCATGAAGCTTTATAAGCGCGGCCTGGTGGTCGGTAAATTTTGCCCGCTGCACAAGGGCCACGAACTGTTGCTCTATCGTGCGCAGGAGGCTTGCGAAGAACTGCTCGTGGTCAGCTACACCAAGCCTGAATTTCCCGGCCTGGAACCGGTGCGCCGGGAAGCTTGGCTACGCGCGCAATTTCCGCAAGCGCAAATCGTGGTGCTGGACGATGCCCGCCTGGCCGCCCTGTGCGCAGCGCGCGGCGTGCCGGCGCGGACCTTGCCGCACAACGACGACGACGGCGAACTGCATCGCCATTTCATGGGCTGGCTGTGCTGGATGGTGCTGGCGCTGCCCGTCGACGCCGTGTTCAGCAGCGAAGACTATGGCCCCGGCTTTGCGCGGGCGCTGGAACGCCATTATGCAAGCGGGCCGGTGGCGCACGTCAGCGTGGACCAGGTGAGAGCGCTGGTGCCGGTGTCCGGAACCTTGGTGCGGCAAGACCCGCAGGCGCACAGCGCCTTCTTGTCGCCCCTGGTGCGTGCCCATTTCGTCACGCGCGTGTGCGTGCTCGGTGGCGAATCGAGCGGCAAGACGACCCTGGCGGCCGCGCTGGCAGCGCATTTCGATACCGGCTGGGTGGCCGAGTATGGCCGCGAGCTGTGGGAAAGCCAGGATGGCGTATTACATTACGACGATCTGCTCAAGATCGGCCGCGAGCAGCTGCGCCGCGAAGCGCAAGCCGCCATGGCCGTGCAGCGCTGGCTGTTTTGCGATACCTCGCCCCTGACCACCTATTTCTACTGCGTCGAGATGTTCGGCAAGGCCGAGCAAGAATTGGCGCAGCTGGCCGAGCACCGCTACGACCTGGTGCTGCTGTGCGCGCCCGACTTCCCCTTCATCCAGGATGGCACGCGCCGCGACGGGGATTTCCGCGCGCGCCAGCATGCGTGGTACCAGGCCGAATTGGCGCGGCGGGGGATCGCTTTTATCCATGTATCCGGCACGGTGGCCGGGAGGGTCCGGCAGGTGGCGCAAGTGCTGGCGGCAGCGCGATGAATGTCGGATTAGCGGCGTATGCCGCGTCATCCGACAGCCTTGTTGGCGCATTTGGTGATGTCGGATGACGCTCCGCTACTCCGACCTACGCCGCGAAGGCGGAGCTTACGGCTGCCAGTATCTCGTCCGAAAACGCGGCATCATCGACGACGCGCGCCAGTGCCGCGCGCCGAAGCTACAGCGGCCGCACGGGGATGCAGATGTCGCAAGAGAATTCGCCGTTGGCCGGGTCCATCGCCGTGGCGGCGGAAAAGCGCTCGAAGCAGGGGCGCTCATCCCATTGCAGGCCGCTGGCCGGCAGCCATTCGCGCGTCATGCGCGTCCATGCGTCGGCGATGGCGCTGGATGGTCCCTTGAACTGTGCCACCGCATAGCGCCCGCCCGGCAGAGTGGTGATGCTGGCCCGGCCACCTGCCTGGAAGCCATCGGGAACGGCGACGCAGGCGTCATAGCGGCATTTGCCTGGCGGCGTGATGCTGGGATCGTCATGGCCGATGCCGTAGCAGGTCGCGTCGCCCAGGCCGTGCGACTGCATCCATGGCGCGACGGTGTCGCGCCAGAAGGCGCTGATGGCGGGGCCGTAAGGGCCGATATGGCGCTGGCACGCCACGGTGGCGGACGGCAGGTCGAGGATGGTAACTTGCATGGGACTCTCTCTATGAAGTGGATTGGAGTGCCCATGGTGCTGGAAGTTCGGCAGCTTTGCCTGATCTGCATTGCGCATGGCCTGATCCGGATTGCTATCTTGCCGGCGCAGGCGCATGGCCGTGAGCATGGCGGCGTTTTTCGCGGCGACGCCGGCGCGCCAGGCTGTCGGCGTGCAGCCGAATTTCAGCTTGAAGGCGCGCGCAAACGCTTCGCCGGAACCGAAACCCGTCGCCAGCGCGATGTCCAGTATCGTTTCGTCGGGGCGCACGGCCAGCCGCAGGGCGGCCGTTTCCAGGCGCCGGCGGCGCGCATAGTCGCCCAGCGTCTCGCCCATCCAGGCGGCGAACACGCGATGAAAGTGGAAACGCGAAAAATGCGCGACGTCGGCCAGCTGCGCCAGATCCAGCGGCGTATCCAGGTGGCGGTCGATATGGTCAAGCACGGCATTCATGCGCCGTGCATATTCGGCGCGGAACTGACCGGATACCGGCTGTTCAAGGGAGGTAGGAGGGGAAGACATGCCGCCGATTATGGCATGAAGTCCACTCCACGCCGCTCTGGCCGTGGCGTTGTCATCCGTCCTGCCTGGCAAGACGGCCCTGTGCTGCGAGCAGGGGGAGTCGTGGGATTGGACCTAGAACTTATAATTGTTGTATAGCAGTGCCGCCAGGACGGCGCCCAGCAGCGGGCCGATGACCGGCACCCAGGCATAGCGCCAATCGCTGTCGCGCTTGCCCGGGATGGGCAGGATGGCGTGCATGATGCGCGGACCGAAGTCACGTGCCGGGCTCATCGCGTAACCCGTGGTGCCGCCGAGCGACACGCCTATGCCCAGTACCAGCAGGGCGACGGGCAAGGCGCTCACGGCGCCCAGTCCGAAGCTTGGCGCCGCCATGTTCAACACGGCAAACACGAGAACGAAGGTGGCGATCATTTCGGCGGCCAGGCTGCCGAAGGTGCCCCGGATCGCCGGGCCGGTGCAAAAGACCGCCAGTTTGGTGTCGCCATCGGGGGTGGCCTCGAAGTGCTTGTAGTAAATCACCCATACCAGAAATGCCCCCATCATGCCACCGAGCATCTGCATGGCGACATAGGCGGGAACCTTTGCCCAAGGGAATTTCCCGACCACCGCCAGTGCCACGGTCACCACCGGATTGAGGTGGCCACCGCTGGCGGCAGCGGTACACAGCACGGCGACAAAGACTGCCATTGCCCAGCCGATGGCGATCACGACCAGGCCGCTGTCGTGGCCCTTGGTTTTTTGCAAGATGACGTTGGCGACCACGCCATTGCCCAGCAGGACGAGCAAAGTGGTGCCGATGAATTCGGCGAATAAAGGATTCATGTGAAGCTTCCAGTGAAGTGTGGGGGATGGGCGCCTGGCGGATCAGACCGCATCGGCCCAGGCTTTGCTGGCGTTGACCGCACGCTGCCATCCTTGTATGTGGGTCTTCACTGTGCTTGCGTCGAGCGCTGGCGTGAAACGGCGGTCCAGTTTCCATTGGTCCTGTATGTCGCTGACATCCTTCCAGTAGCCGACTGCCAGGCCGGCCAGATACGCCGCGCCCAGGGCCGTCGTTTCGCTGATTTGCGGGCGCACCACGTCGACGCCGAGCAGGTCCGATTGGAATTGCATCAACAAATCGTTTGCCACCGCGCCGCCGTCGACGCGCAATTCGGTAATCTTGCCGCCCAAGTCGGCTTCCATGGCCTTCAATACATCCAGCGACTGGTAGGCGATGCTGTCGAGCGCGGCGCGCGCGATGTGGGCCGAGGTGGTGCCGCGCGTCACGCCGAACAGCGTGCCGCGGGCGCGCGGATTCCAATGCGGCGCGCCGAGTCCGGCGAAGGCCGGCACCAGATAGACGCCGTCGCCATGCGGCACCGAGCGCGCCAGCGCCTCGATTTCAGCGGCGCTCTTGATGATGCCGAGCCCGTCGCGCAGCCATTGCACGACCGCGCCGCCGATGAAAATGCTGCCTTCGAGCGCATAGTTGACTTGTTCGCCGATCTGCCATGCAATCGTGGTGACGAGATTGTTCTTCGATTCAATCGGTTTATCGCCCGTGTTCATCACCAGGAAGCAACCTGTGCCATATGTGTTCTTGACCATGCCTGGCTTGGTGCACATCTGGCCGAACAGCGCCGCATGCTGGTCGCCGGCGATGCCGGCCAACGGCACGGCGGAGGCGAACAAGGTGGTTTTGGTGGCGCCGTAGACGGCGGAAGACGGATGGACTTCAGGCAGCATGCTGCGCGGGATATCCATCATGGACAGCAACTCGTCGTCCCATTCCAGCGTGTGGATGTTGAACAGCATGGTGCGCGAGGCGTTAGTGACATCGGTGACGTGCAGCCCTTGCTGCGTGAGATTCCAGACCAGCCAGCTGTCGACAGTGCCGAAGGCGAGCCTGCCCTGGTTGGCGCGTTCGCGCGCCCCTGGAACATTGTCGAGTATCCAGCGGATCTTGGTTGCGGAAAAATATGAATCGATCGGTAAACCGGTTTTTTCCCGCACGATGGCCTCGAGGCCGCGGCCTTTCAGCTCATCGCAGAAATCGGCCGTGCGGCGGTCTTGCCAGACGATGGCGTTGTACACCGGCCGGCCGGTCTCGCGGTCCCAGACGATGGTGGTTTCGCGCTGGTTGGTGATGCCGATGGCGGCGATCGATGCGCCATTCAATCCCGCATGCGTGACGGCT
Organism: Janthinobacterium algoris; assembly: GCF_051380935.1. Taxonomy (NCBI): domain Bacteria; kingdom Pseudomonadati; phylum Pseudomonadota; class Betaproteobacteria; order Burkholderiales; family Oxalobacteraceae; genus Janthinobacterium; species Janthinobacterium algoris. Next base: position 22,642 of record NZ_JBNYXZ010000015.1, on the reverse strand, counting down.
TCGGCGGCGACGCCGGCCTGCGTCGACCAGATATCCTGTGGGTCATGCTCGACCCAACCCGGCTGCGGATATATTTGCGGGAATTCCTTTTGTGCTACCGAGACGATGTTGCCGGCCCGATCAAATAACACCGCGCGCGAGCTTGTCGTTCCCTGATCGAGCGCAAGAATGTATTGGTCCTTCATCGCCATCTTCTGCATGTCTTCTCTCCGTCTATAGTTGATTTTTTTTGCCGGTCTTTGCCGCGCCGGTCGCTCGGTAAAACTGTCATCCCGTGTCCATGGAGATGGCCCAGGCAAGGCTAGGCCGCGAGGAACGGTGCGCATGGCCGGCCTTCGGCGCGGCGAACGCCATTCGCCTCGATACCGGCGTGCCTACATCCCTACTGTGTCTCCATCCCAACTCTCAGGCTTGTTTTTTCAAGCGCTCATCTCATGCATCGACATCTGTTTGATCCATTCCTCCAGACGCGCCACATGCCGTGGCTGGCAGTACAAGCCGCATTTGCTTCTGCGCCAAAGGATGTCTTCGGCGCTGCGCGCCCATTCCACCGCAAACAGATAACGCGCTTCCTGTTCGTACACGCCGGGCGTCAGTTCCTCGCCCAGCTCCGTCATATTCTTTGCCGTGCCGAGCATGCGCCTGGCGCGGGTGCCGTAACAGCGCGCATAACGTTGCGCCAGCTTGCCCGGCAGCCATGGGTACTGGGCGTGCAATTGTTGTGCAAAGCGCTCGAAGTCGATGTTCTCAACCAGTGCGCCCGCTTGCTCCAGGTCGCCGCCCGGCAAGGGTGCCGAGGCGGTCCAGTCCGGCGCATCGCGGCCCAGGCGCGGCTGCAGCATGGCCAGCGCTTCTTCCGACAGTTTCCGGTAAGTGGTGATCTTGCCGCCCCAGATATTGAGGAAGGGGGCGGTGTTCGGGTCGCATTCGAGCAGGTAGTCGCGCGTCACCGCCGAGGCGTTTTGCGCGCTGTCGTCGAGCAGCGGACGCACCCCGGAATAGGTCCAGACCACGTCGCTCGGTGCAATCTGTTTGGTGAAGTAACGGTTGGCCACCTCGCACAGATAGCGCACTTCGCCGTCGCTGATCGTCACCTTGCCGGGTTCACCGGTATATTCCAGGTCGGTGGTGCCGATCAGGGTGAATTCGTTCTGATAGGGAATCGCGAAGATGATGCGTTTGTCCTGGTTCTGAAAAATATAGGCGTAAGGGTGGTCGAACAGGCGCGGCACGATGATGTGGCTGCCCTTGACCAGCCGCAGCCCGTGCGTATTGCTCACGCCCGAGGCGGCGTTGGCGAATTGCGCGGTCCAGGGGCCGGCGGCATTCACGATGGCGCGCGCCGTCACCTCGATGCGGCCATGCTGCTCGCTCTCCAGCGTGGCGTGCCAGCCCTGGCCTTCCTGGCGTACCGCCGCGCAGCGGGTGCGGGTCAGGATGTTGGCGCCGCGTTCGCTGGCGTCCAGCGCATTGAGCACCACCAGGCGCGCATCGTCCACCCAGCCGTCGGAGTAGACGAAGCCCTTGCGGAAATCGCCTTTCAGCGGCCCGCCCGCCACGTGCTGGCGCAGCGACACGCCTTCCGAGGCCGGCAGGAAAGTGCGTCGCGCCAGATGGTCATACAGGAACAGTCCGGCACGGATCATCCAGGCTGGCCGTTGCCCGGCATCGTGAGGCATGACGAATCGCAGCGGCCACATGATGTGCGGTGCAGTGCGCAACAGCAATTCGCGTTCCTGCAAGGCCTTGCGCACCAGCTTGAATTCGTAATACTCGAGATAACGCAGCCCGCCGTGTATCAGTTTTGTGCTGGCCGAGGACGTGTGCTGAGCCAGATCGTGCTGCTCGCACAGGATGACGCGCAAACCGCGGCCTGCCGCATCGCGCGCGATACCGACGCCGTTGATGCCGCCGCCGACGATTAAAAGATCACAGTCCTGTTGCGCTAGCTGCTTGATTGTCGATTGCATCATGATCCTGGAGGTGGTGATAGGCCGCTATGGGCTACAAAAAGTGCATGGTTTCAGCTTGTTTTTTTCATTCAGCCACGCAGTCGCTAGCATGCGCCTTCGTGCCACTGCCATTGGCGCATGCAAGTGTTCATGCGACCAGGAAGAAAAATGCGCTGAAGTGAAGAATAATGCGCTTTTTTTTCTGTATTTTACGCATGTTCGAAAATTTAACAACATAAATTTCTTCTTTTTTGTTCGTTTGGATTCGTTTCGGCAGAATGACAATATCGGCCATGCGCAGCGGTGCATAGGCCAGTTGCTCGCCACTTGCCTTGGCGCACGGACGTTCGCCGATCATCGATTCCGGCAGGAGTGCCGAATAAGTCGCCATGGCATAGGCATGGCATCAGAGGATGCGGGGTGGGGGAGATAAAGAGGCGCTGGGCTGGACCTGGGGGCTATCCAGTTCAACCATAGTGAGGATGACAGAAGCGTCGCTGGCGCTCTGCGAGAACGCCGACTTCACTTTACGGTATGCAGGAGCCTATCCCGGCAGGGGAGGCATGCATGTGCCGGGACAGGCTTCCAGCCTGATTTCAGTTGGATTTCAGTTGGATTTCAGTTGGATTTCAGTTTGGTTCAGGCCGCGTTCAACGCCTGTTCCAGATCTTCGCGCAAGTCGTCGATATGCTCGATGCCCACGGACAGGCGCAGCATGTCTTCGGACACGCCGGCCTTGGCCAGTTCTTCGGCATTGAGCTGGCGGTGCGTGGTCGACGCCGGGTGGGTGGCCAGCGACTTGGCGTCGCCGATGTTGACCAGGCGCGTAAACAGTTGCAGGGCGTCGAGCACGCGTGCGCCAGCCGCGCGCGGGTCCGGGTTGACATTCGCACCGTCTGCCAGCTTCAGGCCGAAGGACAAAATGCCCGAGGCGCGGCCGTTCATGTATTTTTTCACCAGCGCGTGGTCCGGGTGGTCTTCCAGGCCAGCGTAGTTGACCCACGCGACTTTCGGATGCTGCTTCAGGTGTTTGGCCAGGGCCAGGGTGTTGTCGCAGATGCGGTCCATGCGCAGGGCCAGGGTCTCGATGCCCTGGATCAGCTGGAAGGCGCTCAAAGGCGAAATCGCCGCGCCCATGTTGCGCAGCGGGACGACGCGCGCGCGGCCGATGAAGGCGGCGGGGCCGAACGCTTCCGTGTAGACCACGCCATGATACGACACGTCCGGTTCGTTCAAGCGCTTGAAGCGCTCCTTGTGTTCTGCCCATGGAAATTTGCCGCTGTCGACGATGGCGCCGCCCACGGTGGTGCCGTGGCCGCCCAGGTATTTGGTCAGCGAATGGACGACGATGTCGGCGCCGTGCTCGATGGGGCGGAATAAATAGGGGCTCGGTACCGTGTTATCGACGATCAGCGGGATGCCGTGCGCGTGTGCGATCTCGGCCAGCTTCGCTACATCGGTGACATTGCCCAGCGGGTTGCCAATCGATTCGCAGAAGATGGCCTTGGTGCGCGAGTCGATCAGGGCGGCGAAGGTCTCGGGCTGGCGCGCATCGGCAAAGCGCACTTCGATGCCGATCTGCGGCAAGGTGTGGGCAAACAGGTTGTAAGTGCCGCCATACAGCTGGCTGGCGGAGATGAAATTGTCGCCCGCTTCGGCGATGGTCTGTATCGCGTAGGTGATCGCCGCCATGCCCGACGCCACGGCCAGCGCGGCCACGCCGCCTTCCAGCGCAGCGACCCTCTTTTCCAGCACGTCCTGCGTGGGGTTCATGATGCGCGTGTAGATATTGCCGGCAACCTTGAGGTCGAACAGGTCGGCGCCATGCTGGGCATTGTCGAAGGCGTAGGCCACCGTCTGGTAGATGGGGACGGCGGCGGCCTTGGTGGTCGGGTCGGGGGTGTAGCCGGCGTGCACGGCCAGGGTTTCGATTCTCATGTGGTCTCCGGTGTCGATGGTATGCGGTGGTGAAATCCGCAGCCATTGTGCCATGCGCCACTTGCCAGGCTGTTACGCTTGATAGAATATTTAGTCATAAGCTAAGTAATCCTCGGGAAAATATTGTGAATTTATGACGAACAGAACCGGATGCTGTGCAAGGCGCCTGCAGCGACGCAGTGCGAGCACTGCTAGCTGCGGGCAACACCGCACAGCGCCGGTTATGGAAGTCAGAAAACACAATAATTTATTGGGGGTTACTTAGTGCTATCTTGATATAAGTCATTCAGCTGTGCCAACGCGATGAAACGTTCATGCGTGCCGTGCTGGGCGCAGGCAAACGCGCCGCCGATGGCGCCGCGGCGCATGGCGGCGTCGATGCCCGCGCCATCCAGCCATGCCTGCAAGAAAGCGGCGACGAAGGAGTCGCCCGCGCCATTCGTGTCCACCACGGGCAAGTCCAGTTGCGCGCACGGATAGTGGCGCGCGGATGCGCTGCCCCGTTCCAGCACATACGCGCCGTCCGCTCCGGCCATGGCGACCACGGCTTGCGCGCGACCTTGCTCCATGATGGCGCGCATGACGGACTGCGTGCGTTCGCCCAGTGCGGCCGTGCTGAGGAACACCAGGTCGGCGCGCAGGGCAAAGACTTGGTGGTGCGGGTTGACGCCATCCCAGTCGTGCAAATCGGTCGACACCGTGGTGCCGCATACCAGCGCATCGTCAAACAGCGCCGCCACCCAGCCCATGATGGAAAAGTGCGCGTGGCGCGCGGGGCCAAGGTAGGGCAGGTAAAAGGCGGACGGCATGCGCACGTCTTCCGGGTGGCGGCCATCGTATAGCGACAGCCGGCGCCCTTGCGGGTCGACCAGGTTGACGCTGCGCCGCGTGCCCGAGGGTTCGACGAGGTGTGAAAAATCGAGTTTTGCATCTTTATAGCGCTGCAGGATGGCCGCGCCTTGCGCATCGTCGCCGATGAAGTCGATGAACTTGCAGCGCAAGCCCAGCGCATGGCAGCCCAACGCCACGCCATTGCCCGTGTGCGCCACGTAATCGCGGATGGGCGGCACGTGCAGCGAATCGGCCACGGGTAGTTGCAGGGAAGGGACGCGCACTATTGTGTCGATGCCGGCGCCGCCGACCACTAAAATGTCATAGGTACTCATGGTGCAGCTTTCTCCAGCAGGACGGTGCCGGCCGCGTTTACCGCGATGGCGCCATCTTTGACGATGTAGGTTTGATTGGTGTAGGCGTCACGTAGCGGAGTGCCGTCGGCGAACACGCCGTGCACCTTCAGTTCGATGGTGCCCAGTGCCTCCGGCACGGCGATGATGGCGTCCTCTTTCGTCACGCGGGCGAACGCATACGGCTGTTCATGGATGAACCTATGTTCGCCGCGCGCCAGGGCAGGGTGGCGCAAGCGGAACTGGCCCAGCTTGCGCGCATGCGCCAGGGTGGCAGAGTCGAGCGAGTTCCAGTTCATATCGGAGCGCGTCGCCTGCTGTTCGTCGCCGATGGGCGCCGCGCCAGGCTGGCGCGCGCTTTCATCGCCATAAAACAGCTGCACGCCACCCGGCGCAAGTAGCAGGGCACTCAAGCCGTGTTTCAGCCGGTCGCGCGGGAACAGGCTGGTGTCGTGCGACGAGATGTACGACAGGATGTCATGGCGGGGCTCATTGCCAATGCGCTTGCCCAGCAAGCCCGCGTACTGGCGGTACACGCCATCGATGCTTTTCCAGTCGCCGGCCGCGCGGTGTTGAAAATCGAAATTGATCATCGAATCGAAACCGGCGTCATGCCAGCTGCTGCGCTCCGGGCCATGGCCCCACGCTTCGCCCGTCATCCAGAATGGCGCATCGTCGATTTTCTGTTGCGGATGACGTGTTTTCCAGTCGGCCAGGGCATCGGTGGCGGCCGCGCGCAGGGCCAGCCAACTGGCCGCCTCCACGTGCTTGACGGTGTCGGCGCGAAAACCGTCGACGCCGAATTCGCGCACCCAGTCGGCCAGCCAGTGGACCAAGTAAGCGCGCACGGTGGTGTCGGGCAGGGCGACGGCGCGTGTGTCGGCCTTGCGCTGCAGGATGGGCGGCAAGCCCACGGCTTTGCTGCTTTCGGTACGGAAGTCGGGCAAATACGCCAGCTGCATGGTGAAATCATCCTTGCCGCCCTCGGGGTAGCCGGGCAAGCCGGCGCGCACCCAGTCCGGGCCCCACCACTGCTTGAATTCGAAGTTGTTGTAGTCGATGAAGCTGTGATAGTCGCGCAGCACGGCCTTTTCATGGCCAGGCCACAGCACGGGCACCTTGTATTCGGCCAGGGTGCGCAAGTCCGCGTAGCCGGGATGGTTCAGCACCACGTCGAACAGCACGCGGATGCCTTGCGCGTGGGCCGTGTCTATCATTTCGCGCAATTCTTCGCGCGTGCCCATGTTCGCATCCATGGTGGTGTAGTCGAGCGCCCAGTAGCCGTGGTAGGCGTAGTGCCGGAATTGCTGCTTGCCGCCGACTACCCAGCCGTGTATCTGCTCGTACGGCGCCGTGATCCACAGGGCGTTGACGCCCAGGTCGCGGAAGTAGCCGGCTTTTAGTTGTTGCGTGATGCCGGCGATATCGCCGCCGTGAAAGCTGCCGACATCACCGCCTGCCGGGTCGGCGGCGCGGCCATAACTGTGGTCGTTGCCGGGATTGCCGTTGGCGTAACGGTCCGTGACGGCGAAGTAGACGATGGGGTTTTCAGAGAATGTTGCTGAAACCTTGCTCCCTGCCTGCGCCGAAGCGCTCAAGAGCAGGGCGGCCAGCGTAGTCAGGGCGCGGTGCATGGTCAGCCCTTCACGCCGCCAGCCGTTAAGCCGGAGATCATCCATTTTTGCGCCAGCAGGAATACGGCCGTGATGGGCAGGCCGGACAAAATGGCTGCCGCAGCGAAGTCGCCCCACAGGTATTTTTGCTCGTACAGGAACAGTTTCGAACCGACGGCCAGGGTCAGGTTGTTCTGTTCATGCAGCAGCACGGAGGCGATCGGGTATTCGATGATGGCGCCGATGAACGACAACAAAAACACCACCATCAGGATGGGCACCGTCATCGGCAGCAGCACGTAGACAAACGCTTGCCATTGCGTGGCGCCGTCGACCTTGGCTGCTTCCTCGATTTCGACGGGGATGGTTTGATAGTAGCCCTTGATGGTCCAGATATGCAGGGCGATGCCGCCCGTGTAGGCCAGCACCAGGCTGCCGTGGTGGTCGATGCCCAGCCACGGCACGTAGCTGCCCAGCACATCGAAGATGGCGTAGATGGCGACCAGGGCCAGCACGGCGGGGAACATCTGCAGCAGCATCAGCGCGGACAGGGTTTGCGACTTGAAGCGGAACTGCATGCGCGCGAATGCATACGCGCAGGTGGTCGACAGCAGCACGGTAACGGTGGCGCTCATGCTGGCCACCTTGATGGAATTCCATAGCCACAGCAGTACGGGGAAATCCGGCTCGACCAGGGCGCCGTTGGGCGCCTGGTAAGACATGCCCAGCGCCAATCGCCAGTGCTCGAAGCTGATCTCGGGCGGTATCAAACTGCCCGAGGCGAAGTTGCCGGGCCGCAGGGAGATCGACAAAATCATCAGGAAGGGAAACATCACCAACGCGATCAGCGCGATCACGGCGACGTGGGCCGCCAGGATGCGCCAGCGGTTGGAACGGTCGACAACGATAGCCATGAACTGTCCTTTATGCTTTGTTCATGCGCGTCAGGCGCATGTTGACCAGCGAAATCGCGGCCACGAGGAAGAAGATCAGGGTCGAGATGGCGGCGGCCAGGCCAAAGTTCTGGCCGGAATCCTCGAACGCGATGCGGTAGGTATAGGACACCAGCAAGTCCGTCGTGCCGGCCGGCAGCGTCGTGTCGAGAAAATCGGGACGCCCGCCCGTCAGCAAACTGATCAGTACGAAATTATTGAAGTTGAAACCCAGGCTGGCCACCATCAAGGGCGTGAGCGGCTTGATGATCAACGGCAGGGTGATCTTGAAGAAATTCGTCAGCGGTCCCGCGCCGGCCAGGGCCGAGGCTTCATACAGGTCCGACGGGATCGCCTTGATCAAGCCCATGCACACCACCATCATGTAGGGGTAGCCGAGCCAGGTGTTGACGATCAGGATCATGGCTTTGGCCAGGGTGGTGTCCGAGAACCAGGCGGGCTTGATGCCGAACAGGGCGTCGAGCACCAGGTTGATTTCGCCAAAGTTGTTATTGAACAAGCCCTTGAAGACGAGGATGGAAATGAAACCCGGCACGGCGTATGGCAGGAACAGCAGGGTGCGGTACAGGCCGCGGAAGCGCAGCGCATCCCAGTTCAAGAGCACGGCCAGCACCATGCCCAGGCCCGTGGTGGTGGCCACGCTGATCAGGGCGAAAACGATGGTCCACACGAAAATACGCAGGAAGGGGCCGCGGAACGCTTCGTCGGAGAAAATCTTCACGAAGTTGGCAAAGCCCACATTCACCTTGAAGCCCGGTTCCAGCTTCGTGCCATCCGGCATTTCATAAAAACCCGTCTTGAAGTTCGGTTTGACCAGCTCGCCCGTGGCGATTTTCTTCAGGGTTAGGTCGGGCAATTGCTTGTAGACATGCGCGACGGGGCCGAATTCGCGCAAGCCCACCATGCGCAGCTCGATCCTGTTCGGCAGGATGAGTGTCAGCAGCTTCAAGTCCTTTTGCAGAGCGATGATGTCCTTGATGGGCAGCGGCGGGGCCAGCACGGGCGCTTGCACGGGGTCCAGCGGCGCCACTTCCACCTTCAGGGGCACGGCGCGCTTGAGGGCCAGCGGCTGCGTCAGCAGCACTTCACCCGTGTCCGGGCTTTCCAGGCGCAAGCGGTATTCCTTGTTGTCGGCATGCACGGTCAGCGCGTAGCCCGTGCTTTCCACGCGCTGCGTCTCGTCGAGCAGGTATTGCGTGGCCCGTTCGTAGGTGAGCAGGTTGCGCGAACTGAAATTGGTAAAGCCGATCGACACCGTGTACACCATCGGCAGCAGCACGAAGACGATGACCGCCGTGATGCCGGGAAACAGATAACGGTAGGCATAGGCGCGCGGCGATGTGAAGACAAACGTCGTCAGGGTCAGCAAGCCGAGGAAAACGGCGGCCAGCATGGTCTGGCCGGAAATGTACAACATGAAGAGCAGATACAGACCCAGCGCCATGCTGATGGTCAATACCGTAGGGCCGATAAACTTGCGCACGATGGGATACCTGTGAAGATGGTGAAAGACCTGGGGGGCATGCGCGCCAGTGGCGCGCATGCCGATCCCGCAGGGGCAAGCCCCTTGAAATGACTTAGTTCGCCGTCGTGATCCGCTTCGCCGCCGCGTCCAGGCCATCCTTGGTCGTCTGGCGGCCTTGCGTGATGTTTTCCAGCGCCGATTGCATCGACGACCAGAAGCGGCCCATTTCCGGGTTGTTCGGCATCGGGCGGCCCGCTTGGGCGCTTTCCATCGTGGCCTGGATATTCGGGTTGGCTTTCAATTCCGCGAACAGCACCTTGTTCGCTGGCGTGCCCAGCGGGACGTCGGCGTTGATGGTTTTCAGGCCATTGAGCTGCAGCATCTGGTTTTCCAGGAATTCCGTCGCCAGGTCCTTGTTCGGGCTGGCTTTAGAAATCATCGCGCCCAGCACGCCCACGAATGGGGTGGCCGTCTTGCCTGCGACGGTAGGGATCGTTGCCACGCCGAAGTTGATCTTCGACTTGCGCGCGTTGTCCCACGACCATGGACCGTTGATCATCATGGCGATCTTGCCCTGGTTGAAGCCGGCTTCCATTTCCGCGTAGCCCGCGCCCTTCGGCATGGCGCCGCTGTTGATCAGGGTCATCAGCGCATTCACGCCCGCTTGCGAACCGGCATTGTTGACGCCTGTCTTGGCCGCATCGTAGCGTCCATCGGACTTGACTTCAAACGGGAAGCCGCCACCCGCACCCAGCAAAGGCCAGGTGAAATAGGTATTCGTGTAATCCCACAGGATGGCTTTTTTACCCTGCGCAGACAATTTCTTGTCCAGCGCGGCAATTTCCTCGAAGGTTTTCGGCGGGTTCGGCACCAGGTCCTTGTTGTAGACGAGGGCGACGGCTTCGATGGAGATCGGGTAGCCCCAGGTCTTGCCGCCCACCGTAAAGGCGTTCCAGGCCAGCGGCAGGATGGCGGCGCGCGCTTCCTTGCTTGGCGTCAATGGTTGCAGCAAGCCGGCGTCGATCCAGGTGCCGATGCGGTCATGCGGCCAGATCCAGATGTCCGGGCCCTTGCCGGCGGCGGCTGCTTGCTGGAATTTGTTCGGTGCATCTTCCGGGTGCTCGACGACGACTTTGATGCCCGTCTTCTTGGTGAATTCCTCGCCGACCTTGGCCAGGCCCTTGTAACCCTTGTCGCCATTGATCCAGATCAAGAGGGTGCCTGCTTCGGCCGCGTTCGCCATGCTGACGGCGGCCAGGTTGCCGATGCCGGCCAGAGCGGCGGCGATCAGGGTGGTTTTGATGAAGCTGCGTTTTGGGTGTGTGAAGGACATGTCAATCTCCAGTGTCTTTTTTTATGCTAAGTTTATGTTGAGTATCAAGGCTGAAACGATACAACCAGGCCAGGCGGCGCCTGTAGCGCCTGGCCCCTTAAAGCCGGGTGTCAGGTACGGGTCTGGCCATGCTCGTCGAACACGTGGACGCGGGCGGGCGCCACTTGCAGCGCAACGCTCTGGCCAATGGCCCAGTCCGTGTCTGCATCGGCGCGCACCACCAGCGGCTCATCGCCGCCCGGTACTTGCACATACAGATAGCTGATGTCGCCCAGCTTTTCCACCGCTTGCACGGTGGCCGTAATGGCGGCTGCGGCGCCGGGCACGCAAGCTTGCACGTGTTCGGGACGCGCGCCGATGGTGACGGACGTGCCGCTGGCCAGCGGCTGCTGGAGTGCGGCCTGCAGCATGCCGCCCGCCTTGGTGGCGATGGTGGCCACGCCGTCGGCGTAGCTATGGACCTTGCCTTTGAGGAAGTTCATGCGGGGCGAACCGAGGAAACCGGCCACGAACAGATTGGCGGGGTGGTGGTACAGCTCCAGTGGTGCGCCCACCTGTTCGATGCGGCCCGCGTTGAGCACGACGATGCGGTCGGCCAGGGTCATCGCTTCGACCTGGTCATGCGTGACGTAAATCATGGTCGAGCGCAATTCGCGGTGCAAATTCGCCAGTTCGATGCGCATCTGCACGCGCAGCGATGCGTCCAGGTTGGACAGCGGTTCGTCGAACAGGAAGACGTCAGGCTTGCGCACGATGGCGCGGCCGATGGCCACGCGCTGGCGCTGGCCGCCCGACAAGTCTTTTGGTTTGCGTTCGAGCAAAGGTTCGATGCGCAGGATTTGCGCGGCGCGCTGCACGGCGTCGGCAATCTGTACGCGGCTCTGTCCGGCCAGTTTCAGGCCAAACGCCATGTTTTGCGCCACGCTCATGTGCGGGTACAGGGCGTAGCTCTGGAACACCATGGCGATGCCGCGCTTGGCAGGCGGCACATCGTTCATGCGCGTCTTGCCGATGAACAAATCGCCGCCGCTGATTTCTTCCAGGCCGCAGATGCTGCGCAGCAAGGTGGATTTGCCGCAACCCGATGGGCCCACGAAGACCATGAATTCGCCATCGGCGATCTCCAGGTCAATGCCGTGCAGGGTTTGCACGTCGCCATATGCCTTCTTCAGGCCTGTTAACTTCAGTCCAGCCATGTCTGTCGTCCTCAATCTGTCAATTCGGCCCCGCTGATACGCGGGGCTCGTTATTGTAATTGGCGGCATGGCCGCCAAAGCCTGCGATTTACGCCAGGGTGCCGAACCAGCCGCCATGCGGGGGCAAGCTGACCTGTTGGCCATCTTTGCTACCCGGCAAGCCGTGACCTGCCAGGTCGGCCGCTGGCGCCGCATCCGGCCAAGCGAACGTGACCGATTCCGTGCCCAGGTTGAAGGCGGCCAGCACGGATGCTTGGCCGGGCAAGTCGCGGCGCAGGGCCAACACAGGTTCGGGCGCATCGAAGAAAACGATGTCGCCGCGCAGCAACTGCGGCAGGGTGCGGCGCCAGGCGAGGATGTTTTGCGCAAAGCGCAGCGGTGAGGCGCTATCGTGTTCTTCGACGTCAACGGCGCGCGCCAGATGTTCCGGAGGCACGGGCAACCAAGGCGTGGCATTGCTGAAGCCTCCATGCGGCGCTTCGGCCACCCACGGCATCGGCGTGCGGCAGCCGTCGCGGCCCTTGAACTGGGGCCAGAACGGGATGCCGTATGGGTCTTGCAGTGCCTCGAAAGGAATGTCCGCTTCCGTCAGGGCCAGCTCGTCGCCCTGGTACAGGCACGGCGTGCCTTTCAACGCCGCCTGCACGGCCAGCACGACCTTGGCCAGGGATGGCGACGGGTTTTCGCCGCCCCAGCGCGTCATGACGCGCACGCTGTCGTGGTTGCCCACGGACCAGGAAGCCCAGCCGTCGGCCACCTGGGCCTCGAATTCTTCCACTTGCGTGCGGATGTGCTCGGCCGAAAACTCCGCCGTCAGCAAGTTGAAACTGTAAGCCATGTGCAGCTTGTCGGCGCCTGTGTAGGCAGCCATGGTGGCCAACGCATTGTCGTCGCCCACTTCGCCGATGGAAATGGCTTGATATTCGTCAAGCACGGCGCGCACGCGTTGCAGGTAGGCGATGTTTTCCGGCTGCGTCTTGTCGTACACGTGCGCTTGCATGCCGTACGGGTTGATGGCCGACACGCTGCTCGCGTCGCGTTGCGCGGCTGGCGGATTGTCGCGCAGCAGCTGGTCGTGATACGGGAAGTTGCAGGAATCGAAGCGGAAGCCGTCGACGCCGCGCTCCAGCCAGAAACGCAGGTTGTCCAACTGGGCTTGCTGCACGGCCGGGTTGTGGAAGTTCAGGTCGGGCTGGCTGGCGAGGAAATCGTGAAGATAGTACTGACCGCGGCGCGGCTCCCATTGCCATGCGGAACCGCCGAATACGGACAGCCAGTTATTCGGCGCCGTGCCGTCCGGTTTCTGGTCAGCCCACACATACCAGTCGGCCTTGGCATTGTCGCGGCTGGAGCGGCTTTCCACGAACCAAGGGTGGTTGTCGGACGAGTGCGATAGCACCTGATCGATCATCACTTTCAAGCCCAGTTCATGGGCGCGCGCCACCAGGCGGTCGAAATCGGCCAAAGTACCAAACATGGGGTCGACATCGCAGAAGTCGGCCACGTCGTAGCCGAAGTCTTTCATCGGCGACGTGAAGAAGGGCGAAATCCAGACGATGTCGGCGCCCAGGGCGGCGATGTATGCAAGTTTCGATGTGATGCCGGGCAAGTCGCCGATGCCGTCGCCATTGCTGTCGAGGAAGCTGCGTGGATAGACCTGGTAGATGACGGCGCTGCGCCACCAGTCGGCGGGCAGGTGGGCGAGATTGTTTTGGATGGTCGGCATGAATGATTTCTTAAAAGTTGCCTGTAGCCTTGGCTATCAGGGCAGCGCTGCTGGTTGGTAGGCGAACGTCTTATTTTAAAATTCAAAGCGCTTTGGGTATGAAATGAGTATAGTTCAAAGCGCTTTGAAAAGTAAAGCGATACACGCACGAGACATACGATTTTTTTATGAGGGTAATTCAGGACAACGCGGCGGCACCGCTGGCCAACTGGCCGGCGGTGCCGGGAATACGGGATTGGCTAGTTTGGCACGGGGCCGGCCGACTCGCCCGGCAGCAGTTCGCACGGCCACAGTTCCTGCAAATCGGTGACGGGCGTGCCATCCATCAGGGCCAGCAGCATGTGGATCATCTTCGCGCCGGCGCCGCGCGGGTCGGGCTGGACGACGGTGGTGACGTTGTGGCCGGCCAGGGAGTCTTCCATTACGCCCCAGACGATCAGCGACATCTCGCTGCCGATGGCGATGCCCGCGTCGAGCAGGGCGCGCACGGCGCCCACGCCCGACATGTGATTGTCGACGATGACGGCGGTGGGACGGGGCGAGCGGGCCAGCAGGCGCTGCATCGCCTGGTAGCCGGCGCGGCGGTCGTGCGCATTGTCGACCAGGTTGTCCGGGTCGATGGCCAGGCCGCCGGCCTGCATGGCGTGCTGGAAACTCTCGACGCGCTGGCGCACGAAGTTCAGGTCCGGCGTGGCGCTGATCAGGCCGATGCGCTGGTGGCCCAGCTGCGCCAGGCGCTCGACGGCCAGACGCATGCCCGCCTCGTTGTCGTAGTCAAACCAGGCATGCGGCTGGTTCAGCTGCGTGCGGCCATGCGCGACAAAGGGCATGCCCTGCTGCGCCAGGTAGGCGATGCGCTCGTCGAACGGCTTGGTGCGTCCGACCACCAGCCCGTCGATGCGGCGTCCTTTGACCATGCGTTCATAAGTGTGGAATTCGTTGCCTGCCGAAGCGGGCGCGATCATCATGTCCATCTGCTGCGCTTCCAGCGCTTCCGACATGCCGCCCACAATTTCGATGAACATGGGGTCGGCCAGGTCGTTCGGCATCAGCGGATAGATGATGCCGACGATATTCGTGCGCCCCACGGCCAGGCTGCGCGCCATGGGATTGGGGCGGTAGCCGGCCGCCTGCGCGGCGGCCAGCACCCGTTCGCGCGTGCGTTCACTCACTTCCGGATAGCCATTCAAGGCGCGGCTGACGGTGGTTTCGGATATTCCTAGCGTTTTGGCGAGATTTTTGAGGTTCATGAATGCTGCAGTCGGGGTCTATCCTGGGTGGGTCTTGCCGCTACCGGCATCCTGCCGGTGGGCGGGAGCGGTGCAGTGCAATGCGATTAGGGGTAGTTTATCTGATAAATGCCGGAATGATCAGGGTCATGGCGACCGGCGGCAGCGCCCAAAAAAATACGCGGGCAAACCCAGGGGCGCCCGCGCTAAAAGAGGATACTGCTGAATCACTACATTGAAGCTGCCGGCCATCGCGTGCAGCGGCGAAATGGTGGGTCCGGATACTGCCTGCCCCTGGATGAGCGGGCGGTGTTGCTGCCTGTGGCAAGCGTCCATGGACGCTTGCCAAAGTTCTAGCGGCCTGCGATTACCACCAGCTTTCCACTTGGAAGCCGACGGAGCTGCCATTGGTCTTGCCACCGAACACGCCCGTCGACGACAGCGCCGATTCCGCGGCGGCCGCCGACTGGGCTGCCTTGTTCCATTTGGCGTAGGTGTAGAAGGCGCGCAGCACGGGGCGCGACCAGAAGCTGTTGCCGGCCGACAGTTGCGGGGCAAAGGTCAGCTTGGTCAGGTTGCGGCTTTCGCCGCCTTCCGGCTTGACGATGTCATGACCCAGTTCCACGGCCAGGCTGTAGTTGTCCGTGAAGTGGTAGACGGGACGCGCGCCGATCGACGTCCACTTGCTGCTCACGCCTGCCGATTCCTTGTCTTCGTAGACGAAGGTACCCATGCCCGACCAGGCGCCTTTGGGCTGGATCATGATTTGTTCCGTCAGGCGCACGACCTTGTCGTCCTTGCTGGCGCCCAGGCTGAAGCCGCCCGTGTTGGCGGCGCTGCCTTTGCCGTACTGTAAGGCCACCTTGTTGAAGCCGCCCAGCAGATTGCCTTGCGTATGCATGATGGTCAGCAAGTGGCCGCTGGCGATGGGGGCCGCGCCTTGCGCATTGCGTTTCTGGTTGAATTGCA
Organism: Janthinobacterium algoris; assembly: GCF_051380935.1. Classification (NCBI taxonomy): domain Bacteria; kingdom Pseudomonadati; phylum Pseudomonadota; class Betaproteobacteria; order Burkholderiales; family Oxalobacteraceae; genus Janthinobacterium; species Janthinobacterium algoris. The sequence goes on along the minus strand of NZ_JBNYXZ010000015.1, from coordinate 7,084 downwards.
GGCCCAGCGTCAGTTCACCATCCGGGTTGACCTTGATGCCGGAGAAGCGCAAGTCGTGGGACAGGCCCATGCGCTTGCTGTCGCCGTCATCGGCCGTGCGCACGATGGCGTAGGCCAGCTTGGCGGCGCCCAGGTCGATGTTTTCCAGGCCGGCGCCCGGGCCGCTGTTATTCCAGAAGTAGTAATCGGTGATATGCACGTCCTGGCGGTCGTAGTAGCGCTTGCCGACCCAGGCGCGCGCTTCGGCGAAGGCGCCCGTGCCGATCTTGTCGGCTACCACGTTCATTTCGCGCCACGACGGGTCCGATTGCTCCCAGTCCTGGTTCTGGTTGACGGAGAACGCCACCAGGGTATTGATGCGGAAGGTGGTGCCGTTGGCTGCCTTGAAGGCTTCGCCGCCGAATTTCAGCTCGCCGTAGGTTTCGCACTCATTGCCCAGACGATACTTGGACGAGGCACCGGCCAAGCCGAAGCAAGCTTCCTTGCCACCTTCGCTGCTGGTGCCGAAGCCCGAGCGGATGTAGCCGCCGAAGTCGATCGGCAGGGCAGCCTGGGCCGACGCGCTCAAGGCCATCAGCACTGCCGCTGGCAATGTTTTCAAGAAAAATTTGTTCATTGTGTCTCCAGTGTTTTTATAGGTGTGGGATCGGCGCGCATCACTTCGCACAACCAAAGCGCTTTAACTATGTTTCAAAGCGCTTTGAGTATAGTTCAAAGCGCTTTGATCAGTAAACTAGTTTTGTTCTTGGAAATTTTTTAAGTGTTGCGGAGAAACATCAGGATGGCTGGCGACGCGTGGGGCGCCGCCGGATGCTGCGGGGGAGGGCATTGGCGTTACGGGTATGTGGGCGGCTTAGTTTTGCGCCTTGCAAGCGGGCAGGGTGGCCGAGTCCGTTGCTGCAGGGGCCGGATGACGCAAAAAGGCCAGGATCAACAGGGCTGAGACGGTGGTAATGCTGGCCAGCACATACAGCAAGTGGCGGAAGGCCGTGCCGTAGGCTTGCGCCAGGTCGGCCGCGCCCACTTGGGGCAGCAAGGTACTCGCATGGCGCAGCTCGCCCAGCGCCAGGAAGGGCCCGGCGTGCGCCGCCTGTTCCGCGCCAATGCCAGCAATGCCGGCGCCGCTCAGCGCCGTGACAGTAAGCGTGCCCAGCAGCGCACTGACGATGGCCAGCGCCAACCCTTCGCCCGCCACGCGCGTCGTGTTGAAAATGCCGGCCGCCATGCCGGCCTGTTCGACGGGCACGACGCTGATGGCCAGGCCATCCATCAAGCCCCAGGGCAGGCTGATGCCGCAGCCGATCAGCAGCAGCGGTCCCAGCAAGCTAGCGGGCGCCTGGCCCGGCGCGCAGGTGGAGAGCCATAGCAAGCCGCCCACCGCCAGCAGCAGGCCGCTGGCGCAAATGTGCGCGGGGGCAATGCGCTGCGCTGCCATGCCGGCCACGATCGGCAGCACCAACATGGGCGTAGACAGGGCAATCATCATGCGTCCCGCCTCCAGCGCGCTGTAGCCTTCGATGCCGATGAAGCGGGCCGGCAGCAACACCAGCAGCACGACAAAGGAAAACGCGGGCGCGGCCGCCAGCAGTTGCACGCCGGCAAAGGCTGGTAGGCGGAATAGCGACAGGTCCAGCATGGGTCGCGCGGCGCGCCGCTCCGCGCGGATGAACGCGGCCAGCAGCAAGGCCGCGCCACCCAGCAGGCCCAGGCTGGCGGCGCTGCCCCAGCCGCTGTCGGGCGCCTGCAGCAAGCCATAGGTAAACAGGGAGAGAGCGCCAGTAAACGTCAGGGCGCCAGGCCAGTCTACCCCTTGCGCCTGCGGGTCGCGCGATTCGCGCATGGCGCGCGCGGCGGCCAGCAGGGCGGTCAGACCGGCCGCGGCCGTGGCGACAAAAATAGCGCGCCAGCCCGTATGCGTGATCAATGTGCCTGCCAGGAAGGGGCCGAAGGCCAGCCCTACGCCGAAAGCCGTGCCGATCAGGCTGAAGGCGCGCGCGCGGGCCGGGCCGTCGAATTCCTGCGCCAGGGCCGCCAGTCCGCTCGATAGGGCCATGGCGCAACCCAGGCCCTGGACGGCGCGCAGTACATCGAGCCACAGGATGGCGGGTGCGGCCGACAGTGCCAGTGCGGCGGCGGAAAACACACCCATGCCCAGCAAGAACACGCGCTTGCGGCCGTAGCGGTCGGCCAGCGCGCCGGCTGCCATCAGGCAAGCGCCAAAGCTGAGCATGAAGGCATTCGTGATCCACGCCAGCGCCAGCGGCGTGCCGTGCAGGTCGGCGGCAATGGCGGGGATGGCGATGGCGGGGCCCGTAAAACTGAGCGGCATGCACAGCGCGGCCAGGCAGACGGCGGCCAGCACGAAGGCGCGCCTTGCCGGGGAGGCAGGCTTCATACGATGATTCGTATCCATGGGAATGATTCCAGAAAGAGGGAGTCTGATGATAATATGGACGTAATCCATGAGAAAGTGGCTGAAAATCCACTCATAACGGACAAATATTCCCTAATTCAAATGGCGGGGTGGCATGGATAATTTGAACGGCATCGCCGCCTTCGTGCGTGCGGCGGAAACTTCCAGTTATGTGGCGGCCGGGCGGCTGCTCGGGGTGTCGGCCTCGGCCGTGGGCAAGAGCGTGGCGCGGCTGGAAGAAAAGCTGGGCGTGCGCCTGCTCAACCGCAGTACGCGGCGCATCAGCCTGAGCAACGAGGGCGCGCTGTTTTACGAGCGTTGCCAGCGCATCCTGGCCGACCTCGGTGATGCCGAGGCGGAATTGTCGCAGCTGGCCGTGGCGCCACGCGGCAAGCTCAAGGTTAGCCTGCCCGTGATCGGCTACCGCATCATCCTGCCCTTGCTGGCGGACTTTACGCACCGGTACCCGGAGATCGAGCTCGACCTCGATTTCAACGACCGCCTGGTCGACCTGGTGGCCGAAGGCGTTGACGTGGCCGTGCGCAGTGGCACCCTGACCGATTCGCGGCTGATGGCGCGCGAACTGGGGCCGTTTGCCTTTGCCATCGTCGGCTCTCCCGCGTATTTCGTCCGGCATGGCGTGCCGGCCACGCCGCGCGCGCTGGAGGAACACGCCTGCGTGCGCTATAAATTTCCCAGCACGGGCAAGTTGCAGGAATGGACGTTGCAGCGCGCCGCTGGCGACAGCGGCAGCGAGTTGCGCTTGCCAACGGCCTTGACCTGCAACAATATCGAAGCGCTTATCGGCGCTGCCACGCAGGGCGTGGGCCTCGCTTACCTGCCCGACTTTATCGTGCGCGACGCCATCGCGCGCGGCGACCTGCAAGCCGTGCTGGCCGACTACCTGCTGTACGCGAGCAAGTTCTGGGTGCTGTGGCCGTCGAGCCGCCATCTGTCGCCCAAAATTCGCGTCTTTGTTGACCACTTGTGTACCCACCTGCACTTTTCTTCGTCCCCTCCCGACCCAGCCTAGCTGCGCTGATCTCGCTGGCCGCCGCACTGGCGGCGGGTTGCGGAATATTCCTACCCCAAAGAGATTATTCCTAACCGCGCTGGATTTATATTTGCTGCGCCGCATCACGCCATGCCGCAAGGCATCAGCTTATGGTCTTTCTGAATACCGGTCATGCGTTATGGAAATTGCCATAAGGAATTTATTTATGTTAATTTCATATCTGTTTCTGCAACATTACATCGGCGAGGTGCTTGCGGGTGCATGCGCAGGATTAGGCGCCATAAGCGTGTAGTAACCAACAATTAACGGGTGGTAACCCCGTTCCGTTCAGGGAGTGTGCATGAAGACAGTGATGACGACGCCGCCGAATCCGGCGCCAGTTGCGACAGCGAAACCGGCCCGTAAAACGGGTCTGCTGCTAGGTGGCGGTGCACCAAATTCCACCCTGATCGCCGGTGCCCTGGCCGCTTTCCTCGATGAGGGCATCGAGTTCGATGTCATTTCCGCCTCGGGCGCCGGTGTGCTGATGGGCCTGCTTTACACGACGCCGCACGAGGCCACGCCGCGCCAGGCCTTGCAAAGCTGGGCCGACACGGGTGTGGCCGACAGCATCTACAAGATGATTCCGATCAACTATAAGGTGTTCCAGAAGCCGGGCATGCATGCGAGCACTTTCCGCGATGCTTTCCAGCCGCCGGCCAACAATCCTTTTTTTCAGGCGTTCCAGCAAACGTTTGCGGGCGTGCCCACGGCTTGGTCGGACTGGGGCAAGCTGATGGTGTCGTCGCTGTCGCCATCGGACCTGTCGGCGAAAAGCCTGGGCCTGTGCGCGCACTTGCCGTTCCTGGAAAAAGCCGTGGATTTCTCGGGCGTGGCGCGCATGCGCCCCGATTTCTACATCAATGCCTACAATCTCAGCGAGCACCGCATGCAAATCTGGGGCAAGCACGAGATCGAAGCTATCCATGTGCGCGCGGCCCTGTCGTTTCCCTTCCTGTATGCGCCCACGACCATCGCCGGCGACGACTACATCGAAGGCGCGGCGCTCGATACGCTCAATTTCGAGCCATTTATCGAAGGCAAGGGCGAGCACCATGATGCCGACACCCTGGTCATTCTCGACATCCTGGGCGACGAGCGCTTGCTGCGCAAGCCGCGCAACCTGTACGACGCCTGGGTGCGCTCCATCATCACGCCGCTGGTGAAAATTTCTAAGAGCGAACTGCGCCTGTTCGAGCTCGAACACAACACCGACGCGCGCACGGGCCAGCCCAAGCGGCGTTTGCTCAAGCTCGACTTGATGGGCGGCATTCCGGAGCAGCACTGGCCCGACACCCTGGACTGGTCCAGCTCGAACATGCAGCTGCTATTCGACGTGGGCCACAAGGCGGGCCTGGCGTTTTGCCGCCAGCATGGCGACTTGCTGCGCCGCACGCCCGACGCTTCCCCGCTGGCGGCCTAGCCCGGCAACCGATCCCCGGCCACCTGATCGGCAGCTACTCATCCTGCCTGGCCTTGCCAGGCACTCTTTTTACTGTGAAACACCATGAATATCACCAAGCAATTAATTCTGACCCTGACCATCGCCTTGCTGGCCCTGCTATTGCTGGGTGCCGGCGGCGCCTTCCAGCTGCAGCGCGCCCAGGAGCGTTTCGATACCGTGCAAAACCGCATCATCCCCAGCATCCAGGGCTTGAATGCGGCCAAGGGCTTCCTGGCCGACTCGCGCCTTGCCGGCTACCGTTTGTCCGTGTTCTCGAACCTGGCCGACAAGACGGCGCTGGACAAGGCCGTGGCCGACGCCAATACGAATTTCGACAAGGTCATCGCCACTTACCGCGCCGAGCGTCTGTACGACGCGACGGACAGCAAGATGCTCGACGCCGACCAGGCCGCCATGGAAGCTTACCGCCGCGCGCTCGTGCCATTCTTTGCCGCCGCCTACGCGGGCGACATGGATGGCGTGCGCGCCACCTTGATGGCCGGCACGCCGCTGGCCATCACGGCGGCAGCCGCGAAAAAAAGCATGGATGACCATATCGCTTACAACAACAAGCTGGTCGATGACGTGAAGGCCGAAAGCCTGGCCGCCTACGACACGGCGTTCAACACCATGCTGGCGGTGCTGGGCGTGGCCGTTCTGCTGACGGGCGCGCTGGCCTGGCATATCTACCGCACCATCAGCGGCGGCCTGGGCGATATCGAACACACGCTGGAGCGCGTCAGCGCCTCGCTGGACCTGTCGGCCGCCATGCCCGTCGAGCGCATGGATGAAGTGGGGCGCACGGCCACCGCCTTCAATAAATTCCTGGAACGCATAGTCGACGTGATCGCCACCGTGCGCACGTCGGCCGATACGGTCAGCGTGGCGGCCGCGCAGATTTCCGCCGGCAACGCGGACTTGTCCGTGCGCACGGAGCAGCAAGCGTCGTCGCTGGAAGAAACGGCGTCCAGCCTGGAAGAGCTGACCTCGGCGGTGCGCCAGAATACGGACAATGCGCGCCAGGCGAACTCGCTGGCCGTGTCCGCTTCGGACGTGGCCCGCAAGGGCGGCGCCGTGGTGGCGCAAGTGGTGGGCACGATGGGTTCGATCAACGAGTCGGCAAAGAAGATCGCCGACATTATCGGCGTGATCGACGGCATTGCCTTCCAAACCAATATTTTGGCGCTGAACGCGGCCGTCGAAGCGGCCCGTGCGGGCGAGCAGGGCCGTGGCTTTGCCGTGGTGGCCACCGAGGTGCGCAACTTGGCGCAGCGCTCGGCGGCTGCCGCCAAGGAAATCAAGGGCTTGATCGAGGATTCCGTGGATAAAGTCAACACGGGCAGCGCACTGGTTGATCAGGCGGGCGCGACGATGGAAGAAATCGTCGCCAGCATCTTGCGCGTGACGGACATCATGGGCGACATCGCCAACGCCAGCCACGAGCAAAGCGCCGGTATCGAGCAGGTGAACCAGGCCATTTCGCAAATGGACCAGGTCACCCAGCAAAACGCGGCCCTGGTGGAAGAGGCAGCCGCAGCCGCTTCCTCGCTGCAAGACCGCGCCGTGGAACTGGTCGAGGTGGTGGCCGTGTTCCGGCTGCGTGGCGATAGCCAGGCAAAAGCGTTGAAGCTGGCCGGCGGCTTGCCGGCCCCGGCTGCCGCCGCTACCAGCCGGCGTCTGGCGCTGCCCGGCCGCAGCGCCCGCGGTTAGACCATGTGGTTGCCCCGGTACGTCGGGGTTTTTGTGGTGGCGCTGCCCCCTGTGGTAGCGTTGATGTTCTGCACCTGTGACGGGGAAGTAACGTTGACGGGCTGGCAGTGCGGAAGACGGGGGGGCACCCGTCTCCTTGCTAGGCAGGGAGCCTGATTAGCTTTCGGGCGCGTGAGTCCGCTTTCGGCCCAGGCCGTGTAAAAACGCAGAATCAGGCCCTGCCAGGAGAACTATACATGCCGATGCGTGTTGTGCGTCTCGTTAGGCCGCGCAGAGCGCCGTGCCGAGTTTCCGGGTTTCCCGATTGAGGCAGCACGGCAATCGCGCCAATCACGCGCTGTAGGTTCAGTAAAAGGGCATACGCCCTGACCGCTTCCATCATGCCGACGACACCAAGCGACGTTATCAAACGCTTGAGGTTATAGGCGAGTACGTGCAGGCTCATTTCGGTCTTCACGCGCTC